>JAEYXX010000170.1 GCA_023431055.1 Pseudomonadota bacterium
CGGAGGCTTCGGTGGGCAAGCTGTTCATGGGCGCGCTGATTCCGGGAATGATGCTGGCGCTGATGTACGTGCTGTACATCGTCATCACCGCCTGGCTGAAAAAAGACTTTGCCCCGGCTCCGGTCAACCGGCCGAAGCTCGACGGCCGTGCCCTGCTCGACGTGGTCTGGGCCGTGGTGCCGCCGCTGGCGTTGATCTTCGCCGTGCTCGGCTCGATCTTCTTCGGCATCGCCACCACCACCGAGGCTTCTGCGGTGGGCGCCTTCGGTGCGTTGCTGATGGCCGACCGCCTCGGCACCTCGGAGGCTTCGGTGGGCAAGCTGTTCATGGGCGCGCTGATTCCGGGAATGATGCTGGCGCTGATGTACGTGCTGTACATCGTCATCACCGCCTGGCTGAAAAAAGATTTCGCCCCGGCCCCGGTCAACCGGCCGAAGCTCGACGGCCGTGCCCTGCTCGACGTGTTCTGGGCCGTGGTGCCGCCGCTGGCGCTGATCTTCGCCGTGCTCGGCTCGATCTTCTTCGGCATCGCCACCACCACCGAGGCTTCTGCGGTGGGCGCCTTCGGTGCGTTGCTGATGGCCGCAGCCAGCCGCCGCCTGAATCTGCCGGTGCTCAAGGATGCGCTGTACCAGACCAGCCGCACCGCCGCATTCATCTTCGGCATCTTTATCGGCGCCACGGTATTCGCCGCCGTGCTGCGCGGCCTGGGTGGCGACGACGTGATCCGCGCGGCGCTCACCGGCCTGCCGTTCGGCCAGACCGGCGTGCTGCTCACCGTGCTGGCGATCACCTTCCTGCTGGGGTTCTTCCTCGACTGGGTGGAGATCACCCTGATCATCCTGCCGCTGGTGGCGCCGGTGCTGTTCTCCATGGGCGTCGATCCTCTGTGGTTCGCGATTCTCTTCGCGCTCTGCCTGCAGACCTCGTTCCTCACACCGCCGGTGGGCTTCGCGCTGTTCTACATCAAGGGCGTCTGCCCACCGGGCATCACTACCCGCGATGTCTACCTCGGCGTGCTGCCCTATATCCTCATCCAGCTGCTCGGCCTGGCCCTGGTGTTCTATTTCGCACCGCTGGCCACCTGGCTGCCGAACGAAGTGTACTCCCAGCCCTGAGCATGTCCCGGTTGCCTTGCCCGTGGCAGCCGGGGCCAACCATAATCGGCCGCTCCAGAACGGACCCTGACTGCCCATGAGCATTGCCCGCGACGCACTCGACAACCACGGCCTGATCGTCGGCGTATCCCCGGAACGTTTCCGTGCCGTGGCCATGCCTCTGTTGTTCGATCACCTCAACGCGCAGTGTGAGGGCACCATCGCGGTCAACCGTCAGGCGCGCATCGTCTGGATCAACGACAAGTACGCCGAGAAAGTCGGCATTCGCGATCCGTCCAGCGTGCTCGGTAAGGAGATCGAGGAAGTGCTGCCGGCCAGCCGCCTGCGCGAGGTGGTGGAAAGCGGCCAGCCGAGCATGCTCGACCTGATGGCCTTCGGCAGCGAGCACTTCGTGGTCACCCGCATACCGCTGCGCGACGAGGACGGCACCCTGGTCGGCGCGCTCGGCTTCGTCTTGTTCGACCGCGCACGGCATCTCAAGCCGCTGATGGCCAAGTACGCCAACCTGCAGACGCAACTGCTCGCCACCCAGCACGAACTGGCCAAGGCACGCCGTGCGCGCTACACCATCGCCGGCTTCATCGGCGCCAGCGCGGTGGCCAGTGAGGTAAAGCGCCAGGCCCGCCGCGCCGCGCAGCTCGACGCCACCGTGCTGATCCGCGGCGAAACCGGCACCGGCAAGGAGCTGCTGGCCCAGGGCATCCACAACCTGTCGCCACGGGCCAACGGCCCCTTCGTTGCGGTCAACGTGGCGGCCATTCCGGAAACACTGGTGGAAGCCGAGCTGTTCGGCACCGCGCCGGGGGCCTTCACCGGCGCCGAGCGCAAGGGACGTATCGGCAAGTTCGAGGTGGCCAACGGCGGCACGCTGTTTCTCGACGAGATCGGCGACCTGCCGCTGCCGTTGCAGGCCAAGCTGCTGCGCGTGCTGCAGGAGCAGGAGGTGGAGCCGCTCGGCTCGAATCAGGTCAAGCCGCTCAACGTGCGGGTGATCGCGGCAACCCATATCGACCTGGAAGCCAAGGTGGCGGCCGGGCAGTTCCGCGATGATCTGTACTACCGGCTCAACGTGCTGGCCCTGCGCGTACCGCCGCTGCGCGAACGCGCCGGCGACATTCCGGCACTGATCGAACATCTGCTCGACGACCTGGCCAACCGCTCCGGCCTGGCGCCCATGGAACTGAGCGACGACGCCCTCGCCCTGCTCTGCGCGCAGCCGTGGAAGGGCAACGTGCGTGAGCTGCGCAACCTCCTGGAGCGGGCGCAGCTGGCGGTCGATGGGCGGCTGGATGGCGAAGCGTTGCGTGGTTTGCTGGTCGATCCGGTAACACCGAGTGCACCGATGCCCGCCGCGCCAGTGATGATGAACACGGCGCAGACGCTGGCCGAGCAGTTGGCGCAGGCCGAGCGTCAGGCATTGGTGGCGGCATTGGCAGCCTGTGACGGCAATCGCCAATTAGCCGCCGAACGCCTGGGCATTTCCCGCGCCGGGCTCTACGCCAAGCTGGCGCAGCATGGGCTGGGGCGGAGGGGCTGAGCGCCTCACCCTGTAGGAGCCGGCTTGCCGGCGATGTGCCACCCGCAACGCTTCCCCACAACAGTCGCGGCTAAAGCCCCTCCCACAAAAGCCCCGGATTGCATCCGGGCTACGGTATTGATTGCTGGTCGTGGGAGCGGCTTCAGCCGCGATTGTTACCGAACCGGAAATCGCTTCGCGGCTAAAGCCGCTCCTACAGAAACCGTTGCCGTCCGCAATTTGTAGCCCGGATGAAATCCGGGGCCTGCCCTTTATGCAATCAACAATTGGCGGGTTGCACCCGCCCTACATCGCCGGTAGGGCGGGTGAAACCCGCCGGATGGGAACCGGGCGGGCGCAATTATGAAAACCACCAACGTCCAACTTCCTGGACTAAAAATCAGCAGTTCATCCAAAAACCTGGAATAAATCCAGAAATATGGACAGCTGCACCACTCGCCACGCCCATCTTAAAACACACACTCAAGCCTGAAACCCTCGCTGCAGAGGCCTCCCGCCCTATCGACCAAAGTCGTAACGCCGCCTGGCACGACTCTGGCTCTATATCCGGCGAAGGTGCGCTGCCGCATCCGCGCTTTCTCGATAAACGGCCCTGAGCCGCTAGAACAACAACAAAAGGAACCACCCATGGGTACCCTCGGTATTCTGATTTCTCTCGCCTTGTTGATGTACCTCGCCTATCGCGGCATCAACGTCCTGATTCTCGCCCCGCTGCTGGCCCTGCTGGCGTTGTTGTTCGCCGGCGACATCGGCCTGCTGCTGCCCACCTACACCCAGGTGTTCATGAAGGCCATGGGCGGCTACGTGATCCAGTTCTTCCCGCTGTTCCTGCTCGGCGCCCTGTTCGGCAAGCTGATGGACGACTCAGGCTCGGCCCGCGCCATCGCTCATGGCATCGTCGCCAAGGTCGGCAGCGAGCGCGCCATACTGGCCATCGTGCTGGCCTGCGGCATCCTCACCTACGGCGGCGTGTCGCTGTTCGTGGTGGCCTTCGCCGTATACCCGATCGGCGCCGCACTGTTTCGCGAAGCAGGCATTCCCAAGCGCCTGATCCCCGGTGCCATCGCCCTCGGTTCGTTCACCTTCACCATGACCGCGCTGCCCGGCACCCCGGCGATCCAGAACGCCATCCCCAACCCCTTCTTCGGCACCGACGCCTTCGCTGCGCCGGGCCTGGGGGTGATCGCCGGCCTGATCATGTTCGGCCTCGGCACCTGGTGGCTCACCGCCCAGTCGCGCAAGCTGATGGCCGCGGGTGAAGGCTATGGTGAGCACCGCGACGACCCGGTCGTCGAAGAGCGCCGCGACATTCCCGGCTTCTGGCTGGCGCTCCTGCCGATCTTCGTGGTGATCGCGCTGAACTTCCTGATGGCCAAGCAGATCCTGCCGGCCGTGGACACCAGCTACCTGGCCAAACCGGAATACGGCGGCCTGCAGGATGCCAAGTCGCTGATCGGCATCTGGTCGATCATCGTCGCCCTCAGCGCCGCCATCGTGCTGCTGATCGCCCTGCACTGGAAACGCTGGATGGACCTGAAGAAGAGCGTCAACGACGGAGCCTTCGGCTCCATGCTGCCGATCCTCAATACCGCCGCCGAGGTGGGTTACGGCACGGTGATCGCATCCCTGGCCGGCTTCGTGGTCATCCGCGACCTGGTACTGGGCGTCTCCAGCAACCCGCTGATTTCCGAAGCGGTGGCGGTGAACATCCTCGCCGGTATCACCGGCTCGGCCTCGGGCGGCATGTCCATCGCGCTGAAGACCCTCGGCGAGCAGTACCTGACCATGGCCACCGCCGCCGGCATCAGCCCCGAGCTGCTGCACCGCGTCGCCGCCATGGCCTCGGGCTGCATGGACACCCTGCCGCACAACGGCGCGGTGATCTCGCTGCTGGCGATCTGCAAGCTCACCCACCGCGAGTCGTACAAGTTCATCTTCGTCAACACCGTGGTCTTCCCGCTGGTGGCGCTGGCGGTGGTGATCACCCTGGGCACGCTGTTTGGAAGCTTCTGACGTTCTCTGTAGGAGCGGCTTCAGCCGCGATCTGCACGGCTGAAGCGGAACGCCGCCAGCCGCTCCTACAGTCCTCCGCAATTCACGAGTACCCGCAATGAGCAAGATCATGACCGCCGCCGAAGCCGTGGCGCGTATCCCGGACAACGCCAACCTGGCCACCGGCGGCTTCGTCGGCATCGGTTTCGCCGAGCAGATCGCCATCGCCCTGGAGCAGCGTTTCGTCGCTGAGCAGGCACCGCGCGATCTGACCCTGGTGTATGCCGCCGGCCAGGGCGACGGCAAGGGTCGAGGCCTCAACCACCTGGCCCATGAAGGCTTGGTACGCCGCGTGATCGGCGGCCACTGGGGGCTGGTGCCGGGGCTGCAGAAGCTGGCGGTGGACAACCGCATCGAGGCCTACAACCTGCCGCAGGGGGTGATCTCCCAGCTGTTTCGCGACATCGCCGCCGGCAAGCCGGGGCAGCTGTCGCGGGTCGGTCTGGGCACCTACGTCGACCCGCGCCATGGCGGCGGTAAGCTCAATGCGCGCACCACAGCCGACCTGGTGCGGCTGATGCCCATCGACGGCGAGGACTACCTGTTCTACCCGACCTTCCCCATCGACGTGGCGGTGGTGCGCGCCACCAGCAGCGACCCCGACGGCAACCTCAGTTTCGAACGCGAGGCGCTGACCATCGAGAGCCTGGCCATCGCCATGGCCGCGCGCAATTCCGGCGGCCTGGTGATCGCCCAGGTCGAGCGCATCGTCGAGCGCGGCTCGCTGAATGCGCGCCAGGTGAAGATCCCCGGCATCCTCGTGGACTGCGTGGTACAGGCCGAACCGGCCAACCATCAGCAGACCTTCGCCACCGCCTACAACCCGGCCTTCGCCGCCGAGACCCGCGTACCGGTGGACAGCCTGACGCCCATGCCGCTGGACGTGCGCAAGCTGATCGCCCGCCGCGCCGCGCTGGAGTTGAAAGCAGGCGCGGTGGTCAACCTCGGCATTGGCATGCCCGAAGGCGTCGCCGCAGTAGCTGCAGAAGAAGGCGTGATCGAGCGCCTGACCCTGACCGCCGAGCCTGGCGTGATCGGCGGCGTACCGGCCTCGGGGCTGGACTTCGGCGCGGCGAGCAACCACAGCGCGCTACTCGATCAGCCCTACCAGTTCGACTTCTACGATGGTGGCGGCCTGGACATCGCCTTTCTCGGCCTGGCCCAGGCCGATGCCGCAGGCAACCTCAACGTGTCGAAATTCGGCTCGCGCCTGGCCGGCGCCGGCGGTTTCATCAATATCAGCCAGAACGCCAAGCAGGTGGTGTTCGTCGGCACCTTCAGCGCCGGCGCGCAGGACATCCGCATCGAAAATGGCCAGCTGCGCATCATCGAGGACGGCGAGTTGCGCAAGTTCGTCGCCGAGGTGGAGCACCGCACCTTCGCCGGCCGCCTGGCCGCCGAGCGCGGCCAGCCGGTGCTCTACGTCACCGAGCGCTGCGTGCTGCGCCTGACTAGCGAAGGGCTGGAGCTGATCGAAGTGGCGCCGGGCGTGGACATCGAGCGCGACATCCTCGCGCGCATGGACTTCGCCCCCATCGTGCGCCAGCCGAAATTGATGGATGCACGGCTGTTGCGGCCCGAGCCGATAGGCCTGGCGCAATGCCTGGCAAACCTTTGAGCGTGAACTCGCGGGCCTGAACGGGCCCGTTTTTTTACCCGGCACGGTGCGCCGCGCTTGCGCCATGCGCGGGCAAACAACCTGAACCATCCCCCGCCCCCTTCGTCGTAACTGCAAGACGACGAGCCAGGGAGACGGAGCATGAAACCCCGATTCAAACCCTATCGTGGCCCTTCCGGTGGCTGGGGATCAGCCAATGCCGTGGGCACCATCCTGCTGCGCGAACGGGCTCCACTGACCGGCGCCATGGCGCTGCTCAAGCAGAACCGCCCGATCGACGGTTTCGCCTGCGTCAGTTGCGCCTGGGCCAAGCCGCACCCGTCCAAACCGTTGGCCTTTTGCGAGAACGGCGCCAAGGCCACGGCCTGGGAAACCACCAGCCTGCGCTGCACGCCCGAATTCTTCGCCGCCCACAGCCTGAGCGAGCTGCGCAACTGGAGCGACTATCAGCTGGAGCAGCAGGGCCGGCTCACCGAACCGATGCGCTGGGATGCAGCCACTGATCGCTACCTGCCGGTCAGCTGGGAAGAGGCCATCGCCGAGATCGGCGCCGAACTCAAGGCGTTGGAAAACCCCGACCAGGCCGTGTTCTATGCCTCCGGCCGCGCCTCGCTGGAGGCCTCCTACCTGTGGCAGCTGCTGGCCCGCGCCTACGGCACCAACAACCTGCCGGACAGCTCCAACATGTGCCACGAGAGCACCTCGGTGGCCTTGCCGGAAAGCATCGGCGTGCCGGTCGGCACCGTCACTCTGGAGGACTTCGGCAAAACCGACGGCCTGCTGATCTTCGGCCACAACACCAGCAGCAACAGCCCGCGCATGCTGCATGACCTGGACGCCGCCCGGCAGCGCGGCGCCCCCATTCTCACCTTCAATCCGCTGCGCGAACGCGGCCTGGAGCGCTTCACCAATCCGCAATCGCCACGGCAGATGCTCACGGGTGAGTCGGAAGTGGTCAGCACCCACTATCACCAGCTCACCATCGGCGGCGATGCCGCGGCCATTGTCGGCATCTGCAAGGCACTGCTGACCATGGACGACGTAGCGCGCGAGAACGGCCAGGATCGCGTGCTGGACATCGCCTTCATCGAGCAGCACACCCAGGGTTTCGAGACCTTCGAGCGGACCATCCGCGGCTACGCCTGGGAGATGCTGGAGCGCCGCAGCGGCCTGACCCGTGGCGCGATGGAGGGCGCCGCCAGGGTCTATGCCGGTTGCCAGCGGGTCATCGCCATCTACGGCATGGGTCTGACCCAGCATCGCCATGGCGTGACCAGCATCCAGATGCTGGTCAACCTGCTGCTGATGCGCGGCAATCTGGGCAAGGAAGGCGCAGGCATCTGCCCGGTGCGCGGCCATTCCAACGTGCAGGGCCAGCGCACCGTGGGCATCACCGAGAAGGTCGCGCAGGTGCCGGTCGACCGCCTGTACGAGCAGTTCGGCTTCAACGTGCCGGAGCGTGACGGCGCCACCACGGTGGACGCCTGCGAAGGCGTGCTCAACGGCACGATCAAGGCATTCCTCTCCCTGGGCGGCAACTTCGTTCGTGCCACTCCGGACAGCCAGCGCCTGGAGCCGGCCTGGAGCAAACTGCGCCTGACCGTGCAGATCGTCACCAAGCTCAACCGCAGCGCCCTGGTGCACGGTGAGAAAGCCTACATCCTGCCCTGCCTGGGGCGTACCGAGGTGGATATTCAGGCCAGCGGCCCGCAGTACCACACCACCGAGGACAGCACCGCCTGCATTCGTGCCTGGCAGGGCGTGGTCAAGCCGGCCGGCGAGCAGTTGCGTTCGGAACCGGCGATCATCGCCGCCCTCTCCAAGGCCACGCTGCCGGCCAACCCGCGCATGGACTGGGATGCCTGGGTGGCCGACTACGGGCTGATCCGCGAGGCCATCGCCACCAGCTATCCGGAGATCTTCCACGACTTCAACACGCGCATGCTCGAACCGGGCGGCTTCCACCGTCCCCTGCCGGCCACCTGGCGCGAATGGAACACCGACAGCGGCAAGGCCAACTTCACCCGGCCGGACACCCTGGCGCTCAACGACGACGTCGAACAGAACCCGGAACGTCGTGACGTGCTCAACCTGATGACGATCCGCAGCAACGACCAGTTCAACACCACGGTGTACGGCTACGATGACCGTTTCCGCGGCGTGCACGGCACCCGCTCGGTGCTGTTCATGCACCGCAACGACATGGCCCGCCTGGGGCTCAGCGAAGGCGATCAGGTGCAGGCAAGCACCGCCGTGGACGATGGCGTGCAGCGCTCGGTCGGGCCGCTGCGCGTCACCCCGCACGACATTCCCGAAGGCTGCTGCGCCGCCTATTACCCCGAGTGCAACGTGCTGGTGCCGCTCTGGCACCACGAGAAGAAGGCCAAGGTGCCGGCGGCCAAGTCCATCCCGATCACCTTGCGGCCATTCATCGCCACCGCCCGGGCATCGCACTGAGACGACGGGGAACCCAGCTCGCCTGGCGGGTCTATAGTTGCTGCCTGCTTATTCATCCGCCAGAGGAACAACCATGAGCAAGACCTACAACGTCGCCGTATTGGTCGGTAGCCTGCGCAAGGCCTCCATCAACCGCAAGCTGGCCCTGGCGCTGGCCGACCTGGCGCCCGCCTCGTTGAATCTGGAGATCCTCGAGATCGGCGACCTGCCGCTGTACAACGAAGACGCCGACAGCGATACCGCGCCGGCCTCCTACGCGCCCTTTCGCAGCAAGCTCAAGGCCGCCGACGCCGTGCTGTTCGTCACCCCGGAATACAACCGCTCGATCCCCGGCGCGATGAAGAACGCCATCGACGTCGGCTCACGCCCCTACGGCCAGAGCGGCTTCAGCGGCAAGCCGGGGGCGGTGCTCAGCGCCTCGCCCGGCGCCATCGGCGGTTTCGGCGCCAACCATCACCTGCGCCAATGCCTGGTGTTCCTCGATGTGTATGTGCTGCAGCAGCCGGAGGCCTACCTCGGCGGTGCCGGCAACTTCTTCGACGAGAACGGCGCGCTCAGCGACGGCATCAAGCCGTTCCTGCAGAAGTTCATCGACGCTTACGCCGACTGGGTGGCCAAGCACGCAGGCTGAAGTCGCAGAAAAAACGCCCCGTCGGTAGACCGGGGCGTGCGACAGGCTCGCCAAAGGGTGTTCAGGTCATGTGGGCGTGGGCACCCGTGAGGTAATCGAGCAGACGGAACAGGGTGGCGTTGGCTGATGCGGCATGTGGCGCACCGTCACGAATGCTCGCGCGATCCTGCACCTCGCCCGGTAGAGCGAGATCGGCCGAGGCCTGCTGCAGGCGCTGATCGAGACTTCCGGCATCGCTTTCCAGCTGGCAGAGCAAACCGATGGCTCGCTCCTGCCAGACGAAACCCTGCAAGGCCGCAGCCGCCGAGCCGTACAGGGCGATGGCGCCGTGCGGCAGGCTGCAGCTTTCACGCTGCCAGTGCAGCGCCAGCAGACGCTGCGGCAGCATGCGGCCAAGCGGCGACTGGCGCGATTGCGGGTCCTTTTCCAGTTGCCACCAGCCAACTCGCGCAGCCTGCGAGCCACCCGCGTTACGTGCGCCCAGAGCTTCGGCCAGGAGCAAGGCACCCAGCCCGCTGCCAAACACCCGCTTGCGCGCCATCAGCGACTGGTGAATCAGGCACTTCTCCGCGCCCATCCAGCCGTGCTCGCGCTCGTCGTGCACGCTCAGCGAACCGTCGAGCAACAGCAGTAGCTCGAAATCCTCCAGGCTCGGCAAGGGCTCACCTGCGTATACCCGGTGCCAGCTGACCTGATGCTCGCCAAGCCACCGTTGCATTGCCGCAGGGCCTATACCCGCGTCGTGCTGAATCAGCGCAATACGCATCAGGCCACCTCCTCGCAGCGTTGCTCGACGCGCTGCAATGCTCGGTCCAGGCGACGCAGCATTTCCTCGACGTTGCCATGGCTCACCGTCAGCGCTGGCGACAGGCAGAGGCAGTCACTGCGCGCGACGCCGAGCAGCAACCCTTGCTCACGCGCGGCACGCTGCACCACATGCGCCGGCAGGCCGATCAGGGGCAAGCCAAGCAACAGGCCGTGGCCGCGCAGCGAGCCATGGCCATGCCGTCGCGACAATCGCGCCAGGCCCTCGCGCAAATGCTCGCTGACGTCGCGCACCTGGCTGAAGAAACTGCCTTCGAGCACAGCACCAAGCACCGCAACACCGGCAACCGTCAGCAACGCTTCGGCCGGGCAGGCGGGCAGCAAGGCTGCAGACGCCTCGGCGACTCGCCCACGCGCCAGCACGGCAGCCAGGGGCATGCCGCCGCCGAGCGCGCCGCCAAGGGTCAATAGGTCGGCGCGCACGCCGTACAGCTCCTCGGCCAGCAGCGCGCCACAACGTCCCATACCGCTGCCAGTCTCATCGAGGATCAATACGGCGCCCTGCTCGCGGCAAAGCCGCTGCGCACCTTGCAGGTATTCCAGCGTCGCCGGTACCACACCGGCAGCCTGTTGCACCGGCTCGAGCAATACGGCGGCGCAACGCAGATCGACCACGGCGGCCAGGGCCTCGAGATCGTTGAACGGCACCCGCACTACCCGCTTCGCCACCGGATGAAGCGGCAAGGCGAGGTGGCTGCCATCGAGCAACACCAGGGTGTCGGCCGCGGGCTTCTGCTGCACCGCTGCCTGCAGCGCCAGGTGCACGGCCAGCGCGTTGGCCTGCGCGGCGTCGCTGCAGAACGCCGCCTGCTCGCTGCCGGTGGCCTGGCACAGACGTGAAGCCAGTTTGAGCTGCCCACGGCTGCACTGCTCGCGCCCCGGGCTGATCAACTGCTCGGCCTGGCGGCGCAGGGCATCCAGCAGCAGGGTCGGGCTATGGCCCAGGCTGTTGCCTCCCTGCCCCTGGTCGAAATCCAGATAGGCGCGGCCGTCGGCGTCCCACAGCCAGGAGCCCTGGCCGCGCACGAACAGCGGTGCAGCGTGCTCGCCCATCAGTTGCAGCCTTGCCATGCCATCACGCATAACGACGCTCCACCTCGGCGACGGCGCCCTCCAGCGGCAGGCCGAGCAGACGCGCCGACCAGTTCTCCAGGCGGCCGCTGCGCAGACGTTGCGCGGCGATTTCACGCCAGCGAGCCGATAGCGCCGGGCACAACTGCAACTGCTGCAGGCCGGCTCGCTCCATGGGCGAGTGATAGAAATGCTGCAAGGCCCGCGCCACGCTCAGGCTGGGATAGCTGCGCTGCACCAGCTCGAATGGCAGCTCGGCACTGACGAAACCCGGCTTGAGCACACGATAGAACCAGCCGCAGCGACCACTGTCCTGGACCACCTGCGCCAGCTCCGGGTGCAGCCCCTGGCGGCTGAGGCGATAGCAGGGCGAGCGCGGCTGGCTGACCTGCAGCAGCACGTCGCCCCACCGAAACACATCGCCAATGCACACCTGTGCCTCGGTCAGCCCGTGGCTGGAGAGATTCTCGCCGAAGCTGGGCCGTGACCAGTCCAGCTGCGGGTACAGCGCTTGCCAGTGCTCATAGTGTTCCGCCGGGTAGTGGTGCAGGGCGCGCTCGGGCCCGCCGTGGAAGCGCGCATCGCCTTGCTCGTCCTGGCCGAGGCCCTGCGGCCACAGCCAAAGGCGGTGATCGACCCGCTGCTTGCGTTGCGCGACACTGAGCCCACCGCCAATTTCTTCGGCTTTACCTATGAATACACCTTGAATCTCGACCTGCTTCACCGACCGCTCCGGCCTTATCAGCTGTTGATCATGCCGCTAGACTAGGGAGCTTCGGGCCATTTTGACATTTCGATTTCCCTGCTTGATTCATAATTGAAACTTATGGATTTTCGTCAGCTTCGCTATTTCGTTGCGCTCTACGAGGAAGGCCATGTCGGTCGCGCCGCCGAACGCCTGAGCATTTCCCAGCCGGCGCTGTCGCAGCAGATCCGCCAACTGGAAGGCGATCTGGATGTCGGCCTGTTCCAGCGCAGCGGCCGGCGCCTGCTGCCAACACTGGCCGCACACACCCTGTACAACCACGCCGTACCCTTGCTCGACGGCATGGAACGCGCACGCGAGGCACTGCGCAGCTTCCGCGGACCAGGGCCACGCAGCCTGTCCATCGGTGTACTGCAGACGGTCAACGCCAGCCTGGTGCCGCTACTGCTGGAACGCTTGCAGCAGGCGCAGCCGCAGCTGGTGGTCAAGCTCTACGAACTCTCGGGCGTGGACATCGAGCGGCGCCTGCTCAGCGGCGGCCTGGACATTGGCATCGGCTTCCTGCCGCCGCGTCAGCCGGGCTTGCATAGCCTGGCGCTATACGAGGACGAGTTGCAGCTGGTGGTGCCGGAGAACCATCCCCTGCGCGAGTTTCGCAAGGTGTCGCTGAGCCAGGCCGCGGAGCTGCCGATGTTGCTGCTCGGCGAGGAGTTTCGCATCCGCCAGATCTGGCAGGAGCAGCTCGCCCTGCTCGGCCGGAGGCCGCAGGTGCAGGCGGAGCTGAACCACATGAACGGCATTCTCGACAGCCTGCCGCACACCACTCTGGCCAGCGTGCTGCCCGGGCGCGCCAGGCAGATGCATGCCCATCATGGCCTGCTCTGGAAGCCCCTGAGCGAGCCACGCATCCCGCTGCAGATCGGCCTGGTGTATCGCGACGCACAGCGCCAGCAGGCGATGATCGACCTGTTGCGCAGTGCGCTCGACGGCGCCTGGGAAACACCCTGACGCGAGCCAAAATTGCCGATATGGCCTGATCAGCGGCCTGAATGACACTGGCCGCTAGACCGACTGGTCTAGATAATCCAGGGCATGACCAAGACCACTCGCGACAAACTGATCGACGCCATGATCGATGCCCTGCAGCGCAAGGGCCTGCACGGCGTCGGCCTGAACGAACTGCTGGCCACCGCCGGAGCGCCCAAGGGCAGCCTTTACCACCACTTTCCCGGTGGCAAGACCGAGCTCGCCGTGGCGGCCATCGAACGCGTCGGCCAGCGCGCCGAGCAGGCTTTCGCCGCGCTCTTCGCGCAGCAGCCCGACCCGCTCGAGGCACTGAGCACCTGGCTGCAGAGCGCGCTTGGCCAGCTGCAGAACAGCGCGTTCGAACGCGGTTGCCCACTGGCCGCCATCGCCCTGGAAAGCACCCCCGACGATCAGCAGATTCGCGCAGCCCTGGCCAATGCCTTCGTGGTCATTCGCCAGGCGCTGCAGCAGCAGTTGCAACGCCATGGTTATCCACAGCCGCAAGGCCTAGCTGCCCTGTTCGTCGCGCTCTACGAAGGCGGCCTGCTGCAGGCGCGCGTCGCCGGCAGCAGCGAACCGCTGAAACAGGCCGTGACCACCCTGCTCCACTTCATCCGCCAGCATCGCACGGAGTCCCTGTCGCCATGACCACGCCCATTCGCCGCGAAACCCAGCCTCTGCTGGCCCTCGACGACTATCCGCTGGCCGCCACGCGCTATCACGCCGAGCGCCCCCAGGCGCAGTTGCTGATCGCCGGCGCCACCGGTGTGCCGCAAGGCTTCTACCGGCGCTTCGCAGAACATGCCGCCAGCCGCGGCTTCAACACCCTGACCCTGGACTACCGTGGCATCGGCCAATCCAGGCCGGACAGCCTGCGTGGTTTCGAGATGGAGTATCTGGACTGGGCCAATCTTGACCTCGCCGCGGCAGTGGATCAGCACCGGCACGCCGAGCGTCCGCTGTTCATGATCGGTCATTCGTTCGGCGGCCACGCCTTCGGCCTGCTGCCCAACCATGATCAGGTCGCCGGCTTCTACACCTTCGGCACGGGCGCCGGCTGGCATGGCTGGATGCCGAAAAGCGAACAATTGCGCGTGCTGGCCATGTGGCGCGTGATAGGCCCGCTGATCACGCGCTCCAAGGGCTACCTGGCGTGGAGCAAACTGGGCATGGGCGAGGATCTGCCGCTGGGCGTCTACCGTCAGTGGAAGCGCTGGTGCCGCTTCCCCCGCTACTTCTTCGACGACCCGCAGATGCCGGGGCTGGCCGAGCGTTTCGCGCAGGTGAGCACGCCCATCGTGGCGCTCAACACGCTGGACGATCTGTGGGCACCGCCCGCCTCACGCGATGCCTTCATGGCCGCCTACGTCAACGCGCCCTATCAGGCACGCACGGTCGATTCGCAGGCCGAGGGCCTGGGCAATATCGGGCATATGGGTTATTTCCGCCCTGCGGCGCAGCGGCTGTGGGACGAGACGCTGGACTGGTTCGAGCGGCTGCACGCCGAGCGCCGCGCGGCCTGACCTCGTAGGGTGCGCTACGCGCACCAGCCAAGGCGGGCACAGGCATCGGTGCGCGCGGCGCACCCTACGGAGAGGCTGCGTCGCTGCAGCAGCGATCAGCTGCCGATCACTCCGCCGTCGAGGCGGGTCACCAGCACGGTGGTCGAGCGCGGGCGGCTGCGGCCATCGCTGGCCGGGTAGCTGAGGCTCGGGTGCTGGATATTGGCCCACATCGCCTTGCCGTCCGGGCTCCAGGCCAGGCCGGTGATCTCGCAGCCGCGCGGGCCGACCATGAAGCGGCGCACCTCGCGGGTAGCGGGGTCGGCGCAGAGCATCATGTTGCAACCCATGCCCTGCATCGGCGCCTCTTCGTCGTCGTAGTCGGTCTGGATCCACAGCCGCCCGGCGGCGTCGAAGGCCAGACCGTCCGGCGAGGAGAAGATGTCACCGTTGACGGTGCCGGTGAGGTTGGCCGGCATCGTCTCACCGCCAGCAGTCCGCGCGCCCCTGGCCTCGCCGGCCAGGAGGAACAGCTCCCAGGTGAAGGCGGTGGCGGTCGGGTCGCTACCCTGCTCATTGAAACGCAGGATCTGCCCGTGCAGGTTGTGCGGACGCGGGTTGGCGGCGTCCGTGGGCTGCTTGTCGCCACGGCCGTCGTTGTTGGTCAGGGCGACATAGACCTCGCGGGTGCCGGGGTGCACCGTCGCCCACTCGGGGCGATCCATCGGCGTGGCGCCGGCGCGGTCGGCGGCGGCGCGGGCGTTGAGCAGCACCTCGGCCTGACTGGCAAAACCGTGCTCGGCGCTCAGGCCGTTCTGCCCGTGAACCAGGGCCAGCCACTGGCCGCTGCCGTCGGCATCGAAACGCGCGGCATACAGCGTGCCTTCGTCCAGCAGATCGCGGTTGGCCCGTGGATTGGCGGCGTCGAAGCGCCCACTCGGGACGAACTTGTAGACGTACTCGCCGCGGGCGTCGTCGCCAGAATAGAAGGCCATGCGCCCGTCCTCGCCGAGCGCCAGCGCCGCGCACTCGCGGCTGAAGCGGCCGAAGGCGGTGCGCTTGATCGGCTGCGCACTGGGGTCGAAGGGGTCGATCTCCACCACCCAGCCGAAACGGTGCGGCTCGTTGACGTGCCCGCCGTGGGGCTGGTCGGCATAGGGCGTGGCGTCGAAGCGCGCGTCGGCGGTTTCCCAGGCGTAGTTCTTGCTGGTGCCCTCGGTGGCCAGGCCGTAGCGCTTGTGCGACACACGGCGCTCATAATCCTGTTGGTCGCGATTGATGAAGTAGTTGTGCCAGTTCTCCTCGCAGGTGAGGAAGGTGCCCCAGGGCGTAACGCCGGTGGCGCAGTTGTTCAGGGTGCCGAGCACCGTCAGGCCCTCGGGATCGCTGGCGGTCTTCATCATCTCCAGCCCGGCCAGCGGCCCGGCCAGGCGCATTGGCGTGAGCATGCTGATGCGTCGGTTGTAGGGCGAATCCATGACTCTGTGCCATTGGCCGTCCGAGCCTTTTCTCACCTCGATCACCGAAACGCCATGGGCGGCCTGCTCCTTGCGCACCTCGTCCAGCGGGCGCGGTCGGCTCTGGTCGATCACCCCGGACGGATGCAACGGCGGGTTGACGTACTCGTGGTTCATCACCAGCAGGCCACGATCCTCTTCGCCCTCGAAGGCGAAAAAATTCATGCCGTCATGGTTGTCGCCCGCCTGCTTGAGCTGGGCCTGCCAGTCGTCGCTGGCGTCCGGACGCCAGTCCGTCGCGCCAGGCTCCACCGCATCACCCCAGGAGAAGAACGGCACGGCGCGGTAGCCCGGTGGCACCAGTACCTGGTCGAACTGGGGATCGAACTGCAGCGGCACGCTGGTGAAGTTCAGCAACGGGCTGGCCGACGCCTTGCTACAGGCGGCCAGGCCGCCACCAAAGAAACCCAGGGCGGCCAGGCCCAAGCCGCCCTTGAGCAGGTTGCGCCGGGTGGGGTCGATCAGCGTCGCCAGCGACGGGTTGGCGCTGGGGTTGATCGACTGGTCGTCGTGGGCTTCGAGGCGTTGGTGAAAGTCCTGCGGATCGTGCTTCATCGAGCTTCTCTATGCTGGCTGGTGTTCCCGGATTGCAGCCGGGTCGGGGATACGCGGTTAAATGCCCCCTCTCCCTAACCCTCTCCCCAGAGGTGCGAGGGGACTGATGGTGCGCACGGCGGCCGGCTGCGTATGGGCCAGGTTCCGTTGCGCTGCGTGGTCATTCGATGCGGTAGGTGAAGGTGTTCCTTACGCTCTCCACCGCCACGGCGCGGCCATCGATCACCCTTGGCTGGTAGCGAAAGCTCTTCGCCGCGCTCAGCGAGGGGCGGACGAACAGTGGGTGGCAGTCGGGTTCGGCCTCGGGGTTTTCCACCCGGCCCTGCTCGTTGACCCGGTAACGCACCGTGCACTGTCCTTCGAGGCCTTTGTCCAGGGCGCGCTGCGGATAGGCCGGGGCCTGCTTGGCAATCGGCAGGAACTCGCGGCTGGCGGCGGCCGCAGCCTCGGCCTGGCGCGCGCGTTCGGCTGCCGCAGCCGCCTGCTGACGCTCGACCTGTTCGCGCTGCTCGGCCAGGCGCTGCTGCTCGAGCTGCTCGCGGGCCTCGGCCTCGCGGCGCTGGCGCTCCTGCTCACGCCGCTGCGCCTCGCGCTGGCGTTGCTGCTCCTGTTCAAGGCGCTGCTGCTCGGCGCGTTTGCGCGCCAGGGCGGCCTGTTCCAGACGCTGGCGTTCGATGGCCGGATCGGGTTGCGCCGGCTGCGTCGGCTCGGGAATCACGGCAGGCGGCTCCGGCGGTACCGGCGGGGCCAGGGTCAGCAGTTGCAGCTGCACCGTGCTGACCTGCGGCGCGAGAGGCTCGCCGATCTGCCAATGGGCGAGCAGCAGTGCGCCCAACCCCAGGTGCAGGGCCAGGGTGGCCGCCAGCGCGCCGCAACGACGGCGCCAGTGCACGGACGGCACGAACGGGCGTCGTATGTCGTGCTCGGCGGGCAGGGTCAGGCTGCTCATTGCGGCGCCTCGGTGATCAGTCCCAGGCTGCTCACCCCGCCCTGCTGCAGGGCGGCGATACCGGCCACCACACTGGCGTAGTCGGCGGCCTGGTCGGCGCGGATGTACACCTGGGTGTCGCCCTGCTCGGCGACCAGTTGCGCCACTCGCGCACTCATCACCGCCAGGTCCACGGCCTGCTCGCTGGCCGCGCCCAGTTCGGTGTCCAGCTCGCTGCCGAGGTTCCAGTAGTAGCTGCCGTCGGCCTGCACCGACAGGGTGAGGATGCGCTGCTGGTTATCGCTGGGCAGCGCCTCGGCGGCCACCTTGGGCAGCTCGATATGCACCCCCTGGGTGAGCATGGGCGCGGTGACCATGAAGATCACCAGCAGCACCAGCATCACGTCAATGTAGGGCACCACATTCATCTCGGCCTTGGGGCCATGCTTGCTCTGCGGCCTGCGCATGACGTTCCCCTCAGGCCGCTACGGCGACGCGGCTGGCGCTGCTGTGCAGCCTGCGCTGCAAGCGTCCCTGCAGCTCGTTGCCGAAGCTGTAGTAGCGCGCGCCGAGGCCTGCCACGCGCGCGGAGAAGCGGTTGTAGGCGATCACCGCGGGAATCGCGGCGAACAGGCCGATGGCGGTGGCGATCAGCGCCTCGGCGATGCCCGGGGCGACGGTGGAGAGGGTGGCCTGCTGCACCTGCGACAGGCCGATGAAGGAGTTCATGATGCCCCAGACGGTGCCGAACAGGCCGACGTAGGGGCTCACCGAGCCGACCGTGGCGAGCAGCGGCAGGCCCTTTTCCAGGCGCTCCTCCTGTTCGGCGATGGCCACCAGCAGGCTGCGCTCGACCCCTTCGATCACCGCGTCGGCGGCAATACCGGGCTCGCGCTGCAGCTGCAAGTACTCGCCGTAACCGGCCTGAAACAGCTGCTGCACACCAGCGTCCTGATCGGCTTCGGCGGCGCACTCACGTTGCAGCTGGGCCAGCTCGGCGCTGCCGCGAAAACGCTGCAGGAAGGCTTTCGCCTCGCGTTCGCTGCGGCGCAGCACGGCGCTACGCTGGACGATCAGGTACCAGCTGACCAGCGACGCCAGCACCAGGCTGAGCATCACCGCCTGCACCAGCAGGCTGGCCTCGCTGACCAGACCCCAGACGGTCATCTGTTCGAGTGAACTGTGCATCTTCGACTCCTTGCTTGCTGCGCCCGCCATGGGTGGCGGGCGCCATCTCTATTGCGGTTACCGGCGAAATTGCCCCGCTGCCGTGGGAGGGGCTTTAGCCGCGAGCTTTTCGCCCCTCGACTACCGCCCCTCATGCGTCGCTATTCCAGGCCCAGGGCCTCGGCCACTGCGCTCCAGGGCAGGTATTTATAGTTCTGCCGGCCTTCGGGCATGCGCTTGCGGCCGTCCTGCACCACCAGCATCCCCTGACTCCAGGGGCCGCCGAGGTTGGCCGAGGTCACTTCCAGGCCGTCGGTTTCAGACACACCGTCGATGCCGCGCGCGGCGTCCAGGCCGATGCGGAAGGCACCACGCACGGCGTACGGCGCCTGGCCGTCGAGCACCACGTAGCTGTCGTTGCCCTGGCTGGAGATCACCAGGTAGTCGCGCTGCGCGCCCTGGTAGAAGGCCAGGCCCTCGATATCGTCGTGCACCACCTCGCCGACGCCGATCACCTGCTGCAGCTCGGCCGGTGCTTCGGCGCGGGCGTCCAGCACCCAGACCGCGACATCCTCCTCGCCGACGAACAGGCGCTGATTACGGTCATCGGCGACGCAGCCTTCCGGCTGGCTGGCGACCTTGAACTGGCGCGCCAGCGTGGCCTGCACACGGCCGCTGCTGCCGTCCAGGCGGTACTGCACGAAGGTGCCGTCCTTGTCGTTGGCGATGGCGTGAATGGCGCCATCGGGCTGCTGGAACAGGCACAGGCCGTAGATGTCGCTCAGCGCGGTGGGCGCCTGGCCAAGGTCGCTGAGCTCGCCACTGGCGCGGTCGATGGCGAAGAAGTGCAGGCTGTTATGATCGCGATTGCTGGCCACGGCCAGATCGACGCGCTGCCCGCCAAGCTCGAAGCCGGCGCGCAGATCGACATTGTTCATACGACCGACGCGCAGGTCCTGCAGCTGCCTGCCCTGCAGGTCGTAAACCAGCAGGCCGCCCTGTTTGTCGGTGCCCAGCACGCGGCTGCGGCTCGGCTCCTGCGGATGCAGCCAGATCGCCGGGTCGTCCGCCGCGTCGCCCAGGCTCGGCACCTCGTCGGTCTGTACCAGCGGCGTCAGCACCGGCAGCGGCCTGGCCAGCGCCGGCGCGGCCGGTGCCCAGTCGAGCTGGACGCGGTGCAGGCCGTTATCGCCGCCGATCAGCAGCTCCAGGCCACCCTCGACCGGCCGCGCGCCGAGGCGCTCCGGCTCGTCCAGCCCTGTCAGCGGCAGCGGCGTCTCGGCGCGCCAGCCTTTACCTTGGCGGGCGTAACGGTGCAGCACACCGGCCTCGGGATCGAGGGCGAGCACCCCGCCCGGCACCACCGCCATGCCGGCCATGGCCTCGGCGATATCGCCGAACGGCTGACGCAGACCAACCGGCTGGCGGATCAGGTCATCCTCGGCGCCAGCGGCATAGGCCCACAGGCCGACGTTCTCCTCGTTGATGTAGAGCAGCTCGGCGTCATCATCCACGCGGCAATGCTCGCTGGCCGGTGGCAGACTGAGGCGCCGCACCAGGCGCGGCTCGGCCAGCGGCTGCAGGGCCTGGGCCACCAGCCACTGCTCGCCGATGCCTTCCTCGCCGACCAGGAACAGGAATTGGTTGTCGGCCGCGTCGCGCGACAGGCACAGGCCGTCCACCTTGAAGCTGGGGCGCGGCAGATACACCGGCTCACCCCAGCGTCGCTCGGCGCCGTGCAGCGCCACCAGCATGGGCTGCTGGCGGTCGATATCAACGCTGGCCAGCAGCAGGCCCTCGGCATCGCTGCGCTGATCCAGGACGCCGAAGCGACCGGGCAGATGCGCCAGCTTGGCGCCCTGCTCGTCCAGCAGGTAGAGGCCCTGCGTCTCGCTGCTGAGCAGGTAGCGTGCGCCCGGCCAGAACGAGTTATCGGTCAGCAGTTGCAGGTCTTCGACGGCAATCTCGCTGGCCGGCTGCCAGGCCTGTGGTGCCAGCGGCGCAGTCTCGACTGCCGCGGGCTGGGCCTGGGCAGTCGGCGCCTGTGGCTCACAACCAGCGAGGGACAGGACACTGGTGAGCAGGCCGAGGGCCAGGGGAGTGGGAGAAAAGACACGGTTCATAACGGGGCAATCCTTGTACACGATCGCCCTGCCCTCCCCACGGGAGCGCAGGGCACGGGGCTTAGAAGTGGGTGAAGGTCAGGCCAAGCTTGTAGGTCGGGCCGTATTCCTCGTACTGGGCGTTGTAGCGACGGTTGCCGGTGTAGAGGTAATAGGACTCGTCGGTGAGGTTCTGCGCCTCGAACTTGAGCTGCAGGTTGTCGCTGAGGAAATACCCGGCGCTGAAGTCGACGAACAGCTGCGAATCGGCATAGAGGTCGTGAGCCTTGTCGTCCACCGCTGCCACTTCGGCCAGGTACCTGGATTTGTAGTTGGCCGCCAGGCGCAGGCTGAGCTTGTCGCTCTCCCAGCCCAGAGTCAGGTTGCCGACTTGGTCGGACTGGTTCGGCAGATCGATGCTGCGCTTGCTGCCCTGACCTTCGATGCGCGCATCGGAGCGGCTGAAGGTGGCGTTGGCGCCGAGTAGCAGGCCGTTCCAAGGTGCCGGCAGCCAGTCGAATTTCTGCGAGTAGGCCAGCTCGATGCCGTACAGCTTGGCGCTGGCGCCATTGGCGAAGGTGTTGGCCTCGCTGAAATCGGCCCAGGCGCCGCTGCCGGCCAGGTCCGTGGCATAGACGAAGTTGTCGATATCCTTGTAGAAGGCGAAGGCCGAGACCACCCCGGCGCGGCCCAGGTAGCGCTCGATGCCGAGGTCGAAGTTGCTCGACTCCAGCGGCTTGAGATCGGGGTTGCCGAAGCTGGCCTTGTCGCCGTCGCCGTCGATGACGAAGCCGGGTGCCAGTTGACCAAAGGTCGGACGCACCACCGAGTTGGTCCAGGCGGCGCGGATCTGCGTGTTGGCATCGAGCTGGTAGCGTGCGTGCAGGCCCGGCAGCCAGTGGTCGTAGCGCTTGCGGCTGCTGATCGACTCATAGGCGTCGTCGCGCAGGCCGGTGCCCTTGGCCTCGAACTCGGTGCCCTCGTAGCGCATCCCGGCGATAAAACGCCAGTCGTCGATGTCGACGCTGTTCATCAGGTAGGCGGCGTTGATGTCCTCGCTCATCGTGAAGTCGTTGATGCGCGACTCTTCCTCGTCGTAGAAGTCAGCCTTGTTCAGCCCGGCGAGCAGGCGCTCGATGGCCTTGGCGCTGATGCCCGGGCCGAAGCGGCCGAGACCGTAGTCGACCTCACCCTTGACGAACTGGCCGAGGTTAAGCTGCTCGTCCGTCAGGCCGAAGTCGCCCAGGTCTTCGTAGACCCACGCCTCCAGGTCGTTGTCCTTCTTGCGCCGGCTGAGCTTGCCACCGAACTTAGCCTGTGCTGCATAGCCGCTCAGCTCGTAGTCGCGGGCCAGGTCGAGCTTGATGTTCTTTTCGGTGTCGGTGGTCTTCTGTTTCTCCCACTGCACCTCGTCGAGGGTGAAGCTGGCCGGGTCGTAGAAGGCCGAGCCGACGTTCAGCTTCGGCTTGCGTGTGCCGCCAAAGCCGACATCGGCAAAGTCGTCGTTGCCTTCGAAGGTGGCGCCGGCGATGCCTTCCGGGCTCTTTTCGCTGGCTTTGCTGTAGCCGAGCTGGCCACTGACCGTCCACAGGCCCAGGCTGCGTTCGCCGCCGAACACGTAGGACTGGATCTGCTGAGTTTCTTCGCGGCTCTTGAGCTCACGCCAGCCCTCGGCCTCGCCGGTCTCGCCGGGCAACTGCGCGTCGGCGAACTCGACGCCAGCGGCGTTGCGCGTTTCCGTGTCCTTGTAGCGGCTG
Source organism: Pseudomonadota bacterium (assembly GCA_023431055.1). Lineage (GTDB taxonomy): Bacteria > Pseudomonadota > Gammaproteobacteria > Pseudomonadales > Pseudomonadaceae > Aquipseudomonas. Next base: position 22,570 of record JAEYXX010000170.1, read on the forward strand.
TAGAGGGTGCGCAGGTAGTAGCTGGAGGTGTCGTCCGGTTTGTAGTCGAAGTTCAGACCGAAGCCGGTGCGCTCGCGGCGGATGTCGTAATCGCGCTGCTCCAGTTCCTCGAGCCGGGCGCCGTCGCTGAAATCCCAGGCGCCGCCGGTTTCCACGTTGTCCGAGCCGAAATCGCGTTTTTGCCAGCTCAGCGCCGCGGCCACACCGAAGTTGTCGATGCCGTCACCGAGGCTGAAGCGCTCGCTGATCGCGCCGGAGAACTTCGGGCTGGTCTGGCTGCTGTTGTCGTCGTAGCTGGCCTCGCCGCTGAGGGTGTGGAACAGGCCGTCGTGGTCGAAGGCCGAGAGGCTCTCGACCTGCACAGTACCACCGAGGGAGTTGGCGTCCATGTCCGGGGTCAGGGTCTTGACCACCGACAGCGACTGCACCAGTTCGGACGGCAGCACGTCAAGGGCCACGGCACGGCGGTCACTCTCCGGCGACGGCACCAGGGTCCCGTTGATGGTCACGGCGTTGAGATCCGGGCCGATACCGCGCACGCTGACAAAGCGGCCTTCGCCCTGGTCACGCTCCACCGACAGGCCGGGAATGCGCTGCAGCGCCTCGGCGGCGTTGTCATCCGGCAATTGGCCGATGCCATCGGCGTGCACCACGCTGGTGACGCTGTCGGAGCGGCGCTGATCCTGCAGCGCCTTGTCTATGCTCACCGCCTGGCCGACCACCTCGATGTGCTCGAGAAGCACCGGCTCCTCGGCCAGGACGACGGTACTGGCGGCGATGGCCAGCGCCAGGGTGCTGATACGAAAGCCCGCATGGCGGGTGCTGCTGTGACCTAGGCGCATGGCCTGCTCTCCCCAAGAGTGAAATCCACCGGCACGGGGCCGGCTCGCTGGAGGCGCAAGCTAGGTGGGGCGAATGACGCTTCTGTGACAGCCCTGCAGCGCATGCGGCGAAAAACCGGGTTTTGTCGGCAATATCCGCAGCAGATGAGCCAAAATGACCTGACGCAGCACAGCTCAGAGCCCGATGGGCGCCTGCAACGAGCCCGGCGCTACAGGTGCGCGCCCCCAGAGTCGGTGCGCGCAGCGCATCCTGAGCAAAAAAATCGTGCAACTGCCCTGAGCCAAATCGACCTCCCCCGCTGCAACCAAAGTGTCATGAGCCTCTGTTCTGCTGGCCGTCATTGAAGCCTGCGGAGCCCGCCCGATGCCGCCCCTGTTGAAACTGCATGCCTGGAAACTCGCCGGCCTGTTACTGCTGGCCAACCTCGGCCTGCTCGCTCATCTGATCGCCGGCCATATCAAACCCACCAGTGAATGGAACTGGACCGATATCCTCGGCGAAGGAGGCTCAGCGCTGCTGGTGCTGCTGTGGATCGGCCTGCTGCTGAAAAGCCGCCCGGCCGGGCGGGTGACCAACCTGCTGTTCTGCGGCCTGGCCTGCCTGTTCTTCTCGCTGTGGATGGATTCGGTGGACGAGTTCGTCCAACTGCCGGCCAGCGTCCACTGGGACAAGTGGCTGGAGTCCGGACCGATGCCGGTAGGCTTCATCCTCATGACCCTGGGCATCTACCACTGGCACCGCGAGCAGTTGGCGATCAGCGCGCAGATGGAAAAGCGCGAGCGGCTGTTCCGCGAACACCGCCTGTTCGACAAACTCACCCCACTGGGGGGCGCCGATTACCTGCGTCTGCAGGTGCAGCAGGCGCTGCAGCAGAGCCACGAACAGGGCCAGCCCCTGGCGTTGGTGATTCTCGATCTGGATGGTTTCGACCGCCTCAATCGCGAGCATGGTCATGCCGAGGGTGACCTGGTCTTGCAGAACCTGACCCAGCTGTTGCTGCTCAACCTGCGTCGTCAGGATCTGCTCTGCCGTCTGGCCGGCGATCGCTTCGTCGCGCTGCTGCCAGGCACCGGCGCGCAGCAGGCGCAACAGATCGCCGGCGAGCTGCAGGATGCGGTACGCCACCTGGCCTACCGCAGCAGCCGCAACGGCGAACGCCTGTATCTGTCAGCCGGCGTGGCCAGCGTGCTGGCCCAGGACGAGGATGGTGACAGCCTGCTCAGGCGCCTCAACCTGGCCCTGGCGCGCGTCAAGCAGACGCCCGCAGCCAAGCGCGCCTGAGGAAGACGCCATGGCCGTCAAGGGCAGTTGGTACGAACGCGACAGCCGCTTCATCGCCGCCCACCATCAACCGGCGCTGTTGCTCGACCTGGCCCTGGCGCGCGAGCTGGACAGCCATCGCCTGCTGCGCGGTAGCGGCCTGTTTCACGAAGACATTCTCAGCGGCCAGGCGCGCATCAGCCCGCAGCAGTTCCTGCAACTGATCGACAACACGCGGCGCCTGCTGGATGCCGACGACAGCAGCTTTCTGTTCGGCCAGCGCCTGCTGCCGGGCCACTACGGTGCCGCCAGCCAGGCCCTGCAGCAGGCCGCCGACCTGCAACAGTCGCTGGAACTGCTGGTGCGTCTACGCGCCCTGCTCAGCCCGCTTTTGGCGCCACGCCTGCTACTCGACGAACAGCGCGTCTACATCGTCTGGCTGGATGCCTGCGGCTGCGGCGAGCAGCGACGATTCCTGCTCGAGGCGAGCATGACCGCGCTGGCCTCGAGCAGCCGCTGGCTGGCTGGCGAACGCCTGCCCTGGCAGTTCGAGTTCGCCCATGAGCAGCCACGCTATATCGAACAGTACTGGGTACACCTTGGCGAGGACGTGGCGTTCGCGCGCCAGGTGGACATGATGAGCCTGCCACGCGAATACCTGACCCGTCCCTGGCCCGGCGCCTCGCTCACTGCCGGGCAGGTGGCCGAACAACAGAGCCTGGCGCAACTGGAGGCGCTGGGATTTTCCGCCAGCCTGCTGGATCGCCTTTACGACCACCTGCACGAGCAGATTCGCGAGACACCGAATCTGGACAAGGTGGCGCACGCTTTCGCCATGAGCCCCGCCACCCTCAAGCGCAAGCTGGGCAAACACGACAGCCACTTTCAGGAACAGCTCGACCTGGTGCGCAAGCACGTGGCGCTGTACCTGTACCGGGTAAAGGGCTACAGCAACGACCAAGTGGCCGCCTACCTGCAGTTCCACGACAGCACCAACTTCCGTCGCTCGTTCAAGCGTTGGACGGGCCTGTCGCCCAGTGCGCTAAGGCAGTTGCTGGGTTGAGATCGCGCCGATCAGCGTAAAAGTCCGGCACGCGCGGCGCGCACTAGGTGGGTAATGCGAGGGAGGATTGAATGAATGTGGGCGAGCGCCCAAAAAAGAAAACCCCGCGCTTGCGGGGCCTTGCAGACTGTTGTCCTGACATCCTTGATCTGCTCACCATCCTGGCGGCTGTCCAGCGTGTCCCTGTTCGTCTAGGCGCTTCCTGCGCTGAATCCAGGTGCAGCAGAGTACGCCCGTACCTGATGGCTCGACAGTGGCGATAATCGGGACATCTTGTAAGCCATGGCTTACAAAAATTGCTCGCTACCGCTCGCGAGCCGATGCCGACTGGCGCTTGGCCTGAGCCATGCCAAGTCGGGTGAGGCATCTGGCGATGTTTTTTGTGACGCACGTCTTGCTAGACTCCACCTTGTCCTACAAAAACAACAGACCCCGTCAACGGCGGTCACTGGGGCTTGAGTATGCGCGCAGTCACTCTGCTTCTCGGTTGCCTGGCAACCTCCTGCATGAGCACCTTTTGCCTGGCCAGCGGCGGCCAGACCCAACTGGGTGACGTCAAGCAGGCCATCGAACAGGCGTTCTGGCAAAACATCTATGGCAATGGAGGCAGCACGCTGTATTGCGATCAGACCTTCGCCCGCGAAAGCAGCACATTGACCGCCAGCCCGATCTACAGCAGCAAACAGCTCAAGAGCGCGATGCGCTGCGTCACCGATCGCCAGTGCACCATCATGAATCCGCGCTACCCCTATATCGTCGCCGACCTGCACAACTACTACCCGGCGCTGACGCGCGTGGAGCTGGTGCGGCGTAACGCCCAGTTCGCCGACCTGGCCGACGACGTGCCGAGCAAGTTTGCCGATATCGGCTGCGACCTGAAGGCCAGCTATCAGTTGGTGGAGCCGCGTGACGAAGCCAAGGGCAATATCGCCCGGGCGATCTTCTACATGCATGTCGAGTACGGCCTGCCCATCGTCGGCCTGGTGCCGATGTACAAGGCCTGGCACCGCCTGGACCCGCCGGACGCAGAGGAAAAGGCACGCAACGACAGGATCGAAGCGCTGCAGGGCACGCGTAATCGCTTTATCGACGATCCGTCGCTGGTGGACCAACTGATCAGCGACTGATTTCCATCACTGTGGGAGGGGCTTTAGCCGCGACGAAACCACTGCGGATCGCCGGCAAGCCGGCTCCTACGGTTTGTGGAAGTCCTAGGCTCCGCGTTTGTGCAGCGAGCGCAGCTTGTAGCGGTCGCCGGGGTGGATCAGCCGCGCGTAGCTGATCAGGTGATCGTCCGACCAGGTACGGCGGATCACGCTCAGACAGGGCATGGCCGGATCGATCTGCAGCAGTTCGGCGGTGCGTGCATCCACCAGCACCGCTTCGACCACGTGCTCGACATCCGAGATAGGGCAACTGGCGACCAGCACCTCGTTGGGCGTGACCTGGGTGAAGTCGCTTTGCAGGTAATGCGGCACCCAACGCGGGTTGACGAAACGATCCTCCAGCTGGATTGGTGAACCGTCCTGCAGGTGCACGAGGATGCTGTGAAACACCTCGGCGCCCAGACGCAGCCCCAGACGCAGAGCCACTTCGTCATCGGCGGCGATGGCCTCGCAGCGCACCACCTCGTTGCTGTATTCGTGACCGCGACCGCGCACTTCGCTGGCGATGTTCATCACCTCGTGCAGCGGCGACTCGGCCTTGCGGTCGGTGACGAAGGTACCGAGCCCGGCCTGACGCACCAGATAACCCTTCTGCACCAGATTCTGGATCGCCTTGTTGGCGGTCATGCGGCTGACGCCGAAGTCGCGCGCCAGCTGTTCCTCGGGTGGAATTTGGTGGTTGACCGGGTAGGCGCCGCCGTGAATGCGCTCGAGGAGAAAATCCTCGATGGCCTTATAGCGCGGGGTGGGACTGGTCACGGCTGCTCCTTGGGTATGCCCGGTGCGCGGATGATACATCAGCCATATGCGTGATCTCGTAGGAACCCCGCCCCGGGGCGAAGCGGTTGTAGCCACTCAGCAAGACCTTCGGCGTAACCACCATTCGCCGCGGGGCGCGGCTCCTACACAAAGACCGTAGCCCGGATGAAATCCGGGAGCCTCGAAATCAACGCCCCGGATTGCATCCGGGCTACGCTATCGCCGTTCTCAGCCTACCGAGGGCAGCATGCCGGCCGGCACCAGCGGCGTCAGCACGCGCTCGGCCAGCAGTTCGTCGGCGGCGGCGATATCCGGAGCGAAGAAGCGGTCCTCGACGTAGTACGGCACCTTGGCGCGCAGCGTCTGGCGCGCCTGCTCCAGCGCCGGCGTGCTCTTCAGACCTTCACGGAAGTCCAGGCCCTGGCAGGCGCCCAGCCATTCCACGGCGAGGATGCCGCGGGTGTTGGCGGCCATTTCCCACAGGCGCTTGCCGGCGCCCGGTGCCATGGACACGTGGTCTTCCTGGTTGGCCGAAGTCGGCAGGCTGTCGACGCTGTGCGGGTGGGACAGCGCCTTGTTGTCACTGGCCAGGGCCGCGGCGGTGACCTGGGCGATCATGAAACCGGAGTTCACCCCGCCATTGGCCACCAGGAACGGCGGCAGTTGCGACATGTGCTTGTCCATCATCAGCGAGATGCGTCGTTCGGACAGCGAGCCGATCTCGGCGATGGCCAGGGCGATGTTGTCGGCGGCCATGGCCACCGGCTCGGCGTGGAAGTTGCCCCCTGAGATCACTTCACCCTCGGCGGCAAATACCAGCGGGTTGTCGGACACGGCGTTGGCCTCGACGCCGAGCACCTCGGCGGCCTGGCGCAGCTGGGTCAGGCAGGCGCCCATGACCTGCGGCTGGCAGCGCAGCGAGTACGGATCCTGCACCTTGTCGCAGGCGGCGTGGGAGCGACCGATCTCGCTGCTGTCGCCCAGCAGGTGACGGAAGGCCGCTGCCGCGTCGATCTGCCCGCGCTGACCGCGAGCGGCATGGATGCGCGCATCGAAGGGCGAACGCGAACCGAGCAGCGCCTCGACGCTCAGCGCGCCGCAGACGCTGGCGGCGGCGTACAGGTCTTCGGCCTCGAACAGCCCGCGCAGGGCGTAGGCGGTGGACACCTGGGTGCCGTTGAGCAGGGCCAGGCCCTCCTTGGCGGCCAGGGTCATCGGCTCCAGACCGGCGACGGCCAGCGCCTCGGTGGCCGGCAGCCATTCACCCTTGTAGCGCGCCTGGCTTTCGCCGAGCAGCACCAGCGACATATGCGCCAGCGGCGCCAGGTCGCCGGATGCGCCGACCGATCCTTTCAGCGGGATATGCGGATAGACCTCGGCGTTGACCAGGGCGATCAGCGCGTCGATCACCTTGCGGCGGATGCCGGAGAAGCCGCGCGCCAGGCTGTTGATCTTGAGCAGCATGATCAGCCGCACCATGGCGTCATCCAGCGGCTGACCGATGCCGGCGGCATGGGACAGCACCAGCGAGCGCTGCAGCTTTTCCAGATCGTCGTTGGCGATGCGGGTCGAGGCCAGCAGGCCGAAACCGGTGTTGATGCCGTAGGCGGTGCGGCCCTCGGCGATGATCTGGTTGACGCAGGCGACGCTGGCGTCGATGGCCTGATGGGCGCTGGCGTCCAGGGTCAGGTGCACGGGCGCCTGGTAGGCGGCGCGCAGGTCGGCCAGGGTCAGCTGGCCGGGTTTCAGGTTCAGGGTGGTCATGTTCTGTTCTTCCACGGAGTGAGTTCGCGCCTGGCGAATCAGAGCCGAATAATGGCTGAAGTCGCGATGCTTGCAGTGATTGATGCGCCGGCCCAGCGGGCCGGCGTCGAACTTGTCTTAACTGATCATCGGCAGGTTCAGCCCCTGCTCCTTGGCGCAATCGATAGCGATCTGATAACCAGCATCGGCGTGACGCATCACCCCGGTGCCCGGATCGTTGGTCAGCACGCGGGCGATGCGCGCCGCGGCTTCGTCGGTGCCATCGCAGACGATGACCATACCCGAGTGCTGGGAGAAGCCCATGCCTACGCCGCCGCCATGGTGCAAGGACACCCAGGTCGCGCCGCTGGCGGTGTTGAGCAGGGCGTTGAGCAGCGGCCAGTCGGATACGGCATCGGAGCCGTCCTGCATGGCCTCGGTCTCGCGGTTGGGGCTGGACACCGAGCCGCTGTCCAGGTGGTCGCGGCCGATGACGATAGGCGCGCTCAGTTCACCCGAACGCACCATCTCGTTGAAGGCCAGGCCGAGCTTGGCGCGCTGACCCAGGCCGACCCAGCAGATGCGCGCCGGCAGACCCTGGAAGCTGATGCGCTCGCGGGCCATGTCCAGCCAGCGGTGCAGGTGGGCGTCGTCCGGGATCAGTTCCTTGACCTTGGCATCGGTCTTGTAGATGTCCTCGGGGTTGCCGGACAGCGCCGCCCAGCGGAACGGGCCGATGCCGCGGCAGAACAGCGGGCGGATATAGGCCGGGACGAATCCGGGGAAGTCGAAAGCGTTGGCCACGCCCTCCTCTTTCGCCATCTGGCGGATGTTGTTGCCGTAGTCGAAGGTCGGCACGCCCATCTTCTGGAAGTCGAGCATGGCCTGTACGTGCACGGCCATGGACTGCTTGGCGGCCTTGACCACGCCAGCCGGATCGGTGGCTGCACGATCCTTGTATTCGGCCCAGCTCCAACCGATCGGCAGGTAGCCGTTGAGCGGGTCGTGGGCGCTGGTCTGGTCGGTGACCATACCCGGACGAACGCCACGGCGTACCAGTTCCGGCAGGATTTCGGCGGCATTGCCCAGCAGGGCGACGGAGATGGCCTTGCCTTCTGCGCAGTATTTGGCGATGCGCGCCAGGGCGTCGTCCAGATCGGTGGCCTGCTCGTCGACGTAACGGCTGCGCAGGCGGAAATCGATGCTGCTCTGCTGGCATTCGATGTTCAGCGAGCAGGCGCCGGCCAGGGTGGCGGCCAGCGGCTGGGCGCCGCCCATGCCACCCAGGCCCGCGGTCAGCACCCAACGGCCCTTGAGGTTGCCGCCGTAGTGCTGGCGACCTGCTTCGACGAAGGTCTCGTAAGTGCCCTGGACGATGCCCTGGCTGCCGATGTAGATCCACGAACCAGCGGTCATCTGCCCGTACATGGCCAGGCCCTTGGCATCCAGCTCGTTGAAGTGCTCCCAGCTCGCCCAGTGCGGCACTAGGTTGGAGTTGGCGATCAGCACGCGCGGGGCGCCCGCGTGGGTCTTGAACACGCCGACCGGCTTGCCGGATTGCACCAGCAGGGTCTCGTCATCGTTCAGGTTGGTCAGGCTCTCGACGATCTTGTCATAGCATTCCCAGTTGCGCGCGGCGCGACCGATACCGCCGTACACCACCAGCTCCTTGGGGTTCTCGGCCACGTCCGGGTCGAGGTTGTTCATCAGCATGCGCAGCGGCGCTTCGGTCAGCCAGCTCTTGGCGGTGAGCGTGGTGCCGCGCGGGGCGCGGATTTCGGTATCGCGGTATTTGGTGGTCACAGCGGTTTCCTCTTGTTGTTCGGGGCTCAGAGGCTGAGCAGATGAATCAGCCGCGCCGCCACCTTGGCGGTGCGGTTGTCGATGTCGTATTCGGGGTTGAGCTCGGCCAGGTCGGCCAGGCGCAGCTTGCCGCTGGCCTTGAGCCGTTCGAGCAGCGGCTCAAGCAGTTCCAGGCGCACGCCACGCACCGCTGGGGCGCTGACGCCCGGCGCTTCGCAGGCCGGCAGCACGTCGATATCGATGGTCAGGTAGAGCGCGTCGCAGTCGGCGGCGAAGGCGTCCAGCTCAGCGCCGATGGCATCGAGGGTCGCCTCGCGAATCTGGTGATCCTCGCGCACCAGCACGTTCAGTTCGGCGGCCTTGGCGAACAGCGCACGGGTGTTGCTGGCGCGGCTGACGCCCAGGCAGGCGTAGCGGAACGGCCAGCCGCGGGCGGCACACTGCTCGGCGATCTGCGCGAAGGGCGTGCCGGAGGAATGCACATGAGCCGGGTCGCGCAGGTCGAAATGGGCGTCGAAATTGACGATGCCAATCTTCGGCGCAGGGTTGCCGGACAGGTGTTCGGCCAGACCGGACCAGCTGCCGAAGGCCACCTCGTGGCCGCCGCCGATCACCACCGGCAGGTGGCCGGCATCCAGCAGCGCACAGACGTTGCGACCGAGGCGGGCCTGGGCCGCTTCCAGGTCGCCGTCCTCGCAGGTGACGTCACCGGCATCAAAGGCCGGCGCCTGGCGATGCCAGGCCAGGTTGGCCAGCGCCTTGCGCACGCTCGACGGCGCGCCGGCGGCGCCGACACGGCCATGGTTGCGGCGCACCCCCTCGTCGCAGGCGAAGCCGAGCAGGGCCAGGCCCGGCTCGCTGGCTTCGCTGAGCGCGCGGATGCGCTGGTGCCAGCGCGCGCTGTCGGCTTCGGGATCGGTGCGGCCGGTCCAGGCGCTCATGCAATGACGGTCAGCGTGCATAAACCACTTCTCCATTGAATACGCGCTGGCGCAGGCGCCCGGCCTGCACCGCATAGGCCAGTTCGGCCGGTTGCTGGATATCCCACAGGCACAGATCAGCAGGCGCGCCGACCTCGATCCGCCCCAGGTCGAGGCGGCCGAGGGCGCGGGCAGCCTGGGCGGTCATGCCGCTCAGCGCTTCGCGCGGGGTCAGCCGGAACAGGGTGCAGGCCAGGTTGGCCATCAGCGTGGGCATGCAGATGGGCGAGGTGCCGGGGTTGGCGTCGCTGGCCACCGCCATCGGCACGCCGTACTGACGCAGCAGTTCGATGGGCGGCAACTGGGTTTCGCGCAGCACATGGAAGGCGCCGGGCAGCAACACGGCAACAGTGCCAGCCTCGGCCATGGCGCGCACGCCGGCTTCATCCAGGTATTCGATATGGTCGGCGGACAACGCGCCGTAGCGTGCGGCAAGTGCACTGCCGCCCAGATTGGACAATTGCTCGGCATGCGCCTTGATCGCCAGACCGTGGGCCTGAGCCGCCTGGTAGATGCGTTCGCACTGCGCCGGAGAAAAGCCGATGCCTTCGCAGAACACATCCACTGCATCGGCCAGCTGTTCACGGGCAGCGGCCGGGATCATCTCGTCGCAAACCAGGCTGACGTAGTCGTCGGCGCGGCCGGCATATTCCGGTGGCAGGGCATGGGCACCGAGCAGCGTGGTGAGAACCCGCACCGGGCGCAGTTCGCCGAGGCGACGGGCCACGCGCAGCATCTTCAGTTCGTCGGCGACGGTCAGGCCATAGCCGGACTTGATCTCCACCGTGGTCACGCCATCGGCCAGCAGCGCATCGAGACGCGGCAGGCTGGCGGCGATCAGCTCGTCTTCGCTGGCCGCACGGGTGGCGCGCACACTGCTGAGAATGCCGCCGCCGTTGCGGGCGATGGTTTCGTAGCTGACGCCTTCCAGGCGCTGCTCGAACTCGCCAGCGCGGTTTCCGGCATAGACCAGGTGGGTGTGGCAGTCGACCAGGCCGGGGGTCAGCACGCCGCCGCGCCCGGCTTCGACCGCACCTTGAGCCAGCGACTCGTCGAAGGAGCGCGACGGCCAAAGGCCGGCAATGTGGCCGCCCTCGACCAGCACGTTCATTGCCTCGTCCAGCTGCGCCAGGCCATCGAAGACCTGCACATCGCGCCAGAGCTGTCTCGAGGTGGAATGCATCGGCATGGGATTCTCCCGGCTTGTTTTGTATATACAATATGAGTGGATCGAATCGTCGTCAAGTCAGAGACATAAGCCTGCCCCAGCCGCTCCAGGCCACAGCGAGACGCTTCAGATTCAGCTATGGAGCGCCGGAACGCTCAAGCTGGAGAGGGCAGAACGAAGGCAAGCGCTTGAGCCGCTCGTCGCCCAATCACCATGTATATACATTTGGAGGCTTCATGCCCTGCACCCTGCTCGATCCCGCGACAACCATTGCGATGCCCTGGAAGAACGGCGGCGGCACGACGCTGCAGCTGGCCATTTCGCCGAAGGGTGCCAGCCTGGAGGATTTCGCCTGGCGCATCAGCAGTGCCCAGGTGGCGGTGGATGGCGCCTTTTCCAGCTTCCCCGGCGCCGACCGCAGCCTGGCCGTGCTCGCCGGCAACGGCTTGCGCCTGCAACGAGAGGATGGTCGGATCGAAACGCTGCACAGCGGTGACGCCATAGCGGTCTTTGCAGGGGAAGAGGCAATCGACGCGCAGCTGCTGGACGGCCCGATCACCGACCTCAATTTGATGACCCGCCGCGGCGTCTGGCGCCATGAGCTGCAACCCATGAAACTGCTGGGCAAGCAGGTGCTGAAGAACGACGCCGAGGTGTTGCTGCTATGGAATGCAGCCCAGAGCACTGCCGAAGTCTGGGCAGGCGGCGTGATGCATAGCCTCGCGGCGGGCAATGGCCTGCTGATCGAGAACGAGCCCGGCCAGCTGCACCTGCAAGCGCAACGCCCCTCCCTGCTGTATATGGCCAGACTTAACCCGTCCGCGTCCTGAAATGAAAAGCCCCGGCACGCAGGCCGGGGCTCGTTTGGACGATGCTGTGCGATCAGAACTGCGCAGCATCCAGCAGATACAGCGACTCGCTACCGGCCTTGACCGAGGCACTTAGGGAGTGAATTCGCGGCAGCAGGCGAGCGAAGTAGAAGCGCGCAGTGCCCAGCTTGCTGGCGTAGAACTCGTCCTGCGCCTCCTTACCCAACGCGGCGCGGGCCATCAGGGCCCACATATAGGCATAGGCGGTGTAGCCGAAGGCTTGCAGGTACTCGACCGACGCAGCACCGATTTCATTGGGATTGCTCTTGGCGCGATCCAGTACCCAGGCAGTCAGCTCATCGAGGTTCTGCACGGCCGCGGCCAGTGGCTTGGTGAACTCGGCGAGGCTGGCATCGGCCGAGGCGACAAAGGCCTTGATCTCGTCGGCGAAGTGCTTGTAGTAGCTGCCGCCGCTACCGACGATCTTGCGTCCCATCAGGTCCAGCGACTGGATGCCGTTGGTGCCTTCGTAGATCTGGGTGATGCGGCAGTCGCGCACCAGCTGCTCCTGGCCCCACTCACGGATGAATCCGTGACCGCCGAAGATCTGCTGGCCATGCACGGTGGTTTCCAGGGCCATGTCGGTGAGGAAGGCCTTGGCCACCGGCGTCAGCAGCGCCACCAGTTCGTCGGCACGCTTGGCGGTTTCCCTGTCCTCGCTGTACTTGGCGGTATCGAGCTGCATGGCGACGTAGCTGGAGAAGGCGCGACCACCCTCGTTCAGCGCCTTCATGGTCAGCAGCATGCGGCGCACGTCCGGGTGCACGATGATCGGGTCGGCGGCTTTGTCCTTGGCCACAGGGCCGGTCGGTGCGCGGCTCTGGATACGCTCGCGGGCGTATTCGATGGCGCTCTGGTAGCTGCGTTCACCGAGGGACAGGCCCTGGATGCCGACGCCCAGACGCTCGTAGTTCATCATGGTGAACATCGCCGCCAGGCCCTTGTTCACTTCGCCGATCAGGTAGCCGGTGGCACCGTCGAAATTCATCACGCAGGTGGCCGAGGCCTTGATGCCCATCTTGTGCTCGATGGAGCCGCAACCCAGAGCGTTCTTCTCGCCCAGCGAGCCGTCGGCGCCCACCATGATCTTCGGTACCAGGAACAGCGAAATGCCTTTCGGCCCGGCCGGTGCATCGGGCAGCTTGGCCAACACCAGATGGATGATGTTCTCGGTCAGGTCGTGCTCGCCGCCGGTGATGAAGATCTTGGTACCACTGATCTTGTAGCTGCCATCGGCCTGGGGTTCGGCCTTGGTGCGGATGATGCCGAGGTCGGTGCCGGCATGCGGCTCGGTCAGGCACATGGAGCCAGCCCAGACGCCGGCATACATGTTCGGCAGGTACTGCTGCTTCAGCTCTTCGCTGGCGTGGTTGAGGATCGACAGACAGGCGCCGGAGGTCAGCATCGGATACAGGCCGAAGGACAGGCTGGCCGAGTTGACCATCTCCTCGACCTGCGCGCCGATCACCTTGGGCATGCCCATGCCACCGAACTCAGGCGAGCCGCCGACACCGACCCAGCCGCCTTCGGCGTAGGTGCGATAGGCCTCGGGGAAACCGGCCGGGGTTTTCACTACACCGTTTTCCCAGGAGCAGCCTTCCTCGTCGCCGCTACGGTTAAGCGGGGCGATGCTGCCGGCCGTGACCTTGCCAGCTTCTTCGAGAATGGCATTGGCGGTTTCTTCATCCACCACCTCGGCCAGGGCCGGCAGCTCGGCCCACAGCTTGGAGACTTCGAATACTTCATTGAGCACGAAGCGCATGTCGCGCAGGGGGGCTTTGTAATCGGCCATGACACATCCTCAAAAACGGACTTACGTGAGAGGACCGAGTTTACTTGAACAACTTTGCAGACACATAGGGTCGTGTTGTGACCAATAATTCACGAATCGTCAGAAACTATCTGATGTAGCGAACACGCCACCCGTGCGCCGCAAAGCCTTGTAACCATTCGTCTGCAAGCGCCTCAGTCTCGTCCTGGCGCCAGCTTCACGGCCCCCCGCCGCTGCCCCGCGCTGCGGATGCAATTGCGCCCGGCGGCCTTGGCGCTATAGAGGGCCTTGTCCGCTTCCTTGATCACTTCCTGCGGGTTGCGCTGCTCACTCTGGCGCTCGGCCACGCCCATGCTGACGGTCACCGACACCTCGCTGGCGGCCTTGCCGGCACGACGCTGCTTGCCCTCACGATCATCACGCGGCCGGCTCTGCTTGTCGCGCAACTGCATGCGGTACTGCTCGATGGCCAGGCGCACTGCCTCTATATATGGCAAACACTGATCCAGGATCTTGCCGGGGAACAGCAGGGTGAATTCCTCGCCACCGTAGCGATAGGCCTTGCCGCCACCAGCGACCTTGCGCAACTGGCTGGCGACCAGACGCAGCACCTGGTCGCCGACATCATGACCGTGGGTGTCGTTGAATTTCTTGAAGTGGTCGACGTCAACCATGGCGATCACGTAGTCGCGCCCCAGGCGTTGCAAGCGCTCGTTGAGCGCGCGCCGGCCGGGCAGCCCGGTAAGCTCGTCGCGGAAGGCCATCTGATAGGCCTCGTGCGCGACGGCGGCCACCAGCATGAGCATCACCATGCTGATCATCACCTGCAGCGCGTTGGCCAGGATGAACACCTGCGGCAGCATCCACAGCAGGCCGAACAGCCCCACCAGTTGCGCCGCATGCAACGGACGAGGGCGGCGCAGGTACTGCGCCAGCAAGGCGACGAACGCCAGCAGGAACGCCAGGTAGGACAGTTGCGCGAGGTTCATCCAGGCGCCGTGAAGCGATGGCCAGTGAATCTGCGCCAGCCAGTCGGCAATACCCTGCGGATAGCGGCGCGCGAGCCCGACGGCCACCGCGCTGACCGCCAGCAACACAAGGGAGCGGGCGAAGATGTCCTGCAGCAGATGCGAACGCTCCTCCCAGCAGCCGTAGAGGGCATAAAGCAGGGGCAACAGCAGGCAGATCAGGTGAAACACCAGTGCAGCGTCGTCGCGCACCTGACCATTGTCACGAAAATGATCGACCTGGGTATCCAGCAGGAAGTAACTGACATACAGCGCCAGCAGCAGAAACACTTCGCGCTGACGGCCATAGACCAGGCAGAAGGCGCCACCGAGCAGCAAAAGCAAGGTCGGCAGCACGTTGAACAGCGAGATGAAGAACTCGCTCAACACCGGCAACCGTGCAGCCACCAACGCACCGACCAGCAAGGGCAGCGAGGAGAAGAAGTGACTGAGGCGCAGATTGGCCAGGCGGATCACACTGACATCCTTGGCGAAAGATGAAGGCATTTTGCCTGCTTCAATCACTGAAAACAGCGACAGGATGCGACATTCCCTTTAATACGGCGCAAAAACACAAACGCCGCCCCTGAGGGCGGCGTTCGTGTTCAACCGTGAAGGAATCAGAAGCCGAGCGCGAAATGCTCTTCGTCCATCTCCATCAGATTGTTGGCGCCGGACAGCATGGCTTCGACGTGCGCGCGGGTACGCGGCAGGATACGTGCGAAGTAGAAGCGCGCGGTCTGCAGCTTGGCCTTGTAGAAAGCCTCGTCGCCGGTGCCGGCAGCCAGCTTCTCGGCAGCCAGGCGTGCCATGTCGGCCCAGAAGTAGGCCAGGCAGGCGTAGCCGGAGTACATCAGGTAGTCCACCGAAGCGGCACCGACTTCCTCGCGATCTTTCATCGCCGCCATGCCGATCTTCATGGTGATGTCGCCCCACTCCTTGTTCAGCTTGGCCAGCGGCTCGACGAATTCCTTGACGGAATCGTTGCCTTCGTTGGCCTGGCAGAACTTGTGCACGATCTTGGTGAAGTTCTTCAGGGCACCGCCCTGAGTCATCAGCACCTTGCGGCCCAGCAGGTCGAGCGCCTGAACGCCGGTGGTGCCTTCGTACATCATGGAGATGCGGCAGTCGCGCAGGTTCTGCTCCATGCCCCACTCGCTGATGAAGCCGTGGCCACCGTAGATCTGCATGCCATGGGAAGCGGCTTCGAAGCCCACTTCGGTCATGAAGGCCTTGGCGATCGGAGTCAGGAAAGCCAGCAGCTCGTCGGCGGCTTTCTTCTCTTCTTCGTCCTGGCTGTGCTGAACGATATCCACTTGCTTGGCGGTGAAGTAGACCATGGCGCGGTTGCCTTCGGCGAACGCCTTCATGGTCAGCAGCATGCGGCGAACGTCCGGGTGCACGATGATCGGGTCAGCGGCTTTTTCCGGCGCTTTCGGGCCAGTCAGCGAACGCATCTGCAGACGCTCGCGAGCGTACTTGATACCACCCTGGAAACCGACTTCGGCGTGGGCCAGGCCTTGCAGCGCGGTACCCAGGCGAGCGGTGTTCATGAAGGTGAACATGCAGTTCAGGCCCTTGTTGGCCGGGCCGATCAGGAAACCGGTAGCGCCGTCGAAGTTCATCACGCAGGTGGCGTTACCGTGGATGCCCATCTTGTGTTCGATGGAGCCACAGGAAACGGCGTTGCGCTCGCCTACTCCACCTTCGGCGTTGGGCAGGAACTTCGGCACGATGAACAGCGAGATACCCTTGGTACCGGCCGGGGCATCGGGCAGGCGGGCCAGAACGATATGGACGATGTTGTCGGCCATGTCGTGCTCACCAGCGGAAATGAAGATCTTGGTGCCGGTGACCTTGTAGCTGCCGTCGGCCTGCGGTTCGGCCTTGGTGCGCAGCATGCCCAGGTCCGTGCCGCAATGCGGCTCGGTCAGGCACATGGTGCCGGTCCACTCGCCGGAAACCAGCTTGGTCAGGTAGGTGTGTTTCTGCTCGTCGGTGCCGTGAGCGCCGATGGTGTTCATCGCGCCGTGGGAGAGGCCGGGGTACATGCCCCAGGACCAGTTGGCCGAACCGACCATTTCGCTGACGGCCAGGCCGAGGGATTCCGGCAGGCCCTGACCGCCGTGCTCGACGTCATGGGCCAGGCTCGGCCAGCCGCCTTCAACGAACTGCTGATAAGCCTCTTTGAAGCCGGTCGGAGTCTTCACGCCGGATTCGCTCCAGGTGCAGCCCTCGGTATCACCCACACGGTTCAGCGGCGCCAGAACCTGCTCGCAGAACTTGGCGCCTTCTTCGAGGATGGCGTCGACCATGTCCGGAGTGGCGTCCTGGCAACCTGGCAGGCTCTGGTAGTGAGCTTCATAGCCCAGCAGCTCGTCACGAACGAAACGAATGTCACGCAAGGGGGCCTTGTAGTCAGGCATAACGGTAAACCTCTGCGGTGGATTCCTAGTAGTTGGGGTGACCGTCTTGGCGGTCGCTCTCGGGATCAGTCCCGGCTGCCTGGCCACTGAGGCTGCGGCCAAGGCAATCAAACAGGCGTTTGAAACATACGTTTACGCCATCCCCTTGTCAAGCGCTGCCAATCGGCCGCTACGCGACCAGATCGATGCGGGGCTCCGGCGCGGGCAATTCACCCAGACGCCGATAGAGATCAAGATTAGGCGCTGGCGCCAGAGCCTGCTGCGATTGCTCGGCAGACTGCTCCTCGGCGGAGTCAGACTCGCCGCGCGCCTTGCGCTGCTCGACGGAATTGCTGGCCTCTTCCCGCCGTAGCTCGGCCAGTTCGACGCGCGCCTGCGCCGCCTGTGCCTGGGCCAGCGCGGCGACGCGCAGGTCCTGCGGAGAAGGCTCGATGGGAGCGAGCGCCGCGCGCAGAACAACCTCCATCTTGCGCAGCGTCGCTTCGGGATCGTTGGGAACGGGGGCGGTGTCGATGCTGACTTCACCGGATACGGCATAGCGCTGCCCGTCAGGGCCACGCTTGAAGCTGTAGGTGGGCGCTCCGGCGTACTGTCCGCCAACGGCTGCATGCGCCTGCTCGTGAGTGCGAACCTCACGGTCGCGCTGCACCAGCTCGGTGATTTCCAGCTGCTGCTGGCGTTGTTCCTCGGGACTTAATTCGGGCTTGCCGGCAGGCGATGCAGCGGGGTCGCGATCAGCCTCTTCCCGTTCCGAGGCAGCGGAGTCGGCCTGCTGCTCCTGTGGCGCAGCCACCGGCGCCTGATCGGCACGAGCGATATCGGGTGATACATCGGAAGTCAGCGGCCTGGCCGAACTGAAGGAGGGCGCTGGGGTAAAAGCTGGCAGGCTGTTGCCGATCTGCATGAGCGCCCTCCTGCCCCGCTACCGGCCTCATCCGCAGCCGGGGTGAAACTAACTATGCGCGGGTGTCGATCAAGGTACCCAGCACCTCGTCGGCCGTATCGACGACACGTGCATTGGCGCGGACTTCGTTCTCACCGACACGCAGCGCCACAAGACTTTCGGTCAGGTCGGGACGGTTACGCTCGGAAACCTGCGTACTCGGGTTGACCTGATTCTGCGGCGGGGTCTGCGTGGCCTGCTGCGAGGGGTTGACGGTGTTGCTGGCGATATCAGCGGCTGCCTGCTCGACACGGCGTTGCCCGGCCTGGATACCGTTCAAACCCGAATTGAATGCATTGGCGGAGATTTCCATGGCAGCCCCCTGAGGGATATAGAACCTAATGGCCAGTATTGAAGCAGAAATCGGCTAAAAAACGTACAGACAAAAGGCTATGATCGCGTTGCTGTTTATTACCAGCCAGGCAGCCGCTCCAGATCGAGATACGCCGAGACGGCGTCGGCCTGAGCGCTTTGCAGCCGCGGTACGTGCCCTAGGCAGGGTGCAGGCAGGCGTTCGGCGAGCGTCGCCAGGTTTTCCTCCAGGCGCGATGTCTGCGGCTCGATGATATTGGCCACCCACCCCGCCAGCTGCAGACCGTCGCGGGCAATGGCTTCGGCGCACAGCACAGCGTGGTTGATACAGCCAAGGCGCACGCCGACCACCAGAATAACCGGCAGCCCCAATGCGACGGCCAGATCCGAGAGCGACTGCGCGCCAGACAGCGGCACGCGCCAGCCACCGGCCCCCTCGACCAGGGTAAAGTCGGCGCCCCTGTCCAGAACGCCGCGCACGGACTGATACAGGCTGGCGACATCCAGTACGACGCCAACTTCGCGTGCCGCCAGGTGCGGCGCGATGGCCGGTTCGAAGGCCAGCGGGTTGACCTCCTCATAGCGCAGCGGCAGCGAGCACTGCGCCAGCAACGCCAGCGCGTCGTCATTGCGCAGCCCCTGCGCGGTGCTCACGCAACCGGAAGCCACCGGCTTGGCCGCTGCCGTGCTCAGACCATGCAGACGTGCTGCATGCAGCAGACCAGCGGCGATGGTGGTCTTGCCAACTTCCGTATCGGTGCCGGTGATGAAATAAGCCTGGGCCATCTGATCCCCCATGGGAGCGAGCTCTGCTCGCGAAGCTTGTCTGTTACCTGATCGTCGCGCGAGGTTCGCGCCTATAGGGCACCTCTAAAAACGTAGGCGAGGCAGCCAACACAAGGCAAAAACAAGCGAAAAAGCGGAGTTTACGAGTTGTAAATGAGCATTTTGATCGGACTCGCGCACGAGCTTGTTTTTAACGCAGTGATGGCAACACAGGTAGTTTTTAGAGGTGCCCTATAAAGGCTTCTGCAGCACGCCGTAGACAACCTGATAAGTCGCCGGCAATCCCTGCGGCTGACGAAAACGCTCGTAGGCCTCGATCAGCGCGCAAATACGTGAGCGCCCGGTCAATCCGCCCGGACGCCCCGGATTGAGATTGTGCGCGCCGAGATCCTTCAGCGAGCCGGTCAGGCTGCGCAGATCGGGGAAATGCAGCACCTCGGCCTGGCGCTGTAGCGTCAGCGACTGCAAGCCGTTTACCGTACACAACTGCTGGTAATCCTCGAAGCGCCGAAAGCGATTGACGTGGACCAAACCATCGACCGCCAGCCAGCTGTCGCGCAGCTCCTGCAGGGTGCCCACGCATAGGCTGGAAAAAGCCAGCACACCGCCCGGACGCAACACGCGCTGCGCCTCGCTCAGTACCCGCGGGAAATCGCCGCACCATTGCAGCGCCAGGCTGGAGAACAGCAGATCGACGCTGTCGTTTTGCAGCGGCAGCGCTTCGGCATCGCCAGCGATGAAATATGCAGCACCGCCCTGCGGGCGGGCGTGGCGCAGCATGCCCTCGGCGATATCCACAGCCAGCCCTTCACCCTGGGCATAACGTTCGGCCAACGCACGGGTGAAGTGACCCGTGCCGCAACCCAGGTCCAGCCAACGACGTGGCTGCAGCGAGGCCGGCAAACGCGCCAACAGCTGCATGCCGACCGTACGCTGCAACTCGGCCACCGAGTCGTAGCTCTCTGCCGCCCGGGAGAACGAGGCCGCGACCTGACGCTTGTCCGGCAGCGCACTGTGCGCAGCGGCAGACTCATGCAGCGGGCGGGCGCGTTGCTCAGACATCGCAGGCCTCGTGCAGGAAATCGAGCATCAAGGTCGCCAGCGCATCCGCCTGTTCGAGCACGAAGGCATGGCCGCACTCTTCCAGCACATCCACCTCGCCGGCAGCTAACAACGCCAGCAAATCATTGGCGACGGCTGCGGGCACCAGGGCGTCCTGCTCGGCCAGCAGATGCAGTTGCGGGCCGACGAACCCGGCCAGCGCCGCGCGGTTGTCCAGACTGGCCAACAGGCGCAGCCCGGCCAGCAGAGCAGGCTCGTCGCCAACTCCGAGCTTGCCTTGCAGCTGGCGTGAAAGGCCTCGCGTATCGGCGCCTCCCTGGGCACAGAGCATGGCGAAACGCTTGAGAGTCGCGCCGGCATCATCCTGGCAGCCCTTATAGAAGGCGGCGTAGGTTGGCGCCGGCATCGCCGCATGCCAGGTATCGCTGGCGACGAAACAGGCATTGCTGGCCAGGGTGATTAGGCCCCGACAGCGCTCGCCGCGCCGTGCCGCCAGGGCAGTGGCGAGCATGCCGCCAAGCGACCAGCCGGCCAGCCAGCAATCGTGTGGCAGGTGCGTATCCAGTTCGTCGAGCCAGTCGGCTGCCGCCGCACTGCTCAGTCGCGGCAACGCTGGCACCTGCACGTTGAGCTCAGGTTTCAGCGCATCTGCCAACGGCTGCAGCACGGCGCCATCCAGGCCCCAGCCTGGCAAAAGAATCAGCGTTTCACGCATCGCACTGCACCTGCGGCCAACATTCGGCCAGCGCTTCGAGCAGCAGATCGAGCTGCGCCTCGCTATGCGCGGCGGACAGGGTCACGCGCAGGCGCGCGCTGCCCGTCGGTACGGTCGGCGGGCGAATGGCACCGACCAGCAGGCCACGATCTCTGAGCAGGGCCGAAAGCTTCAGCGCGCGGGCGCTGTTGCCGACCAGGATCGGCTGAATCGGTGTCGGGCTGTCCATCAGGCTCAGGCCGATCTCGGCAGCGCCCTGACGAAAACGCCCGATCAACCGCTGCAGATGCTCCCGACGCCAATGCTCACTGCGCAGCAGCTCCAGACTTTTCAGCGTGGCACAGGCCACCGCCGGCGGCTGGCTGGTGGTGTAGATATAGGGACGGGCGAACTGGATCAGGGTCTCGATCAGCTCCTCGCTGCCGGCGACGAAGGCGCCGGCTGTACCGAAAGCCTTGCCCAGGGTACCGACCAGCACCTGCACATCATCCTGGCCGAGGCCGAAGTGCTCGACGATACCGCCGCCAGTGGCGCCCAGCGGGCCGAAGCCATGGGCATCGTCGACCATTACCCAGGCGTCCCGGGCGCGCGCTTCGGTGCACAGTGCCGGCAGATCGGCCAGATCGCCGTCCATGCTGAACACACCGTCAGTGACCACCAGGCAATTGCCGCTGGCCTTGCGCAGACGGCTGGCCAGGCTTGCCGCATCGTTGTGCAGATAGCGTGAGAATCGCGCGCCCGAGAGCAGGCCGGCGTCGAGCAGCGAGGCATGATTGAGGCGATCCTGCAGCACGCTATCGCCCTGCCCCACCAGCGTTGTGACCACGGCCAGATTGGCCATATAGCCGGTGGAGAACAGCAGCGCCCGCGGCCGGCCGGTGAACGCCGCCAGTGCCTCTTCCAGTTCATGGTGCGGCGTGCTGTGGCCGATCACCAGATGCGAAGCGCCGCCGCCGACACCCCATTTTCCCGCGCCCTGCTGCAGGGCGCGGATCACCTCGGGGTGGTTGGCCAGGCCGAGGTAGTCGTTGGAGCAGAAGGCTAGCAACTGCCGGCCGTCCGCCTCCACCTGCGGCCCTTGCGGGGTCTGCAACAGCGGGCGTTGGCGGAATAGATCGGCGGCCTGACGCTCGGCCAGGCGCTTGGCAAGATCGAAGGACATGGAGGGCACCGGAGAACGGTGGATAACCGCAAGCGGGTTATCCACCCTACGCACAGCCTCGGCGGCGTAGGGTGGATGACGCTTCATCCATCCACCAGGGACATATCAGGCCGAGGCCGCGTTGTAGAACAGCTTCGAATCACGCTGCTCGACCAGCGCCTGCTCGATGGCGGCCTGGTGCACCTCGTCGGCGTGCTCTTCGCGCTCCTCCGGCTTGATGCCGAGGCGCTTGAACAGGGCCATGTCCTTGTCCGCCTGTGGGTTGGCGGTGGTCAGCAGCTTCTCGCCGTAGAAGATCGAGTTGGCCCCGGCCATGAAGGCCAGGGCCTGCATCTGCTCGTTCATCGCCTCGCGCCCGGCGGACAGACGCACGTGGGATTTCGGCATCATGATGCGCGCCACGGCCAGGGTGCGGATGAAGTCGAACGGGTCGACGTCCTTCTCCTCGGCCAGCGGCGTGCCCTTGACCTTGACCAGCATGTTGATCGGCACGCTCTCCGGGTGCTCCGGCAGGTTGGCCAGCTGGATCAGCAGCCCGGCGCGGTCGTCCACCGACTCGCCCATGCCGAGGATGCCGCCGGAGCAGATCTTCATCCCCGCCTCGCGCACGTAAGCCAGGGTCTGCAGGCGCTCACCATAGGTACGGGTGGTGATGATGTTGCCGTAGAACTCCGGCGAGGTATCGAGGTTGTGGTTGTAGTAGTCCAGCCCCGCTTCGGCCAGCGCCTGGGTCTGCTCCTGGTCGAGGCGACCGAGGGTCATGCAGGTTTCCAGGCCGAGCTTCTTCACGCCTTTGACCATTTCCAGCACGTAGGGCATGTCCTTGGCCGACGGATGCTTCCACGCCGCGCCCATGCAGAAACGGGTGGAGCCGATGGCCTTGGCCTCGGCGGCAGCCTCCAGCACCTTCTGCACTTCCATCAGTTTTTCCTTGTCCAGGCCGGTGTTGTAGTGGCCGGACTGCGGGCAGTACTTGCAGTCTTCCGGGCAGGCGCCGGTCTTGATCGACAGCAGCGTGGAAACCTGCACGCGGTTGGGGTCGAAGTGCGCACGGTGCACCGTCTGCGCCTGAAACAACAGGTCGTTGAACGGCTGCTCGAACAGTGCGCGAACCTCGGCGAGAGTCCAGTCGTGGCGGGTAGGGGTGGCGGCGGTTGCGCTCATCAAAGGGATCCTTCGACGCTAGGCGGCGTCTGTTGTCGGGCCCACAGGGGGCATTCAGGCTCAGGCCATCATATGTGGCAGTTGGATGCTGTCAACCTAGAGAAAGACACAGGTTTACATCTGATCATTTATCGATCAATAGAACTTATGTCATGGCACAAGGCCAAATGCTTACCAGGCCGCTGAAAAACGTAGGCGAGGCAGCCAGTGCAAGGCAAAAACAGGCGAAAAAGCGGAGTTTACGAGCTGTAAATGAGCATTTTGAGCCTGTTTTTAACGCAGCAATGGCAACGCAGGTAGTTTTTCAGCAGCCTGTTACCCCTCCAACAGGATGCTCTGCATGCAAGTAGAAGGTTTTTTTGAAGGACTCGGCGAAGCGCTGGGCCGCGCCATCCGTTTCATCGTCGACATGCTGTCCGGCGTGCTGGGCGCGATGGCCGATGCCATCGACGACTTTCTCCATGGGCTGGCCAGGGCCATCGGCATGGACGTGTCGATCTTCAGCATCATCCTGCTGATCATCGGCCTGCTGTTTCTGTTCAACGGCGTGCGCGCGCTGCTGCGGCGCTCGATCATCGGTGGGGTGATCTGGCTGTTTCTCGGTCTGATCGTCATGGGCTGGCTGATCCGCTGACGCTGGCTACACTTCCGGCATCTCCGCTCAAGGACGAGCCGCCATGCCACTGTTCGATCTCACCTCGCTGCGCCGCCTGCCCTGGCTCAGGCCACGCCGCCATTGCCAGCTTTGCGATGAAGCAACCGATCACCCCACGCACGGCATCTGCACCGCTTGCGAAGCCGAGCTGCCCTGGCTCGGCGCGCACTGTCAGGTCTGCGCAGTGCCGCTGGCGATTCAGGGGATGATCTGCGGCGCCTGCCAGAACAAGCCGCCGAGTTTCACCCGCGTGGAGGCGCCCTGGCGCTACGCCTTTCCAGTCGACAACCTGATCACCCGCTTCAAGCACCAGGCGCAATGGCCCCATGGTCGTCTGCTCGCCGAACTGCTGGCCGAGCACCTGGGCCGCGCCTACGACGAAGGCCTGCCACGGCCGCAAGCCCTGCTGCCGGTGCCGCTGGCACGCAAGCGACAACGGCAGCGCGGCTTCAACCAGGCGCAGATGCTCGCCGACTGGCTGGGCGCCAGCCTGCAACTGCCGGTGCAGCATGACTGGTTGCAACGCCGCGTCGATACACCCGCTCAGCAGGGTCTGGATGCCGCCACGCGCAAGCGCAACCTGCGCCAGGCATTCAGCCTCGGCCTGCAAGCGCAGGTTGCCGGTGCTCATCTGGCGCTGGTCGACGACGTGCTCACCACAGGCGCGACCGTCGGCACACTCGCCCATCTGCTGCGCCGCGCTGGCGCCCTGCGCGTCGACGTCTATTGCCTGGCACGTACGCCACGGCCGGGCGATGCCTGACTTGACGCACCTGGCACAGTCGCGCACCGTGCCGAGATCCCTCTTTGCCATGCCCGAACCATGTCGCAGCTCGATCCCCTCGCCCAACTGCTCAGCCGCCGACCGAAACGCCTGGCCCTGCTCGAACAGATCGCCGAACAAGGCTCCATCACCCGCGCCGCCAAGGCTGCCGGGCTGAGCTACAAGGCCGCCTGGGATGCCATCGACGAGCTGAATAACCTGTCCGAACAGCCGCTGGTCAGTCGCAGTGTCGGCGGCAAGGGCGGCGGTGGCGCGCGTCTGACGCCAGCTGGCGAGCGCCTGCTGGCACTGCAACAACGCCTGCAGGCGTTGCAGATGCAACTGCTGCAGGCCGCCGGTGACGATGCCGACCTGGAGCTGCTCGGCCGCCTGATGCTGCGCACCAGTGCCCGCAATCAGCTGACAGGCCGCGTGCATGCGATTCATGCACAGGGGCACAACGACCTGATCACTATCGAGCTGCCTGGTGGCAAGCACCTGCAGGCGCTGATCACCCACGACAGCACGGAAAACCTGCAACTGAGCGCTGGCAGCAGCGTGGTTGCGCTGATCAAGGCCGGCTGGCTGGAGCTACAACCGCTGAGCCAGCCGGCCGACGTCGAGCGCAACGCACTGGAGGGCCGCATCGAGCAAATTCTGCCGGGCAGCGATGGCCCCAGCGAAGTGCGCGTGAGCCTGGCCAACGGCCAAACGCTGTGCGCCTCGGTCGAACCGGAGCGACTGGCCACCCTTGCTGTCACCGTCGGTGATCCAGTGCGCGCGCAGTTCGCTGCCAGTCAGGTGTTGCTGGGTACGCAGCTGTAGGGCGGGTACAACCCGTCAGTCATTTCAGCCGCGTGTTGCAACCGCCCGACGGCCGGACCATCCGCCGGGTACACTGTGCGTTCACCTTTGCGGAGCCGCTCATGAGCCATCCCTTTTCCACCCTCACCCCGGATCTGGTGCTCGATGCCGTGGAGAGCCTGGGCTACCTTAGCGACGCCCGCGTATTGGCACTCAACAGCTACGAGAACCGCGTCTATCAGGTGGGCATCGAGGGCGAAACGCCGCTGATCGCCAAGTTCTATCGCCCGGACCGCTGGAGCGATGCGGCGATTCGCGAAGAGCACGCCTTCAGCCTGGAGCTGGCCGAACATGAAGTGCCGGTGGTGGCGCCACTACTGCGCGATGGCCAGACGCTGTTCGAGCATGGCGGCTTTCGATTCGCCCTGTTCCCGCGACGCGGCGGACGCGCGCCGGAGCCGGGCAATCTCGACCAGCTGTATCGCCTTGGCCAGTTGCTCGGGCGCATGCATGCCATCGCCGCCAGCCGCCCCTTCGAGCATCGCGAAAGCCTGACAGTGAGCGGCTTTGGCCACGCCTCGCTGGGCGCTCTGCTCGACGGTGGCTTCGTGCCGCGCAGCCTGCTGCCCGCCTACGAATCGGTGGCGCGCGATCTGCTCGCCCGCCTCGACGAGCTGTTCGCCCGCGTGCGCTATACGCCGATCCGACTGCATGGCGACTGCCACCCCGGCAACCTGCTGCACCGCGACGACGCCTTCCATATGGTCGACCTCGACGACTGCCGCATGGGCCCGGCGGTGCAGGACTTGTGGATGATGCTCGCTGGCGAGCGCCACGAGCGCCTCGCCCAGCTCGCCGAGCTGGTCGACGGCTATCAGGAATTCCATGATTTTGCCGCCCGCGAACTGCCGCTGATCGAGGGCCTGCGCGCCCTGCGCCTGATGCACCACAGCGCCTGGATCGCCAAGCGCTGGGACGATCCGGCCTTCCCCCTGGCCTTCCCCTGGTTCGCTGGCGAGCGCTACTGGGGCGACCAGATTCTCGCCCTGCGCGAACAATTGGCCGCACTGGATGAAGAGCCGCTGCGACTGTTCTGAGAAGTAGCCCGGATGCAATCCGGGAGCGCAATCTCGGATTGCATCCGGCTACCCAATCGAGCTGTCCGAGAGCAGAAGCTTTCGCGGCTGAAGCCGCTCCTACCGGGCCGGTGGACATGGGCGGTATTCCGCTTCAGCCGCGATGCTTTTTGTCCGATGCCAAGGGCCCGGGACGGCATTCGGACTACCCAACGAGCCCCAGCATACCGATACAGTTGCGCGCACTGCGTAAACTTTGCCTTACGACTTTGCCGGTACTGCGGCCTGCGGAAAAACCTGAACGAACAGACAAGGCAGCGGACAGAACGCTAGAATTTCGCGACAACCGTTAGCTGCCTAACCAAGGATTTTCGATGGCCACCGCCAACCCGCAACGCGGGTACATTCTGGGCCTTACCGCCTACATCATCTGGGGCCTGTTCCCGCTCTACTTCAAAGCCCTGCAAAGCGTCCCGGCGATGGAAATCATCGTGCATCGGGTGCTCTGGTCGGCGCTGTTCGGCGGTTTGCTGCTGCTCGTCTGGAAACACCCGGGCTGGTGGCGCGAGCTGCGCGACAATCCCAAGCGCCTGGCAGTGCTGGCCGGCTGCGGCCTGCTGATCGCGACCAACTGGCTGGTCTACGTGTGGGCGGTGAACAACGACCGGATGATCGAGGCCAGCCTGGGCTACTACATCAACCCGCTGATCAACGTATTGCTCGGCCTGCTGATTCTCGGCGAGCGTCTGCGCCGCCTGCAGTGGCTGGCCGTAGGCCTGGCCGCGCTGGGCGTGCTGCAGCAGCTTTGGCAGGTTGGCAGCCTGCCCTGGGTGTCGCTGGTACTGGCGCTGACCTTCGGCTTCTACGGGCTGATTCGCAAGCAGGCGCCGGTGGCCGCCCTTCCAGGCCTGGTGGTGGAAACCTGGCTGCTGGTGCCGGTGGCGTTGGCCTGGCTGGTACTTCACCCCGCCGCGATGAGCAGCCAGGCGAGTTTCTGGACCAGCAGCCAGGCGCTCTGGCTGGCGGCAGCCGGGCCGATCACCCTGGTTCCGCTGGTGTGCTTCAACGCTGCGGCGCGGCATTTGCCCTACACCACGCTGGGCTTCCTGCAGTACCTGGCGCCGACTCTGGTGCTGCTGCAGGCCATCCTGATCTTCGACGAACATTTCTCGCCGAGTACCCTGCTCGCCTTCGCCTGCATCTGGGCCGGACTGTTTGTATACAGTCTGGATATCTGGCTGAACCTGCGCAAACGCTCGAACGCTTGACCCAGCGATCGATCCGCCAACCAGCACCGGGAGTGCCCTGAGCAGAAAACGCTCAGCCATTCCCGGTCCGCGCCATCCTTGGGCTCGCGCCCGTCACCCCCGGCTTATCCACAGATCCATCCCCGGCATCTGTGCACAAGCCATTGATCCTGCTGCATTTTTGACCATCCAGTGAAAAGCCCCGGGGCACTAGGCCGTGCGCCGGGGCTCCCCAGTTTACCCACAGGCTGATCCACGCCTGCCGTGGATATCACTCCTCGGTGCGCAGATTCAGCTCCACCATCAAATCGTCGGCCAGCGTCTCCAGGCGTGCCTGCAGTTGCTCCAGGGCCAGCGTTTCCGGCACTGCCAGCAGCGCCTCGGCGGTGAACAACAGCTCGCCGCTCATCGGTGCCGGCGCTACCTCGGTGAGCAGGCTCTCCAGGTTGACGCCCTGCTCGGCCAGCACGCGGGTGATGTCACGGACGATACCGGGGCGGTCGTTGCCCACCAGCTCCAGACGAATCGCGGTGAAGCGCCCGCCCGGTTCGCTACCGCTGGCCGCCAGCTGCACGCGAATGCCCTGCGCGCTCAAGGCTTCGAGTTCCTTGATCAGGCCGCCATGGGCCTCGGCCGGCACATCCACCCGCACGATCCCGGCGAATTGCCCAGCCATGCGCGCCATACGACTCTCCAGCCAGTTTCCACCATGATTGGCCACGCAGCCGGCCAGACGCTCGACCAGCCCCGGTTGGTCCTGGGCAATCACCGTCAGTACCAGATGATCCATGTACTACCTCACTCGTTCACAGGATGGAAAAGTCAGCCGCGCAGCGACAGCCAGTAGGTAAAGAACTGTTGGTCACGCACATAACCTAGCCGCTCATAAAGACGCTGACCGGCCAGGTTGGTCTTTGTCGTCTCCAGTTGCAGACCGCAGGCCCCGGTTGCCTCGGCATGGGCGCGAGCGGCATTCATCAGCGCTTCGCCAACGCCGCAGCGGCGCGCGCTTTCGTCGACATACAGATCGCTGAGCAGCCAGGCCGGTTCCAGCGCCAGCGAGGACAGAAAGGGATACAGCTGCACGAAACCCTGTGCGGCGCCCCGCCCGTCACGGGCGATGAACAACTGCGAATCTCCGCGCTCCAGGCGCGCACGGAGGAAGGCGGCGATATCCGCGTCAGCCCGCGGCACCTGATAGAAACGCAGATAGCCGGCAAAGAGACGGGTGAGATCGACAAGGTCGGCAGCAGAGGCAGCGGAAACCGTCATGGCAGGCTCCAGAAAGCGTGTCGGGCAGTATAGGCGAGGGACGCGTAGGCCATATTGGCTCGGTTGTCAGTAGCCAAGTCAATTAATCGTGTACGCTTTTAAGTATTTTATGGAACAATAGATAAGATTTTTGCGCACATAATGCATGCAAGATGACCCAAATTAGTCTTTTGGTCGCAGTCTGACGCGCAACCACTGCATTTCCCCGGAATCTTCATGTAGTATGCCGCGCCACGGACTACAAGACGGCCAGACCGTCTCCGACGAGCCTCTCTGAAAGCGCAGGCGCTGACCCGCAGGTCGTTTTCAGAGGTGCCCGAAGCGGCGATTGAGTAAAGCTCAGAGAGTGAGGCAAGTGATGACTGAACGCGTTCAAGTCGGCGGCCTGCAGGTCGCCAAAGCCCTGTACGACTTCGTGAACAACGAAGCCATTCCCGGTACCGGCATCGCTGCCGACCAGTTCTGGGCCGGTGCCGCCGCGGTCATCAAGGACCTGGCGCCGAAAAACCGCGCCCTGCTGGCCAAACGTGACGAGCTGCAGGCGCAGATCGATGCCTGGCACCAGGCGCGCAAGGGCCAGGCTCATGACGCGGCTGCCTACAAGGCCTTCCTCCAGGAAATCGGCTACCTGCTGCCGGAACCGGAAGACTTCCAGGCCACCACCACCAACGTCGACGAAGAGATCGCCCGCCTGGCCGGCCCGCAGCTGGTGGTGCCGGTGATGAACGCGCGCTTCGCCCTGAACGCCTCCAACGCCCGCTGGGGCTCGCTGTACGACGCACTGTACGGCACCGACGTGATCAGCGAAGAAGGCGGCGCCGAGAAGGGCAAGGGCTACAACAAGGTGCGCGGCGACAAGGTTATCGCCTTCGCCCGCGCCTTCCTCGACGAAGCCGCACCGCTGGCTGCCGGCTCGCACGTCGACTCCACCGGCTATGCCATCGTCGACGGCAAGCTGGTCGTTGCCCTCAAGGGTGGCAGCAACAGCGGCCTGCGTGACGACGCGCAGCTGGTCGGCTTCCAGGGCGAGGCCAGCGCGCCGATCGCCGTGCTGCTCAAGCACAACGGCCTGCATTTCGAAATCCAGATCGATGCCTCCAGCCCCATCGGCAGCACCGACGCCGCCGGCGTGAAAGACGTGCTGATGGAAGCCGCGCTGACCACCATCATGGACTGCGAAGACTCCGTCGCGGCCGTCGATGCCGACGACAAGGTGGTGGTCTACAAGAACTGGCTGGGCCTGATGAAGGGCGACCTGGCCGAAGAAGTGTCCAAGGGCGGCAGCACCTTCACCCGCACCATGAACCCGGATCGCGTCTACACCAAGCCGGACGGCTCCGAGCTGACCCTGCACGGCCGCTCGCTGCTGTTCGTGCGCAACGTCGGCCACCTGATGACCAACCCGGCCATCCTCGACGCCGAAGGCAACGAGGTTCCGGAAGGCATCCAGGACGCACTGTTCACCAGCCTAATCGCGGTGCACAACCTGATCGGCAACACCACGCGCAAGAACACTCGCACCGGCAGCGTGTACATCGTCAAACCGAAGATGCACGGCCCGGAAGAAGTCGCCTTCACCAGCGAACTCTTCGCCCGCGTCGAGGATGTGCTGGGCCTGGCCCGCAACACCCTGAAGGTCGGCATCATGGACGAAGAGCGCCGTACCACCGTCAACCTCAAGGCGTGCATCAAGGCTGCCAGCGAGCGCGTGGTATTCATCAACACCGGCTTCCTCGACCGTACCGGTGACGAGATCCACACCTCCATGGAAGCCGGCGCCGTGGTGCGCAAGGCGGCCATGAAGAGCGAGACCTGGATCGGTGCCTACGAGAACAACAACGTCGACGTCGGCCTGGCCACCGGCCTGCAGGGCCGCGCGCAGATCGGCAAGGGCATGTGGGCCATGCCGGACCTGATGGCGGCGATGGTCGAGCAGAAAATCGCTCACCCGCTGTCCGGCGCTAATACCGCCTGGGTTCCGTCGCCGACCGCCGCCACCCTGCACGCCCTGCACTACCACAAGGTCGACGTGTTCGCCCGTCAGGCCGAACTGGCCAAGCGCACCCCGGCGTCGGTGGACGACATCCTGACCATCCCGCTGGCCAAGGACACCAACTGGAGCGAGGAGGAAATCCGCAACGAGCTGGACAACAACTCGCAAGGCATCCTCGGCTATGTGGTGCGCTGGATCGACCAGGGCGTCGGCTGCTCCAAGGTACCGGACATCAACGACGTCGGCCTGATGGAAGACCGCGCCACCCTGCGCATCTCCAGCCAACTGCTGGCCAACTGGCTGCGCCACGGCATCGTCACCGAGGCGCAGGTGGTCGAAAGCCTCAAGCGCATGGCGCCGGTGGTGGACCGCCAGAACGCCAATGATCCGCTGTATCGCCCGATGGCTCCGGACTTCGACAACAACGTCGCCTTCCAGGCCGCGCTGGAGCTGGTGATCGAAGGCACCAAGCAGCCCAACGGCTACACCGAGCCGGTGCTGCATCGCCGTCGTCGCGAGTTCAAGGCCAAGAACGGCCTGTGATTCGCTCACTGCGCGAATGAATAAACCGCCCTCCGGGGCGGTTTTTTATTGGGCAGTCGCGGCTAAAGCTCCCTCCCACGGGCGCTGAACGTTGTGGGAGGGGCTTTAGCCGCGACAGACAACTAGCGCGCCGCCTGCGCCATCTTCTCCACCGTCACGCCGGTGGTATTACCCAACAGACTGGATGTCGCGGTCTGTACGAAGGCCGACAGCTTGCGTTCCAGATCGCTGCGCCGCTGCGCGTCGTCGATCACCTCGGCACGGGCTTCGTGGCCCAGCTGGTAGCGATAAAGGCGCGCATCACGGTCACGCGGCTTGACCAGAATGTTGTCGCCGGTCACCAGGCCCACGGTCTGATCACTGCCCGACGGTTTGATCACCGCCACACCGGCATCGCCCTCAGGCAGCGCAAGCAGGTCGCGGCCCCAGCATTGCTGCTGCACCGGCTGACCGAGGCGGCCCATGATGGTCGGCACCACGTCGATCTGGCTGCCGACGGTGTCGCGGCTGTTGCCGAAGGTTTCCTGCACGCCTGGGCCGATCAGCAGCAGCGGAATGCTGAAGCGTGACAGGTCCATCTCGGTGATCTGTTCGTCGTTGCCGAAACCGTGGTCGCCCAGCACCACGAACAGGGTGTCCTTGAAATAGGGCTGCTGGCGCGCCTTGGCGAAGAACTGGCCAAGCGCCCAGTCGGCATAGCGCATGGCCGTCAGGTGCTGGTCCAGCGAGCCATGGCCGGTGACGGGTTCGACCGGCAAGTCTTCCGGCAACGCATAGGGCGTGTGGTTGGACAATGTCTGCAAGAGCGCATAGAAGGGTTTGCCCTGGCTGCCGAGCTTGGCCAGTTCATCGGCGCCACGACTGAACATGTCCTGGTCGGACACGCCCCAGGTCGGGTCGATGAACACCGGGTCGACGAAGTCATCTCGGCCGACGAAATTGCGCATGCCCTGGTTGGCGAAGAAGCCGGACTGGTTATCCCAGGCGAAGCTGCCGTTGTACACGTAGACATCGTCGTAGCCGCGAGCACTGAGCAGCTGCGGCAGGCCGGAAAACTGATGGCTGCCTTCCGGCATGCGCATCAGGTATTCGAAGGCCGGCAGGTTGGGGAAGCAGGCCATGGTGGCGAACATGCCCTGATGAGTATGGGTGCCGTTGGAGAACACGCGCTGGAACAACAGGCCCTCCTTGGCCAGCGCATCGAAGTTGGGGGTGATGCCGTCCTGGTTGCCCATGGCGCCGATGTAGCGTCCGGCCATGCTCTCCATGAGGATCACTACCACGTTGCGCACCTGCGGCAGCTGACCTTCGACTGGAGGCGTATAGACGCGGCGCACCGCGGCCACGTCGGCGTCGATCAGCTCATCGCGCGGGGTCAGCAGCAGGTCGCGGGTGATCTGCTTCGCCTCCTCGGCCGGCAGCGTGGCTTTCCAGCTGTTGTCGCGGTGGTCGGAAAAGAAGTTCTCGGCGGCGTCGACCAGGGTCAGCGTACCGTTGAGGCCCAGGTGGTTGGCGAACATCGAATCGGTGGTATAGGCATCGCCCCAGCGCAGCGGCGGTCCAGAACGCAGGGTGCCACGAGCGGCGACCACGCAGACCAGCAGCAACAGCACGAACACGGCAGTGCGCACCGGCCAGCTTGGCGGCGCGGCACGGCCACAGGCGCGGGTGGCGCGCTCGACACAACGGAACAGCCAGGCCAGCAGCAGCGTAGCCAGGGCCCAGGCCAGCAGCAGGCGCAGTACCGGGAAGCCATTCCAGATCATGCTGGCCACGGTACCGATGTCTTCCTGCATGTACTGGAACACCAGGCTGTTCAGGCGCTGGTGGAATTCACGATAGAAATTCAGTTCGACCACGGCGAAGAACAGGCACAGGCTGGTAGCGAACGTCAGCCAGGCGACATGCAGACGTCGCGCGCGCATCGCCGTGACGCTGAGCAGCGACAGACTGAGCGGAATGCACAGGTAGACGATCAGACGCAGGTCGAAACGCGCACCGTTGACGAAGGATTCGACGAAGGTGCCGGCCGGCGTATCGGCGATCAACGCCTGGTTGTAGGCCAGCAGCCCCAGACGGGCCAGGGCGAACAGCAGCAGCATGCACAGCGCGCTGCCCAGGATGAAAGCCAGGTGACTGGCAACACTGACCTGCGCCGCCCCACGGGCAGCTGGTACGGATGACTGCATGGATAGGCCTTGCTCTTTACGGAATACATGGGCGGGTGCAGTCTGCCCGGGCACAAGTCAAAATTTCGTCAAGACCCCGCGCCCGGCACCCTACTTAGGTGCAATGGGCAACGCCGACAGTCGAGACCACACTGACACCATCCCGAAACTACGAGGCGCACGCCCATGAGCAAGGCCGACGCGATGGCCGATGCGGGCAAAACTGCGGTGCTTCAGAACATCCACGGCACCATGGAGTTCCTGCAGAAGTTCCCGCCTTTCAACCAGATGGACACCGCCCATCTGGCGTTTCTGGTCGAGCACTGCCAGCTGCGCTTCTATGCCGAGGGCGACTCGATCATCAAGCCCAGCGATGGCCCGGTCGAACACTTCTACATCGTCAAGCAGGGCCGCGTGCACGGTGAGCGCCCACACAGCGCGAGGCGCGGCACCGAGACCACCTTCGAGATCACGGCCGGCGAATGCTTCCCGCTGGCCGCGCTGATCGGCGAGCGCGCCACGCGCACCGAACACCTGGCCGCCGAAGACACCTTCTGCCTGCTGCTGGCCAAGCACGCCTTCATCAAGCTTTTCGCCGTTTCCAACCCGCTGCGCGACTTCGCCCTGCGCGGGGTCAGCAGCCTGCTCGACCAGGTCAACCAGCAGGTGCAGCTGCGTGCAGTGGAAACCCTCGGTGCGCAGTATTCGCTGGACACCCGCCTGGGTGAACTGGCCATGCGCCAACCCATCGGCTGCGCGCCCGACACGCCGCTGCGCGATGCCGTACGGCTGATGCACGAGCAGCACGTGGGCAGCATCGTGGTGCTCGACCCGGCCGACAAACCGCTGGGCATCTTCACCCTGCGCGACCTGCGCCGCGTGGTCGCCGATGGCGTCGACCTGGCCCAGCCGATCGGCAACCTGATGACGCCCAACCCCTTCCATCTGGCGCCGGATGCCAGCGCCTTCGATGCCGCCATCGCCATGACCGAGCGACATATCGCCCACGTCTGCCTGGTGGAACACGAGAAACTCTGCGGGGTGATTTCCGAGCGCGATCTGTTCAGCCTGCAGCGCGTCGACCTGGTGCATCTGGCGCGCACCATCCGCCACGCCGGCAAGGTCGAGACTCTGGCCGGGCTGCGCAGCGACATCCGCCTGCTGGTCGACCGCATGCTCGCCCACGGCGCCAGCTCGACGCAGATCACCCATATCGTCACCCTGCTCAACGACCACACCGTATGCCGGGTGATCGAGCTGACCCTCGAGGAAATGGGCGATCCAGGCATCCCCTTCACCTGGCTGTGCTTCGGCAGCGAAGGCCGCCGCGAACAGACCCTGCACACCGACCAGGACAACGGCATCCTCTTCGAGGCCAGCGATGCCGCCGAGGCCGCAGCCATTCGCGAGCGCCTGCTACCCATCGCGCGCGAGATCAACCAGCGCCTGGCACAGTGCGGTTTCACCCTGTGCAAGGGCAACATCATGGCCGGCAATCCCGAGCTGTGCCTGTCGCGCCAGGAATGGTCACGACGCTTCGCCGGCTTCGTCCTCGAAGCCACGCCGGAGAACCTGCTGGGCTCGTCGATCTACTTCGACCTGCGCACCATCTGGGGCCCGGACGAAGGCTGCGAGCAACTGCGCGAGGAGCTGCTCCGCCGCGTCGCCAGCAACAGCCTGTTCCAGAAGATGCTGGCCGAGAACGCCCTGCGCCAGCGCCCACCGGTCGGGCGCTTCCGTGATTTCGTGGTGGCACGTTCCGGCGCCGACAAGGACACCCTGGATCTCAAGGTGCAGGGCCTGACGCCTTTCGTCGACGGCGCGCGCCTGCTCGCGCTGGCCAATGGCATCGGCGCGGTCGGCACCCTGGAGCGCTTGCGCGCGCTGATCGCCAAGGGCGTGATCGATGCGCTGGACGGCGCCGCCTATGAAGAGGCCTACCACTTCATTCAGCAGACGCGCATGCAGCAGCACCAGCTGCAGGCACGCGACGAGCTGCCCTACTCCAATCGGGTCGACCCCGACCACCTCAACCACCTGGACCGGCGTATTCTGCGCGAGTCGTTCCGCCAGGCGCAGCGCCTGCAGAGCAGCCTGGCCATGAGGTACCAGCTATGAGCAAGTTCACCTGGTTCACCGGCCGCGGTCCGGCCCTGACCCAGCAGCAGTTGCAGCGCCGCAACGAGTTGAGCGCGCCGGCGCCCTTCGACGAGCGCCCGCTGCATCAGCAGCGTTTCGTCGTACTCGATCTGGAAACCACCGGTTTGAACATGCGCCGTGATCAGGTGCTGGCCATCGGCGCGGTGGTGATCGACAACGGCGCCATCGACTTCGCCGAACAGTTCGAATGCACGCTGCACCAGCCCGATCATCAGGCCAGCGCCAGCACCCTGATTCACGGCATCGCCCCCAGTGAAGTGGCCCGCGGCGTCGATCCTGCCGAGGCGCTGCTGGACTTCATGGAGTTCGTCGGCAGCAGCCCGCTGCTGGCGTTTCATGCCGAGTTCGACCAGCGCATGCTCGCTCGCGCACTGCGCCAGAGCCTGGGCTATCGCCTGCAGCACCACTTCCTCGACGTCGCCGAAATCGCCCCGCTGCTGTGCCCGCAGTCACGCATCCGTCAGGGTGGGCTGGACGAGTGGGTCGCGGAATTCGGCCTGCAGGTACACCAGCGGCACAACGCCAGCGCCGACGCCCTGGTCACCGCCGAACTGGCGCTGATGCTGTTCAGCAAGGCGCGTCGTCAGGGTATCGATACGCTCCCGGCCCTGCAGCAGCAGCTCAACAGCCGTCGTCGCCAACGGGCACATTCGCTTTAGCAGGCCGTTGAAAAGCGTAGGCGAGGCAGCCAATGCAAGGCAAAAATAGGCGAAAAAGCGGAGTTTACGAGCTGTAAATGAGCATTTTGAGCCTGTTTTTAACGCAGCAGTGGCAACGCAGATAGTTTTTCAACAGCCTGTTAGCACTGACTCGTGCCCATCCGATACAACCCAGCACATAGCACCCCGCGCCCCACCCGTCGCTCATCACGTACGCCGCGATTGCAGGATGCTGGCCCGCTCTGCGATTATGCGAATAGTTCTCGATTTGTTTCTTATCCATTACCGAGGTCAGCGTGTCCGCGGGCGATCCCACTCAGCAGCATGTGCTCGGCCTGTTCTACCGCGATCACCGCGAGTGGCTGCTCGGCTGGCTGCGCAAAAGCCTTTACGGCCACGAACGCGCCGAAGACCTGAGCCAGGACACCTTCGTGCGCCTGCTCGGGCGCACTGACCTGGCCGAGGTACGCGAGCCACGCGCCCTGCTGACCACCATCGCCCGCGGCCTGCTGGTCGATCACTTCCGCCGCAGCGCCTTGGAACGCAGTTACCTCGATGCCCTGCAGGGGCAACCCGAGACCTCTCATCCCAGCCCTGAAGAGCAAGCCATTGCGCTGCAAGCGCTGCAGGAGGTCGACCGGCTGCTGGGCAACCTGTCCGTCAAAGCGCGTCAGGCATTTCTGCTCAATCGCCTCGATGGTCTGGGCCATGCGGAAATTGCTGAGCGCCTGGGCGTGTCGGTATCACGGGTGCGTCAATACCTGGCCCAGGGCCTGCGTCAGTGCTACGTCGCTGTCTATGGAGAGGCGCAATGAGCGCTGTCTCGGCGCGGGTGCTGGACGCTGCTATCGAGTGGCAACTGCGCCTGGACAACATCGCGAAGGATAAAGCGCCCGCAGACTTTCATGCCTGGCTGGCTGCCGATCCGGAACATGCCCGTGCCTGGCATCAGCTCAACGCGCTGAGCACCCACCTGGCCCCGGCTGCAACACCGCTGATGCGCCGCGCCTTGCTAAGCCGCCCCGCCTCGCGCCGCCCGTCCCGTGCCCTGCTCAGCCTGGGCCTGCTGGGTGCGCTGACCCTGGGCCTGCTGGCAAGCCAACGCCCCCTCACCGATTATCTGGCCGACGCCCGCACCGGCGCAGGTGAGCAACTTGAGTTGCGCCTGAGTGATAACAGCCAGGTCACCCTCAACAGCGCCAGCGCCCTGGATATCGACTTCGACGCCGAGCAGCGCCTGTTGACCCTGCGCAGTGGTGAGATCCTCGTGCAGACGGCTCCGGGCGATAAACGTCCGTTTGTCGTCGCCACCGCCCAAGGCCGTCTGCGCGCACTGGGGACACGTTTTCTGGTGCGCCGCGACGGTGACCGTACGCACCTGACCGTGTTGCAGTCAGCAGTGGCCGCACACCCCAGCAACAGCGGCGAAACCCGCGTGATTCAGGCAGGCCAGCAGGTGGACATGCTGTCGACCGGGCTGGGCAGCAGCAAGCCCGCCGCTCCGGCGGCCGATGCTTGGAGCCGCGGCATGTTGGTGGTCGAAGGGCAACGCCTTGACCAAGTGCTCGCGCAACTGAGCCCCTACCGAACCGGCTACCTGGGCGTCGACCCGCGTATCGCCGGTCTGACCATCAGCGGCAGCTTCCCACTGCACGACAGCGACCTGGCCCTGGACGCCCTGGCCCTGAGCCTGCCGGTGCGCATTGAGCGCCTGCAACCCTGGTGGGTACGCGTGGTGCCGGCCACCCCGGCATCACCCTGATTCAGCTGCCGTAAATTTATTTCGGCGGCCCCCTGTCACTTTTGCAGTCTCCTTCGGCATTAGGTCAATGAGACCTATTATCTTCCAGGAGATATTCGCAATGCGTGCCACTTCACCCCTGTTTTGCCCTTCGCTGCTGGCGCTGGCCATCACCTTGGGTGGCGCCGCAACCCACGCGCTGGCTGCACCCTATCAATTGCCCCCTGCACCTCTGGCAAGCACCCTGACGCAAATCGCCGCGGACGCTGGCATCGTGTTGAGCATCGACCCCGCCTTGACCGCCGGCAAGCAATCGGCGCCGGTCGAAGGTGACTACGACGCGATCGGCGCACTGAATCAGGCGCTTCGTGGCACCGGCCTGCAATTGCAGCCCGGCAGCGGCGGCGCTTACAGCCTGGTACCGCTGAGTCAGGCGGCGGCGTCCTTGCCAGACACCACCGTAATCTCTCAGCGGCTCAATACCGGCAGCGCAGCCTCCGGCTACCGCAGCGACAGCGTGCAGAACGTCGGAGCCCTGGGCGGTATGCGTGTGCAGGACGCGCCCTACTCAATCAGCGTGGTGCCCAGGGAGCTGTTGCAGAACATCCAGGCCACTTCCACCGATGACGTGTTCAAGCTCAGCCCGGCCACCCAGTTCACCTCGCCGGTCAGCGCCGGTTACGCCAGCACCGTGAGCATGCGCGGCTTCAGCGGTTCCGGGAACCTGAGCATCGCCAACGACGGCCTGAGGTTCAGCAACAGCTACGACAGCGGTAACTTCATTGAAGAAATGGAGCGGCTGGAAATTCTGACGGGCCTCAGCGGCTTTCTCTATGGCCCAGCAAGCCCAGGCGGCCTGGTCAACTACGTGCTCAAACGCCCCACCTATGAACGCTATAACAGTGTGACCCTGGGCAATGCGGGCGGTGAGAACTACTACCTGCACGGTGATTTCGGGGGCCCACTCGACGACGCCGGAGTATTTGCCTACCGGGTTAATGTTCTAACGCAAGATGGCGAAACCGCCATCGACTTGCAGAAGCGCCGCCGTGAAATGATCAGCCTCGCACTGGACTGGAACGTCAGCGACGACCTGCAAATCCAGTTCGATGCGTCGCACAAGAAGAACGAGACCCGCGGCCTGACCAGCTACTGGTACTTCGCCGACCAGAGCCTGCGTCCGGACGCCGAAACATTGCACAACGACAAGCTGTACAGCCAGAAGTGGGCCTTCTCCGACAGCGAACACGACCGCGTCGGCAGCCGTTTCAACTGGCGCCTGGACGATGTATTCAACCTGCGCGGCGCCTTGTCCTACAGCGAGTACACCAAGGAATACACCTATACCGGCCCTACCGTGGACAGTGCCAATCAATACACCCAGCCGCTATACGCCTTCGCCCCGGTGGAAACCGAGGAGACTTCCGGCTACCTGTTCCTCGACGCCACCTTCGCCACCGGCACTGTCGGGCACAAGGCCACGCTCGGCTACCAGGGCAACGTGGCACGGGTACGTAACTACGAAGACCACATTCCTTATCCAGGCCCGCAATATAACGACGTCGTTGGCAGCCCCTCTCCGTTCAGCGAAAGCCCACAGGTCGACAAATCCAGCTACTCCATCGGTAACGGCGATCAGCGTCTGTCTTCGCGCACACAGTCGGACAACTTCTTGATCGGTGACGTGATCACCTTTAACGAGCAATGGTCGGGCATCCTTGGTCTGACGCACACCACGATCAAGACATATAGCAATGACTTCATCTGGGCCGAAGCCTTCGGCTACGGCGAAACCGCCAGCAACTACAAAGAGTCGGAGACCTCGCCCAACGTCTCGCTGATCTACAAGCCTGTACCCTGGCTGACCACCTATGCCAGCTATATCGAAGGCCTGCAAGCCGGTGGCATCGCTCCGAGCACCGCGCTCAACGCTGGTCAGGCGATGGCCCCGCTGGTCAGCGAGCAGTATGAAGTGGGCATCAAGGCCACCCTCGGCGAAACCCTGTTGACCATAGCTGTGTTCAATATCGACAAACCCAACACCTACACCAATGGCGCAGGCGTATTCGTGCAGGACGGTCGTCAGGAGAACAATGGTCTGGAATTCGGCATTACCGGCAAGGTGCTGCCAGAGCTGACGTTGGTCGGCGGCCTGACCCTGCTTGATCCGCAGGTGAAAGACTCCGGCGCAGCAGACAGCGAAGGGCAGAAGCCCACCAACGTTGCCACCCAACTGGCCAAGCTGTATGCCGAGTACGACATCAACGCCTTACCGGGCTTCGCCCTGACCGGCGGCACCTACTACACCGGCAAGCAATACAGCGATGAGGCCAACAATCACAGCCTGCCGTCTTTCACCACCTTCGATGCCGGCGCACGCTACCGTACCCAGCTGGGCGGCGACAACAGCCTGACCCTGCGTACCAACGTCAGCAACCTGGCGAACAAGGAATACTGGCTGAGCAGCCATTACCTGGGCGCACCGCGCACCCTGACCTTCTCCGCTCAACTTGAGTTCTGATCACGCCGCAGCACCTTACGCCGCCACACGGGGCGGCGTAGACATTTCCGGATATACCGATGAAAAGCACCACCATCCGCCGCTGGTCCCAGGTGCACACCTGGACCAGCCTGATCTGCACCCTGTTTCTACTGATGCTGGCATTGACCGGCCTGCCGCTGATCTTCCACCACGAGCTGGAGCACCTGCTCGGCGAAGCGCCGGAGCTGCGTGAACTGCCAGCGGGCACGCCGCACCTGAGTCTGCAGCAGCTGGTAGAGGCCGCCGAGCGGCATCGGCCGGGCGAGGTGATTCAGTATTTCGGCTTCGAGGACGACGAGCCCAACGGTGTAGTGGCGATCACGGCGGCCACCGCCGGCACTGAGCCGAATTCGTCGCATACCTTTATGCTCGATGCGCGCAGCGGCGAAGCGGTGGAGATGCCGGCAGCCAATGGCGGCATCCTGATGGTCATCCTGCGCCTGCATGTGGACATGTTCGCCGGCCTGCCAGGCAAGCTGCTGCTGGCCTTTATGGGGCTGCTGTTCGTGGTGGCGATCATCTCCGGCGTGGTGCTCTATGCACCCTTCATGCGCCGGCTGAAGTTCGCCGAAGTGCGCCATGAAAAGGCTCGTCGCACGCGCTGGCTCGACCTGCACAACCTGATCGGCATCGTCACAGTCACCTGGGCGTTGGTGGTGGCTGTGACGGGCGTGATCAGTGCCAGTGCCGACCTGCTGATCAGCGCCTGGCGCACCGAAGCCCTGGCGGCGATGGTCGCGCCTTATCGCGATGCGCCAGCGCTGACCGAGCGCGCGCCGGTCAACCAGGTACTGACGATTGCAGCGCAGGCCACCCCGGCGATGCAACCTGACTTTATCGCCTTCCCCGGTACGCGGTTTTCCAGCGAGCACCACTACACGGTGTTTATGAAAGGCAGCACACACCTCACCGCGCACCTGTGGACACCAGTGCTGATCGATGCGCGCAGCCTGGAGGTCACCGCCATCGGCCAGCGCCCCTGGTACATGGATGCGCTGTCGATGTCGCAACCGCTGCACTTCGGTGACTACGGCGGCATGCCGATGAAAGTCCTCTGGGCGGTGCTGGATGTGCTGACCATCATCGTGCTGGGCAGCGGCCTGTACCTCTGGTGGGTTCGCCGCCGCGCCCCGGCCAACGCGCGTGAACGCGCAGAGGCGGCGGTATGAGCGCACGCCAATCGACCTTCGCCCTGCCGCTGCTGATCGGTCTGCTCAGCGCCGCGGGCCTGTTCAGCGCATTGCTGGGTGACGGTGCCTGGGATGCCGTCGCCTGGCTCGGTCTGGGCATACCTGCGGTACTGGGGCTCTGGCCTCTGCTGCCCAGGCGTCGCCAGTGAGGTGTGCCGCAAGCACCGGGAATCTGCACCTTACGCCAGCGCGAACAGGGTGCGGAAAAAGGCGCTGCGCCCGGCGCACTCTACGGGCTACAGATCGCGCATCAGCAGCCCGTATTCCAGTTGCACATCCGCCGGCAGCGGCAAATACAGGACGTGGCCGTCGCCAGGCGCCACCGGCTGCGCCTGCCCTTGAGCGTTCTGCAGATGCTCCAGACTGAAACGCAGGTTGCCCTGCGGCGTCATCAGCTCCAGCCCGTCACCCACGGCGAAGCGGTTCTTAACCCGCACCTCGGCCAGCTCGCCACGGCGCTCGCCGGTCAGTTCACCGACGAACTGCTGACGTTCGGAGACCGAGCTGCCGCGCTCGTAGTTCTGGTATTCGTCATGCACATGGCGGCGCAGGAAGCCCTCGGTGTAGCCACGATGCGCCAGTGACTCCAGGCTCCCAAGCAGGCTAGGGTCGAACGGCTTGCCGGCCAGCGCATCGTCGATGGCGCGGCGGTAGACCTGCGCGGTGCGCGCCACGTAGAAATGGCTCTTGGTACGCCCTTCGATCTTCAGTGAATGCACGCCCATGCGCACCAGACGCTCGACGTGCTGCACCGCACGCAGATCCTTGGAGTTCATGATGTAGGTGCCGTGCTCGTCCTCATAGGCGGCCATTTCCTCACCCGGCCGCCCAGCCTCTTCGAGCACGAAGGCCTGGCTGGTCGGTGCGCCCTGGCCCAGCGTCGGCTCGACCACACGGACGATCTCGCCCAGTTCGTTCTCGCTCGCGGGCGTGGCCTGGTACTGCCAGCGGCAGGCATTGGTGCAGGTGCCCTGGTTGGGGTCGCGGCGGTTGATGTAGCCCGACAGCAGGCAGCGCCCGGAATAGGCCATGCACAGCGCGCCATGGACGAACACTTCCAGCTCCATGCCCGGCACCTCGCTGCGGATCTCCTCGATTTCCTCCAGCGACAGCTCGCGCGACAGAATCACCCGCGTCAGCCCCTGCTGGCGCCAGAACTCGACACTGGCCCAGTTCACCGCATTGGCCTGCACCGACAGGTGAATCGGCATCTGCGGGTAGTGCTGACGCACCAGCATGATCAGGCCGGGGTCGGACATGATCAGCGCATCGGGTTGCATCTCGATCACTGGCGCCAGGTCCTTGAGGAAGGTCCTAAGCTTGGCGTTGTGCGGGGCGATGTTGACCACCACGTAGAACTGCTTGCCCTGCGCGTGCGCTTCCTTGATGCCGAGGGCGAGGTTGGCGTGGTCGAACTCGTTGTTGCGCACGCGCAGGCTGTAACGTGGCTGCCCGGCATACACCGCATCGGCGCCATAGGCGAAGGCGTAGCACATGTTCTTCAGGGTGCCGGCTGGCGACAACAGTTCGGGAAAACGGGGCATGACCGCAAGCTCGAAAAATCAGGGGCTGGCGATTCTATGCAGGTGGCAGGCGTGGATATTGACCTGGGTCTATCGACGCGTAAAAAGCGCGGAACACGCGCCTTGCCGATGGCCGGCAAGGCACGTTTAGGTTCTGCTGGTTACTGGCAGGTCAGACGATAAAGCGCATCTTCCTTGTCGATGCGCTTGAGCTGCGCCAGCAGAGGCTGCTTCTTCTCATCCAGCGGCAACAGTTCGGCGGTCGTGCAGTTGAGCAGATGTGCCTGATGCGACACGTGATCGATGTGCTGCTTCTCGAAGCGATAGAGCATGAACTCGGCCACTTGCGCGTCCGCCACCTGCTCGCGCACGACGCTCTTGCTGTCGAGCACGGTGAAGGCGGTGACCATCGGCACGAAGTAGCTCCACGGGCGCCAGAACACGTGGCCCGCTTCGGTCGCAACCACGACCGACTCCGCGGGCTGACGTGCCTGCTGATGCTCGAACCAGGAGTACTCGTAGAACACCTGATAGCCCAGCATCCCCAGACCACCGAACAGTGGCACGATCCACCGCGGCAGCTTGTTGCGCGTCAATTTGCGTAGCAGCAGAGCGATACCGGCAGCGCCGAGCCCCGCGACCACGATGGCAAGCAAAGTCCACAACATATGACTGTTCCCGAAAAAAGACGGGCCTCCACTGGAGGCCCGTCTGTCAGACCCTGGACCATCGGAAGATGGCCTCAGGCCAGGATTATGCTCAGTGGTTCAGAGCGGCACCAGCACCTTTGGGGGTACGCACGCTTTCCACCAGGTCCTGGATTTCCTGCGGTGGTGCAGCAGTGACGCTCGACACCGCGTAAGCCACGGCGAAGTTGATCAGCGCGCCAACGGAACCGAAGGATGCCGGGGAGATACCCATGAACCACTGGTCCGGAGTGTTGGGCAGCATGTTGGTCTCCGGAATGAAGAACCAGCCCAGGTAGGTGAAGATGTACAGCAGGGTGACCACCAGACCGGCAACCATACCGCAGATCGCGCCCTTGTCGTTCATGCGCTTGGAGAAGATCCCCATCATCAGCACCGGGAACAGGGTCGCAGCAGCGATACCGAACGCCAACGCCACTACCTGCGCAGCGAATCCTGGTGGATTCAAGCCCAGATAGGTCGCCAGCAGGATTGCGCAGGCCATCGATATCCGCGCCGCTCTCATCTCGCTCTTCTCGCTGATCTTCGGATTGATCAGAGTCTTGATCAGGTCATGACTGATCGCCGAAGAAATCGCCAGCAACAAACCAGCCGCCGTCGATAGCGCCGCTGCAATTGCACCGGCCGCGATAAGACCGATTACCCAGCCAGGCAGGTTGGCAATCTCCGGGTTGGCCAGAACCAGGATGTCGTTGTTCACGGTCAGCTCGTTACCGTTCCAGCCACGCTCCTGAGCGGTCGCGGTGAAGGCCGGTGCAGCATCGTTGTACATCTGAATA
The DNA here is from genome assembly GCA_023431055.1 of Pseudomonadota bacterium. GTDB lineage: Bacteria > Pseudomonadota > Gammaproteobacteria > Pseudomonadales > Pseudomonadaceae > Aquipseudomonas. The sequence continues at coordinate 67,394 of JAEYXX010000170.1, forward strand.
CGGCCGTCACCGTTCTTGTCTTCCCACTTGATCAGGCCGGTCTGTTCCCAGGTCTTGACCCACTCAGGACGCTCTTCATAGGACAGAGCCGGGGCGGAAGCGCCTTCCGGATAAATAGTGGTCATCAGGTTCAGGCGCGCCATCGAGGCAACGGCCGGAGCGGTGAGGTACAGCATGGCGATGAAGATCAGGGTCCAGCCAGCGGACCAGCGCGCATCGGCTACCTTCGGTACGGTGAAGAAGCGAATGATCACGTGCGGCAGACCGGCAGTACCGATCATCAGCGACATGGTGAACAGCACCATGTTCAGCTTGTTCTCGACATCCGCGGTATACGCAGCGAAGCCCAGGTCACGCACCACTTCATCGAGTTTCTGCAGCAGCGGCACGCCGGATTCGACGTGATCACCGAACAGCCCCAGCGGCGGAATCGGGTTACCGGTCAGCTGCAGGGAGATGAAGATCGCCGGGATGGTGTAGGCCACGATCAGTACCACGTACTGAGCGACCTGGGTGTAGGTGATGCCCTTCATGCCGCCGAATACGGCGTAGGCGAAGACCACCGCCGCAGCGATCCAGATGCCGGTGGAGTTGCTCACTTCGAGGAAGCGCGAGAAGGCAACACCAGCGCCAGCCATCTGACCGATCACGTAGGTCACGGAGATGATCACCAGGCAGATCACTGCAGTCAGGCGGGCGCCACGACTGTAGAAACGATCACCGATGAAGTCCGGCACGGTGAACTTGCCGAACTTGCGCAGGTAGGGCGCCAGCAGCATCGCCAGCAGGACGTAGCCGCCGGTCCAGCCCATGAGGAAGGTGGAGTTGGCATAGCCGCCGGCGGCAATCAGGCCCGCCATGGAGATGAAGGATGCAGCGGACATCCAGTCAGCGGCCGTCGCCATGCCGTTGGTGACCGGATGCACACCACCACCAGCGACGTAGAACTCCTTGGTGGAGCCGGCACGCGCCCAGATGGCGATGCCGATGTAGAGCGCGAAGGACGCCCCCACGAACAACATGTTGATAACGAATTGGCTCATGACTTACTCCTCGACGCCAAATTCTTTATCGAGTTTGTTCAGTCTCCACGCGTAGTGAAAAATGAGCCCGATGAAGAAGAGGATTGAGCCTTGCTGCGCGAACCAGAATCCGAGGTCGGAACCGCCAACCGAGATTCCCGCGACCATCGGGCGCAGAATCATGGCGAATCCGTAGGAAACCAGCGCCCAGACAATCAGGCTCCAGGTGATGAGCCGCACGTTGGCCTTCCAGTAGGCCGCGGCATTTGCTTGTTCAGAAGTCATAGACGCCTCCGGTTATTGTTATTCTGATGCAGCTTCAAGCTAGCAGCAGGCCAGCACCTACCGACAGATAGACATTGGTATTAGCCGCATCGCAGAGCGCGTCTGGAACGCCTGGCCCTACCCCGGCGAGCCGCGCACGCTGCAGGCGGGGATTTCATTCAGCCTGTAAGGGCGAGCGCCGAGTGAACGCTATTCACCTGGCTTGCCACCTCGTAGCCCGGATGCAATCCGGGGGTGATCTGTTATGCCGCTCCCGGATTGCATCCGGGCCATGCGCGGCGCCTTCAGAGCGGGTCGGAAACCAGCTCGATCGGCAGCAGATAGCGCTCCTCGTTGTACTCGATGGGTAATTGGTAGCGATGCGTGCTCTCTTCGACGATCTGGCATTGGCCATCGACCAGCGCCATGCGTCGTTCTACGCGGGTGTCCTTGAGCCGCAGGTCGCGATAGCCTTGGTTACCGATACGCTCGGTAATGATGACCACCCCCTTGGTTTCGCTGAACTCTCCGGTGCAGTTGGTATCCCATTCGCCCCAGGACAAAGCGACCCGCAACTCCCCCAGCAGCGGGCGAAGGCGCTGGGCCGCCAGTTCATACAAATGCAGCTGCGTTTCACTGAAGGGATTAGCCCGCGAGCTGTTCTCACGCGAGATCCGCAGACCAAAAGCCAGATCATCTCCACGCAGGCGATAAGGCGCGGTATCAAAGGCCAACCTGGTCACGTAGATCGCATCCCAGTCCAGCCGGTTGGGCTCCACCAGCCGTGCCACAACATGTTGCCTGGCGCTATCGAGCAGCAGCACTTCAAGATCCGTCTCGCCATGACTGTCGTGCTCCACACGCACCAGAGGCATGGCGACCAGAGTGAAATGCGGACGAGCAGGCCAGACCTTGCAGATGCTCTGTTCGGCATCCACCCGATAACGCCCGCGCTCATCCTCGAGCACCTGACTGGCTGTGTGGCCCGGATGCGCTATCTCGATCCAGCTGGGCAACTGCTGCCGGCAATCATCGGCCTGTGCCAGGCTCGCCAGCAGCAGACCGCCAAGGGCGGTGGTCAGTCTCTTGTTCATCCTTGAAGCACTCCCGTTCAACGAACCGCGAGTCTACGCGGCGGCCCGCCCACTGCCCATGATGGGCATCGCGAAACAGCCAGGCGATACGCAGCGCAAGCAGATGCCCGGTACGCGCGTCCTCGCGCAAACCGATATGCCCGCTCATGCCCGATACCACAGGCGCATGAAGCCCAGCGCCAGCAGCAGGCCGACCTGGCCCAGCGCCGCGCACAGCGACAGAAAGGAGCGCAACGTGCTGTTCTGCGCCGCATCCTGAATGCCGGTCAGAGCACTCCAGAAGCCCTCCGGCAGCAGCATCAGGCTCAGGCTGGCGAGCGGCTTACCGGTCAGCAGCAGGCCGTCGATCAGGTTGAACCAGCCGCAGAACATCAGGCCGATGAGGATCATCACCGCCACCACCAGACCGAGCCCAAGGCAGGCGGAAAATTGCATGAGAAGACGCATGGGGATCACCTCCGACAAGAGGCGCGGCCCGCACTGACCGCGCCGATCAGATTCAGGCTTGCGCAGCGCTGCGGCCAACGCCGTACCAGTCCAGTTTGCGGGTCAGCACCATCACGCTACCGAGCACGCCGAACACCAGCAGCGAGCCCATCAGCAGGGCGTAGTCCTCGGCGTTGAGCAGGCCGTAGAGCATGGCGTACAGAGCGGCCAGCAACGCGCCAAAGCCCATGCCACGTCGCCAGCTGTGCAGCACGAAGCTGACGTAGAACCCAATCAGGCCGACGCAGGCGCTGGCAGACAGGCCGTAGGCCAGGGCGAAGTCCAGATGCTCGGAGAGCGACAACAGCAGCAGGTAGAACAGCGCCAGCGACAGGCCGACCAGGGCGTACTGCACCGGGTGTACGGCCAGGCGCTTGAGCACCTCGAAGAGGAAGAAGGTGGCGAAGGTCAGGGCGATGAACAGCAGCGCATATTTGATCGCGCGATCGGTCTTCAGATACTGATCCACCGGATCGACGAAGCTGACCCCGAAGCTGCGGCCGAACAGCCCCTGGCAACGCTCGCTGCCCACGCAGTCACGCAGTGCCTCTTCCAGATTGGTGGCGAAGAAGCTGGTCTGCCACTCGGCGGTGAAGCCCTTGGCACTGATCTCCCGACGGCTCGGCAGGTATTCACCGACGAAGCTCGGGTGCGGCCAGTCGGAGGTCAAGTTGACCCGGCTGTCGCGCCCGATCGGCACCACCGAGAGTTGCTCGGTGCCCTGCAGTTTCAGATCAAAGGCGAACTCGAGCGTCTGCCCACCCTGCGCATCCAGAGCCGGGAGCGGCGCATGCACGCCGGCACCGAAATTATCGTCACCCGTGCCCGGTGCGAAACTCAGGGTCTGGCCATTCAGGCGCAGTTGCAGGTCGTTGCTGATGCCACGGATATCGCTGATGCCGACCGAGAGGAAGGGTTTCTCGAAGCGGTAGAAGCCCAGGTCGTCGCCCAGACCCAGGCGCGCCGGCAGACGGAATTGGCCGCTGACCTGGCTGTCGCTGCGATACAGGCGCGCTTCATAGATGCCACGGGCACGCAGCTCGGTGCCGACCTGCCCTTCGAGCACGAAGCGCTCCGGCAGGAAATACAGACGGCCGCGGCGCTGGCGCTCCTCGCTATAGCGCTCGCCAGTCTTTTCGTTGGTTTTCCACTCATGCGTGGTCTTGACGTAAGGCAGCACCAGAATCGGCCCGGTGATCTGCTGGCGGTAGCTGGAACTGCGGGCGATGTCCTGCAGCACCTGATGGCGCAGGCCCTGACGTTCGTCGACCAGACCATCGATCATCAGCAGGGGAATCATCAGCAACAGAATCAGCAGGGCAATGGCGCCCAGCTTGAAGCCCAGGGAACGGCTCATGGTACGGCTCTCCGTAGCGAGTGAAGGTACGGCAGAGTCTGGGCAAGGGCGGTGGGAGGCGTATGGGGTGAGCGTGGAGATTGTGTGGAGACTATGTGAACGAGAAAGGGCGCCGATTCAGGGCGCCCTTTCTAACTGCAATGCGGCATACGACTGCTCCCGCGTGATGGATGACCGAATCAGCTGATACGGCTGGCACCCACGCGGTCGGCGCCATCTTCGGCTACACGGTTCGGGCCAACGCGATCTGCACCATCTTCAGCTACACGATTCAGACCAACGCGATCAGCGCCACCTTCTGCAACACGGTTCGGGCCAACGCGATCCGCACCATCTTCGGCTACGCGGAAACGCTCCAGAGTACGCTCGGCACCGCCTTCGGCTACGCGGTTCGAGCCGACGCGATCTGCACCATCTTCAGCGACTACAGGGGCTGCAGACTGTTGAGCGTTGATCTGCGGCAGGGCGAAAGCACTGGCGGACAGAGCAGCAATAACGAGGCTGGCGAGGATTTGCTTTTTCATGTTCGTTCTCCTTCAGAGAGGGGTGAGTAACTGGCTACGGTTGTCATGTTACGCACGCCCCGGAACGGCAAAAGGCACATCTCGGGATAGTGAAAATCGATGCCATCGATACCTGAAAAAAGGTTTATCGATCACAGAGATAGTTTCGACGAGCGCTCGGGGCGACGCCCCCTCAGCTTCCGTCCGCTCGGCGTGGCAATGGGTGAACGGCACTGGCATCTGTATAAAAAACCAGTAAAACTTCGCAGCATGCTCAGCCTCGATGCCCCCGAACTCTATTACCTGGCCAACTTCCGCAAAGCGCTTGCCTGGCTCGACGCCCATCATCGCGATCTGATGGATGCCGCCGAGCACGCCTTCATCGCGGACTTTCCCCAGCTACCCCTGCCCGCCCAGGCCCTGCTGGTACGCCTGGTGATGCGCAAGGGCGTGCATTTTCGCGTCAGCAAGCTGCGCTATGTGGAGATCGGCGATATCCCGACCGCCGCCGCGCCACTGCTGGCACTGGGCTGGCTGATCGATTGCGCCGCGCTGAGCTTCGACGAACTTGGCGCCTTGCTGCTCAAGGACGAACTGGCCACGCACTTCGCCAACGACCTGCCGCGCGGGGCGCTGAAGAAAAGCGCAGTGCTCGATCATCTGCGTGAGCTGCATATCGAACCCCGTAGCCTGGCCGACTGGTGCCCGCGCCTGGACGAGCGCCTGCTGAGCCTGGCCATCGGCCCGCTGTGCGACCGCCTGCGCCTGATGTTCTTCGGCAACCTGGCGCAGGACTGGTCGGAATTCGTACTCGCTGACTTGGGGATATTTCGCTACGAGCAGGTGCCGATCACCCCCGGTTCGCGAGGTTTTCGCAACCGTCAGGACGTGGACGACTACCTGCACCTGCGCGCCTGCCGCGAGGCCTTCGAAGCCGGCATGCCCGTAAACGAGGTGCTGCAGCAGCTTGGCGACTTCGCCAGCGACAACCCGCATATCGGCGAGCGCTACCAGCGCCTGCTGCTGAAAATGGCGCAGCAGCTGGAACGCGCTGGTGAGCTGGAATCGGCGCTGACGCTATATCGCGACACCTGCGCGATCGGCTCGCGCCAGCGGCAGATTCGCGTGCTCGAGCGTCTGAATCGGGATAGCGAAGCGCTGGCCGTGGCCGAGCAGGTGCTCGTAGCGCCGCACAATGCCGAAGAAGCGCAACTGGCCGAACGGGCTCGCACCCGCCTGCGCAAACGCCTCGGCCTGGCGCCGGCAGCCAAGGCGGCGAAACTGATCGAGGATCGTCTCGACCTGCGCCTGCCGCGCGCCGCCAGCGTCGAGCTGGCCGTGGCCATGCACCTGGCCGAACCCGAGGCGCCGGTGCATTACGTGGAAAACACGCTGATCTGCGGGCTGTTTGGCCTGCTCTGCTGGGAGGCGATCTTCGCCCCGCTGCCTGGCGCCTTCTTCCACCCCTTCCACGCCAGCCCGGTGGATCTGCACCGCGCCGACTTCCATGCCCGTCGCAGCGAGCTGTTCGCCGCCTGCCTGGCGCGCCTGGACGACGGCAGCTATATCGAGGCCATACGCCGTACCCACGCCGAGAAATTCGGCATCCAGTCACCCTTCGTGTTCTGGGAGCTGCTCGACGCCGAACGCCTGGAGCAGGCCCTGATCTGCCTGCCGCCCGCGCACCTTGCCGCCTGGTTCCGCCGCCTGCTGGCCGATATCCGCGAGAACCGCGCGGGCATGCCCGACCTGATCCAGTTCTGGCCCAGCGAGGGCCGCTACCGGATGATCGAGGTGAAAGGCCCCGGCGACCGCCTGCAGGACAACCAGAAACGCTGGCTGGCGTTCTGCGCCGAGCATGGCATGCCAGTCAGCGTCTGCTACGTGGAGTGGAGCGATTGAGCCTGCGCATCGCCGTGCGCGAGCTATGCGAGTTCACCGCGAAGGAAGGTGACCTCGACCTGCGCTTCACCCCCTCGCCCACCGCCGCCGAAGGTATGGCCGGACACGCCACGGTGGTGGCCCGGCGCGGCCCGGATTACGTCTCCGAGCTTCCCCTGATCGGCCAGTTCGAAGGGCTGACGGTCAGCGGCCGGGCTGATGGCTTCGACCCCGAGTTTCGCCTGCTGGAAGAGATCAAGACCCATCGCGGCGACATCTCGCGCATCCCGGCCAACCACCGCCTGCTGCACTGGGCGCAGGTGAAAATCTACGGCTGGCTACTGTGCCAAGAACTGGGCTTCGAGGAACTGGATCTGGCGGTGGTGTACTTCAACGTCATCACCCAGCAGGAAACGGTGTTCCGCGAGCGCCACAGCGCCGCCTCGCTGGGTGAGTTCTTCGCCCTGCACTGCCGCCGTTACATCGAATGGGCGCGGCAGGAACAGGCGCATCAGCACGCACGCAACCAGGCATTGGAAGCGCTGGAGTTCCCCTACGGCGAATTCCGCCATGGCCAACGGCAACTGGCCGAAGCCGTATACCGAGCCGCGCGTGACGGCCACTACCTGCTGGCGCAGGCCACCACCGGCATCGGCAAGACCCTCGGCACCCTGTTCCCGCAACTCAAGGCCATGCCCGGCCAGCAGCTCGACCGCCTGTTCTTCCTCAGCGCCAAGACGCCCGGCCGGCGCCTGGCACTCGATGCCCTGCAACGCCTGCGCGAGCCAGACACGCCGCTGCGCGTGCTGGAACACGTCGCCCGCGACAAAGCCTGCGAGCACCCGAGCAAGGCCTGCCATGGCGACTCCTGCCCGCTCGCCAAGGGTTTCTACGATCGCCTGCCAGCGGCACGCAGTGCGGCGCTCAAGGAGCGTTGGCTGGATCAGCAGGCGGTGCGCAATATCGCCATCGCCCACGGCGTGTGCCCCTACTACCTGAGCCAGGAGCTGTGCCGTTGGAGCGACGTGGTGGTGGGCGACTACAACTACTACTTCGACCTCGGCGCCCTGCTGCACAGCCTCACCCTGATCAACCAGTGGCGCGTCTGCCTGCTGGTGGACGAAGCACACAACCTGGTGGAACGCGGGCGCGGCATGTACAGCGCCGAGCTGGATCAGGCGCGTTTCAAGGCCATGTGCCGCGACGCGCCGAAACGCCTGAAAAGCGTGCTGGATCGGGTCGACCGCCACTGGGATCAACTGCACCGCGAGCAAGAGGTGCCTTATCAGGTCTACCCGCTGGCGCCGGACCTGCTGCTCGCCGCCCTGGGCAAGGCGGTCAGCGCAATCACCGACCTGCTCACCGATCAACCCGAAGGCAACGGCGGTGAGCTGCTCAGCTTTTACATGGACGCCATGCTGTTCTGCCGCCTGGCGGAAAGCTTCGGCCCCCACTCGCTGTTCGACATCAATCGCGATGAGGCCGGCAACGGGCGCAGCTACTCGACCCTATGCATCCGCAATATCCTGCCGGCGCCCTTCCTCGGCCCGCGCTTCGAGGACGCCCACAGCGCCACGCTGTTCTCCGCCACCCTCAGCCCCAGCCACTACTACCTCGACCTGCTCGGTCTGCCGGAAGAGACCCAGTGTCTGGACGTGGCCTCGCCGTTCAGTGCCGAACAACTGCATGTGCAGGTGGTGCGCAACCTGTCCACCCGCTACCAGCACCGCGACGCCTCACTGGCACCAATCTGCCAGTTGATGGCGCGCCAATACGCCGAACGCCCGGGCAACTACCTGGCCTTCTTCAGCAGCTATCAATATCTGGAACAGGTACTACAGGAGCTGCGCCGCGAGCACCCGCAGATTCCGGTATGGACGCAGTCACGGCAGATGGACGAAGCGGCGCGCCAGGGCTTTATCGAACGCTTCCAGATCGGCGGACGCGGCATCGGCTTCGCCGTGCTCGGTGGCGTATTCGGCGAAGGTGTGGATCTGCCCGGCGAACGCCTGATCGGCGCCTTCGTCGCCACCCTCGGCCTGGCCCAGCTCAACCCGATCAACGAAGAAATCCGCCAACGCATGGACACCCTGTTCGGCAATGGCTACGACTACACCTACCTCTACCCCGGCCTGCAGAAAGTCGTGCAGGCCGCTGGCCGAGTGATCCGAACCCCGGAGGATCAAGGCGTGCTCTACCTGATCGACGACCGCTTCGCCCGCCCGGAAGTACGCAGACTGCTGCCAACCTGGTGGCGGGTGGAGCTGCTGCGTTTGCCAATGCAAGCACCCGTACTGGAACCGTAAATCGACCTGGGGGACGGAACTATCCGCGATAATTGCGGCCTGTTGATCGATGCCCTGATGGGCCGATATCACCCGTTAGAGAAATCCAGCCTGTCACGGAACACATACTTACTGGGTTCGACGCAGTCGCCGCACGGCCTATTTTCGCCACCGTGATAACCACGCCAGCTTGAGCCAAGACTCAAATCGCCCGGCTCGCTGGAACGAACTAGCGATCTCACCACCAAGCATTAAAGCGATACAACAATGGACCCACAAAAAATCGCAAATGAATACCTATCAGCAATAGGTACCGGAATCAGATTCATCATAACCCTGATCATCTCTGCATTTATCGCCGAGACAATCACAAGATCCCTCGAGACCGATAATTTCTTCGCCTACGCACTGATATTATTTTGCGTGGTCATCGCCATATACGCTGCCATTGATTTCTGCTTAAAAAAACGAAAGTCAAGAGAAGCCAAACCCGCACCGCGAGGGGGTTATGACTGACAGTTGACCATGGATCGCATCATTCGCCTCGCCAATCAAACATGAAGCTTTTCTAGAAAAGCCAAGCTCACGGCACTATTCGCGCCTACTGGACCACTGCAAGAAGTTAGTCTTAGTCGCGGGTGGGCCGAAGCGCTCTTGAAAGTTGCTGAACGCTATGACGAGGTGGAAGCGCTTCTGTGATAAAGGGTTACGGCAGGTTCGAATCGTTCGTTTCACTTACAGGGATGGGCTAAGGCCTACCCTACAGGGATTAAGGTGTAATCAGCGTCCAGTGTTAATCCACGTGGAGAGAGATATGTTTGATCACTTGGGCATTGGCGTCACCAGCTTGGCCGAAAGCAAGTCCTTTTTTCTGAAGGCATTGCAACCGCTGGGCGTGACCATCGCCATGGAAGGACCTTCAGGCATCGGAATCGGACGCAACGGCAAGCCGTCGCTCTGGCTCTCCGAATCGCCCGAAAGGCCCGCTCATCTTCACATCGCCATCACGGCCCAGAGCCGCACGGAAGTGGATGAGTTCTATGCAGCCGCGCTGGCCGCTGGCGGAAAGGACAACGGTCCACCCGGGCTGCGTCCGCACTACCACGCGAACTACTACGGCGCGTTCGTCATTGGTCCGGACGGGCACAACATCGAAGCGGTTTGCCATCTGCCGGCCTAGGTTTTGTACGAAAGTCGTCGAGTTCAGGCACTTTTCATACAGCGCCCAGAGCCATCCGACCAAGACAAGCGCTCCGAGAGTTCGCCACACTTCATTGTTTACAATCCAGATCAGGAGCTGTAACCGCTAAAAGCCGTTCAAAGTCGCCGCCATTTCATGGCGCGGCATTACTCGGCCATCAGGCACACATCACAAGGATATGACATGAGCGACAATGCAAAACTAAAGGGATTGGGTGGCTGGTTGATCTTGGTAGGACTTGGTCTGATCATCACCCCGCTCAGAATTTCCATCACGTACGGACCGATGTTCTATTCGGTTTTCACTGATGGAACCTTCGGAATACTCACGACTCCCGGCACCGAGCATTACCACTGGCTCTGGGGACCGCTGCTGGTTTTCGAAGCCCTCTTCAACTCATTGATGTTGCTAGCCTCCGTGCTCCTGCTTTATCTGTTCTTCACAAAACACTATCTCTTCCCCAAGGTATTCATCGCCACAATCGCTATTTCCCTGATCTTCATTCCTTTTGATGCCTGGTTAGGTTCACTTATCCTTACCGACCAGCCTGTGTTCGATCCGGATACAACCAAGGAATTCGCACGAACCTTGTTCAGCGCGGTGGTGTGGGTGCCTTACATGCTCGTCTCGAAAAGAGTAGAGGCGACCTTTGTGGAAAACATGCCCAACGCACAGTAGTGCCCATCCACAGGGCCGCTACGTAGGTAACGTCAGACGTACTTCCACACCATCTTCGACATTGCCGATATGCAGCTCGCCGCCATGCAACTCGGCGACTTCCTGCACGAAGTTCAGGCCCAGGCCAGTGCTTTTGCGGCCGCCGTTGGGGCGCGGCAGGGAGTAGAAGCGCTCGGTCAGCCGAGCCAGAGCGTAGTCGGGAATGGCTTCGCCCTGGTTGAACAGACGCAGCACGATGCGCTCACCCTGGCGTTCGACAGCGATACGGATAAGCCCGCCGGGCGGGGTGAAGTCCAGGGCGTTGTCCAGCAGGTTGGCCAGTGCCTGACGCAGCAGGAAGCGTTCGCCGCGCAGGCTGAGGCCGGTCTGTATTGCCTGATCAATCTGCAGATGGGCAGCGGTGATGCGCGCATGTTGCGCTTGCAGCAATTCGTCCACCAGTGGCGCCAGCGGCACGGCCACGCGCTCTTCCAGGCCCTGACGTTGCTCCACCTGGGCCAGGTGCAGCAGACGTTCGATGAGGTTCTGCAGGCGCGCACTTTCCTGCTGGATATTGCCCACGAAACGCTGGCGCTGTTCGGTGGGCATGTCGCCGTCAAGCAGTTCGGCGGCGCCACGGATGGCGGCCAGCGGACTTTTCAGCTCGTGGGTCAGGGTGTGTACGTAGCGCTCGACGTAGGCCTTGCCTTCCAGCTCGGTGCGCATGCGCTCCACCGCCTTGGCCAACTGGCCCAGTTCGCCGCCACGCACAGTAGGCATTTCGGCGCGCTGCCCCTCGCTGACCGCCTGGGCGTAGCGAGTGAGCTTGCCCAGCGCCGCACTGAGCCACCAGGACAGCGCCGCGCCGATTAGCAGGCCGAGGCCGATAAGCCCGGCGCCGAGCCAGCCAAGGCGCGTTTGCGAGCGCTCGATATAGGGCTGCAGGGTGCGGTTGGGTTTGGCCACCGAAACCACACCGATGATGCGCTCGCCATCCCTGATCGGCGCTGCCACGTACATCACCGAAGAATCCGGATCGTCCGCAACCTCGCGGGTCGAGCGGGCGCCGTACTGGCCGCGCAAGGTCAGCAGCACATCGTTCCAGCGCGAATAATCCTGGCCGACCGCCAGGCCTGTGGAGTCGAGCAGGACGATGCCCTTGTCGTCGGTGACGTAGATGCGGTGGTTGACCTCGGCCTTGGTCAGCCCCCAGATGCTCGCCTGGGGCTGGCGCCGGCCATAGGCTTCCAGCGCTTCGTGCAGGCGGCCGTGGCCGAGGGTGCCGGCCTTGACCTCGTCGCGCAGGATCTCGGCCAGCAGGTTGGCGGTATCGACCAGGGTTTCCTCGGTGCTCTGGCGCACGCCGGGACGAATCTCGTCCATCACCGTGCTCAGCACGAACCAGCCGGCCAGGCCGACGAAGAGGAAGTAGACGAGGAAGATGCGTACGCCCAACGGCATTGTTCAGTTCTCCGGCTCGTAGCTGTAACCCAGACCACGATGGGTCTGGATCGGCTCTTCGCTCGGGGCGATGGCGCGCAGTTTGGCGCGCACACTCTTGATATGGCTGTCGATATTGCGTTCGTAGCCAGCCTCGCTGGCAACGCCCAAGGCGTCGAGCAGTTGCTCGCGGGAAAAAACCCGGCACGGCTGGCCGAGCAGCGTGCGCAGCAGGCGAAATTCGTGGCGGGTCAGGCTCAGCGCCTGGCCCTGGTAGTGGATGCGAAAGGCGGCATCGTCGATCTGGAAGGTGCTCGGCGCAGTGGCTTGCGGCGTCTCACGCGGCGCGACGCGCTTGAGGATGGCCTTGACCCTGGCCGCGACCTCACGCGGGCTGAACGGCTTGACCACGTAGTCGTCGGCGCCGATTTCCAGGCCCACCACACGGTCGATTTCCTCGCTGCGCGCGGTGAGAAAGATCACCGGCAGCTCGGAGAAACGGCGCAGGCGTTTGCACACTTCAAAGCCGCTGATATCAGGCAGGCCGACGTCGAGAATGGCCAGGTCGAAGGTGCCGTTTTCCAGCAGCGTCAGTGCCTCGCCGCCGAGGCTCGACCAATGGGTGACGAAGCCTTCGGCCTGCAGCGCATAGACCAGCGTATCGGCAATCGCGGCTTCGTCTTCGACTATGAGTATCTGCGGCATCGGGCGTCCTGCACCTGTGGAGCGACGGCGGCAGACTGCCGGGGGCTGGTTCATGCGTCAAGCGAGCGATAGCGCAGGAAGGGGGCAAGCCGTCAGCGGAAGTTGGCGGGTTACACCCGCCCTACGCGACGATGACCGCTGCGACTGGATGGATGCAGGAGGTAGAACGAAGCAGGAGGCCAGAGTCGAAAGTGCCTCTCACAAGGTTTGTTGCTCGCCCGGTTCTACGTTGCAGGCTGCTTGCTTATGGAATCTCACCGCGAATGTACTGCTCCAGTTGACGGATCAGGTCGGCCTGTTCGGCAATGGTTTCCTTGACCAGGTCACCGATGGACAGCAGGCCGATCAGCTCGCCTTCGGCCAGCACCGGCAGGTGACGCAGGCGGCGCTCGGTCATCAGCTCCATGCAGTACTGCACGCTGTCACGCGGGCCAACGCTGATGACTTCGCTGGTCATGATTTCGCTGATCTTGGTGTTGAGCAACGAGCGCTCGGCCAAGGCCACCTTGCGCACGTAGTCACGCTCGCTGACGATGCCGACCAGGCGCCCACCGGAAAGCACCACCAAGGCACCGATCCTATGCTCGGCGAGGATACGCAGCCCGTCGAGCAGCGAATCCTCACTGTCGACGCTGTAAACGTAGGCGTTGGCTTTATTGCGAATAACCTCTGCGACGGTCTTCATGAGGGCGGCTCCTGTTGTTGTTATCCGGTTTTAGCAGAGTTGGCCGCCGCGGTCAGCCTCAGTCGAGGCTGAATCGTCCAGTATTGTGCGCCAGCCCTTCGCTGCCCCGACGCAGTTGCTCGGCAGCACTGCTCACGGCCTGGGCGCCATCGAGCAGTTGTCCGGCGGCCTGATCGACCTGCTGGATATTGCCACTGACTTCATCCGCGGTGGCCGCTTGCTGCTCGGCGGCCGTGGCGATCTGCGCCAGGCGGTCGCTGACGCGCTGCACCGAGTCGACGATGTTCTGCAGTTCATCACCCATGGCCAGCACGCTGCCGATGTCGCCGTCGGCCTGGCTGCAGGCTTCTTCCATCAGGGTGACCGACTGTCCAACCACGCGCTGCAGGTTGTCCACGGTCTGGGCAATTTCCTGGGTCGAGTCCTGGGTGCGCTTGGACAGCGAGCGCACTTCATCGGCGACCACGGCGAAGCCTCGCCCGGCCTCACCCGCACGCGCGGCCTCGATGGCGGCATTGAGCGCCAGCAGGTTGGTCTGCTCGGCGATGCCCTTGATCACCTCGACCACGCGGTTGATCTGCTGGGTCTGATCACGCAGTTGCTGCAATGCCGCAGCGCTGTCGCCGAGACGGCTGCTGAGGTGGCGCATGCTGGCGCTGGTGCGCTCACTGCGCTGGTTGCTGCTCAGCGCCACTTCACGGGTCTGCTGCGCTTCCACCGCCGCCTGCTCGCAGCTTTGCGCCACGCTTTGTGCAGTGGCGGCCATCTGCGTCGCAGCGGTGGCGATCTGGCTCATCTGCGCCTGCTGCTGCTCGACGGCGTCCAGCGCATCACGCGCCTGGCCGCCCAGCAGTTGCACCGTGCTGTCCAGTTGCCGACTCTCGCGGTTGACCCCCAGCAGCGAGTCGCGCATCTGCTCGACTGCGGTATTCAGCGCCTGGGCGATGGCGGCCAGGTCGTCACGGCCATTGACCTCCATGCGCACGCGCAGATCACCGTCACGCAGACCGCGCGCGGCTTCGATGATGTTGCTGGTGCTGATGCGGATCGAGGTGTTCAGGCACATCAGCACGTACATCGCCAGCAGAGTCAGGACGATAAAGGCACCGATCACCTCGATCATCGCTTGCAAGGCCTGCTGCCGGTAGTCGCCGAGGCTGGCGCCGAACTGCTGATAAAGCGACTGCTGCAGCGCCTGCAGTTGGCCCTCCAGAGCTTCGACGCGCTGCACGAACTGCTCGGGGGTGAGCGCCATGGGGCTGGCCTCGAACATGTCCCGGTCGATCTGCGCGAGGAAGTCGTCGAACACCTTGAGCGACGCATCGAACGGCGCACTCAATTGGCGCATGGCCTGCGGCGCTTCGCGCGACAAGGTGGTTTGTGCCTTGACCAGCTGCGCACGCTGCTCGTCCAGGCTGCGGCGCAGGTCGCGGATCAGCACGCGGCTCTGCAAGGTGAAATGCTGGGAGACCACAGCGCCATGGCCCTGCGCCGCGAAAGTGCCGAGCTGCTCGAGCAGCCGCGGCATGATGTAGGTGATCTGCTCCATCATCAGGTAGGTGTCGAGGTGCGGATCGAGAATCAGGGCGCTGTCGGTCGCCACCTGCTCACGCAGGGCGATCAGGTACAACAGCGTCTTCTGGTAGCGCTCCAGCGCATCGGGCAAGGGGACCTTGGTCAGCCCAGCAGCTCGCAGACCGTCGCGCTCACCCTGCAGGGCCTGGAAATGCTGGCGCGCCTGATCACTGATCAGGCTGCTCTGCAGCGGTTCGGCGGCCTGCTGCAACGCTTCGTCGAGCTGCGCCTCACGCTGCTGCAGCAGGCCCTCGGCAGACTTGTCGGTACCCTTCCAGCGCGCCAGGAGGGTACGTTGGGCGATCAGCTCATGTTGCACCTGAGCCATACGTTCCAGCGCCTGCGCGCCTTCCACTTCGTAGTCCACGGATTGCAGGCGCGACAGGTAGTCACTGCTGATGACCCACAGCGCATAACCGAGCGGCAACGCGAACAACAGGAACACCAACTGAAACTTGTGGGCAAAACTGAAACGCTGCAGTAGCCGTACACCCGGCTTGAGTACTCCCGTCATAGCGACACCTCAACGACCTAAAGGGCCTACAGGCCTGGCAAAGAATTGCATGTAGCAAAAAGCAGGCCCGACGCCCCTTTTGGGCAGGTAGTCGTTACAGGGCACTCTCAAGGAGTGTAATGGCCAATGACTATCAGCCTTTTCTGAAATGCGACAATTTGCTCAGCATTGCGGACGATCGCGGGTGTAACGCTCCGCCGGGTTCACGGCCGCACCAAGATCGCGCATGGCGCTGGCACCGATCAGCAGCGGGTAGCTGAACGTGCTGCGGTCGGTCAGGTTGACCTCGATGGTGCGCTCCTCCTCGCCCAGGCAGATCGGCATCTCGATCACCGGGCGCTGCGAGTAGGCGACTTCCTTGACCTCGGCGTCGCTCTCTTCGGTACGCTTCTTGATCTCGGCGATGCGTACCAGCGGGTGCTCATACACCTTGTCTTCAGCACCATCGACGGCCAGGCGGAAGCGCACCCAATCCTCACCATCGCGCTTGAAGGGTTCGATGTCCTTGGCCGATAGCGAGGCGGTCATCGCGCCGGTGTCCATCTTGGCCTTGAGAGTCTGGCCCAGAGCGGGGAGCTTGATCAGTTCGTAGCGGCCGTAAAGGTCCGGTTGTTCATCGGCCATGGTCGGCAGACTGATGGCGGCGGCCAGCAGGAGCAGAGCGTATTTCAAGGTTAGGTCCTCTCGTTTGCGGTGACCGAACCTACGACGGCCATGCGCCTGGCATGTTCCGCCAGAAGCGTTACAACGTGCTGCAAACTAGCGGCCGCGCCCCTTCAGATCCACCCCACTCCACAGCTCGTCGAGCCGCTCGAAACCCCATTCCTCAGCCGATTCACGCCCGACGATGCGATCCTGGTCGGTGATCTTGCTCAGGTCGACGACGCTCTGCGGCAGCGGCAAACGCGACTTGGCCGAGAAGAACACCTTGACCCTGGGCGCCAGCAACGCCTTGGGATTCTGCTCCATGACCACCGCCAGGCGTCCACTTTGCAGACGCACCAGGGCGCCGACCGGATAGATGCCGACGGTCTTGACGAAGGCCTGGAACACCACTTCGTCGAAATGCCCCTTCCATTCGGCCATCTTGCGGATCGACTCGGCCGGGTCCCAGCCCTGCTTGTAGGGGCGATTGGAGGTGATCGCGTCGTACACGTCGCAGACTGCGCCCATCTTTGCCAGCAGACTGATCTGCTCCCCTTGCAGATGATGCGGATAGCCGCTGCCGTCGACCTTCTCGTGGTGATGCAGGCACACGTCGAGAACCAGAGCGCTGACCTGCTTGCTGGCAATCAGGATATTGCCGCCAGCCTCCGGGTGCCGGCGCACCTTGGCGAACTCGTTGTCGGTGAGCTTGCCGGGCTTGTCCAGCAGCTCCTGCGGTACGGCCACCTTGCCGATATCGTGCAGCAAACCGGCCAGCCCGGCCTCGCGCACAGCGGCCTCGGGCAGACCGAGCTGGCGCGCCAGGGCGATCATCAAGGCGCAGACCGCCACCGAGTGCATATAGGTGTATTCGTTGCTGTGCTTGAGTCGCGCCAGGCTGATCAGCGCATTGGGGTGGCGCATCACCGACTCGGAAATTTCCTCGACCAGCGACTCGGCCTGCTCGAACTGCAGCGCCTGGCCCATGCGCGCATCGCTGAACATGTCCATCACCGCCTGCTTGGAGCGCGCGCAGAGCTTCACCGCATTCTCCAGCTCTTGCTCCATCGACAGTGCCTTGACCTTGGGCGGCTCGATGGCCGCCAACAGGCGGGCCTCGGCCTCGCATTGGACCTCGGCCTCGGTAGCGGCATGGACACCAGCGGCGACATCGGTGCCCTTGCTGACATCGATCCACAGCTCGCTGATCGCACTATCGCGAATACGAGCGAGATCTTTTTCGGAGTTGAGAAGAAATTTGGACTTCCAGAAGGGATGATCCATCCAGGAGCCGCAGAATTCCTGAATGAACATTCCGACGCGTAGATCAGCGACGGCGATCCGTTTGAGCATGGTGCGTACCGGCAGGTTGAAGCGCCTTCCGTGGGCAGGATGTCCCGTGGTGACGATCATTGGCTTATAGACACTGATCTGGCAATAGGCCGGTGGGTGGAGCTTTGAGCAAATTGTTGCGCTTGCATAAGATGTCCGCTCACCGCCCGCCATGGAGTCGACATGCGCCCTCTGCTGACCGGCCTAGCCAACATCGTTTTACTGCTCGCCAATACCCTGCTGCTGATCGGTCCGCTGCTGCTGATCGCCCTGGCCAAGTTCGTGCTGCCGGGGCAGGCCGCGCGCGATGCCTGCTCGCGCGGCGTGATGTGGGTGGCGGAATTCTGGGCGGAGAACTGCAAGCGCATCTTCGCCCTGCTGACGCCGACGCGCTGGGATATCCGCGGCAATGCCGAGCTGCGCAGAGACCGTTCCTATCTGGTGATCAGCAATCACCAGTCCTGGGTCGACATTCCTGCCCTGGTGCAGGCGTTCAACCGCAAGACGCCCTACTTCAAGTTCTTCCTCAAGCAGCAACTGATCTGGGTGCCCTTTCTTGGCCTGGCCTTCTGGGCGCTCGACTACCCCTTCATGAAGCGCTATTCCAAGGCCTTTCTGCAGAAAAATCCGCACATGAAAGGCAAGGACCTGGAGATCACCAGGGCGGCCTGCGAGAAGTTCAAGCGCCTGCCGGTGACCGTGGTCAACTACCTGGAAGGCACCCGTTTCACCCCGGCCAAGCAGGCGCAGCAGCAGTCACCTTACCGCTACCTGCTTAAGCCCAAGGCCGGTGGCGTAGCATTCGTGCTTGCTGCGCTGGGCGAACAGATCGACGCCCTGCTGGATGTGACACTGGTATATCCCGGCGAGCAGGTGCCGGGCTTTTGGGCATTGCTCAGCGGCCAGGTGCCGAAGGTGATCATGGATATCCAGACCCTCGAACTGGATCCGGCGCTGTATCAGGGCGATTACGAGAACGACCCGGCATTTCGCCTGCAGGTGCAGGACTGGGTTTCGGATCTGTGGCAGGCCAAGGACAAGCGCATCGAACAGCTGCGCAGTGAGGCCGGCTGACGCCGGGGCGGAAAAAAGGGAGCCAGAAGGCTCCCGAAGAAGAAGGCGCGGACCAATGCGCCTGGCCGTAAACCAATCTGGGGTGCGCCGTGCGCCCCCCCCCCCAACGAAAACGGTCGTGGCCCGCGATACAGCCGGGCCACGGGGTCGGCATCAAGCCGCGCTGAACATCTTGTGCGGGTCGATGACGAATTTCTTCGGCACGCCTGCGTCGAACTCACCGTAACCGCGCGGCGCGTCGTCCAGGCTGATCACCTGCACACCGACGATCTCGGCAATGTTGAGGCGATCCCACATGATGGCCTGCATCAGCGCACGGTTGTACTTCATCACCGGGGTCTGGCCGGTATGGAAGCTGTGCGACTTGGCCCAGCCGAGACCGAAGCGAATGCTCAGGCTGCCGATCTTGGCGGCGGCATCCACCGCACCCGGGTCTTCGGTAACGTACAGGCCGGGGATACCGATCTTGCCGGCGACGCGGGTGACCTGCATCAGCGAGTTGAGCACGGTGGCCGGAGCCTCGTGCTTGGCGCCTTCGTGGCCATGACCACGGGCCTCGAAGCCCACGCAGTCGATGGCGCAGTCAACTTCCGGCTCACCCAGCAGCGCGGCGATCTGCTCATGCAGCGGCGTGTCCAGCGACAGGTCGGCGATCTCGAAGCCCTGCGCCTTGGCGTGCGCCAGACGAGCCGGGTTGAGGTCACCGACGATGACCACGGCAGCGCCGAGCAGACGGGCCGAGGCAGCAGCGGCCAGACCGACCGGACCGGCGCCGGCGACGTAGACGGTGGAGCCCGGGCCGACGCCAGCGGTAACGGCGCCGTGGTAGCCGGTGGGCAGAATGTCGGACAGGCAGGTCAGGTCACGGATCTTCTCCATGGCCTTGTCGCGATCCGGCAGTTTGAGCAGGTTGAAGTCGGCGTAGGGCACCAGCACGTATTCGGCCTGGCCACCGGTCCAGTCGCCCATGTCGACGTAGCCGTAGGCGCCGCCGGCACGCGCCGGGTTGACGGTCAGGCACACGCCGGTGTGCTGTTCCTTGCAGGAACGGCAGCGACCGCAAGCGACGTTGAAGGGAACGGAAACCAGGTCACCGATCTGCAGATGTTCGACGTCGCGGCCCTTCTCGATCACCTCGCCGGTGATCTCGTGGCCCAGCACCAGGCCGACCTGCGCAGTGGTACGGCCGCGCACCATATGCTGGTCGGAGCCGCAGATATTGGTGGAAACGACTTTCAGGATGACCCCGTGCTCGATCTTCTTGCCGCGCGGGTCCTGCATTTTCGGGTAGTCGATCTTCTGTACTTCGACCTTGCCCGTACCGAGATAAACCACACCACGATTACCAGACATGCGTAACTCTCCTTTCTTGTTGTGGACACAAGACGCGACCGACTAGCCGCGCGGCCTTGCACTGGAGCTTGTTGCGTCTGTTGCCGGAAACCGCCGGTAAAGCCTGGCAGGGCGGGTTCCGTAGGGAGGGCAGAGCAGCGATCCGCTTTGACCCACCAATAATGTTCTTCATTGCGACTGGTGGGCTAAAGCCCACCCTACAAATGGCACCGTTACCGTAGGGTGGGCTTTAGCCCACCAAATAGCGTTTTCCGTTGCGACTCCTTCTGTAGGGTGGGCCGGGCGGCGTTCCGCTTCGGCCCACCGCAAAGACCTGTGGGCTGAAGCCCACCCTACGCGGCTGCGATTGCCTCAGGCGTTGAGCACCACCGTGCGGTTGGCGTTGAGGAATACGCGACGCTCGATGTGATAACCGACGGCGCGGGCCAGGGTCAGGCATTCGATGTCGCGGCCCTTGGCGATCAGGTCTTCGGGGTAGTGGGCGTGATCCACCGCCTCAACGCCCTGGGCGATGATCGGCCCCTCGTCGAGGTCGTTGTTGATGTAGTGCGCCGTAGCGCCAACCAGCTTGACGCCCTTCTGGTAGGCCTGGTGATAGGGCTTGGCGCCCTTGAAACCGGGCAGCAGCGAGTGGTGGATATTGATCGCCCAACCATCCAACTTGCGGCACAGCTCGGGCGACAGCACCTGCATGTAGCGGGCGAGCACCACCAATTCGGCGCCGGTGTCCTCGATCACCTGCAGCACCTTGCGCTCCTGCGCCGGCTTGTCGACCGGGTCGAGCGGGAAATGGTGATAGGGAATGCCATGCCAGTCAGCGAGTGGTTTGAGGTCCGGGTGGTTGGACACCACCGCCACTACGTCCATGGCCAGTTGGCCGATGCGCTGGCGATAGAGCAAGTCATGCAGGCAGTGGTCGGCCTTGGACACCATCAGCACCACCTTGGCGCGGTAGCCCGGCGGGGTCAGCTCGACCTGCATGTCGAAGGGTGCCAGGCGCTCGGCCACGCCAGCGCGGAAGACGGCCTCGTCGAAGTCCTGCGGCTGGCGGAACTCGACGCGGATGAAGAAGCGCGAGGACAGCCGGTCATCGAAGCTGTGGTGCTCGGTGACGTAGCAGCGCTGCTCGAAGAGAAAGCGCGTGACCGCATCCACGGTGCCGAGCACGCTCGGGCAGTGGGCGGTAAGAATCCAGGTGTCGGGGGTGCGGCTCATAACAAACTCCAGAACAAACTCCGCTGCTTTGCCCCCCTCTCCCATTTATGGGAGAGGGGCCGGGGGAGAGGGCCGCCAGTACAACGCGATCCGCCCTTCCCCTCTCCCCAGGCGCAGGGTGGATGACGCTTCGCCTACGCGGCCCACCCCATCCACCTTTGCCGCATCACGGTGGACGAAAACAGCGTCGTCCACCCTACATTCTCCCCAGAGGGAGCCGTTCGCTATCAGGCCTCGACCGCCAACCCGTACTCGGCGCTGGCGTCCTGCAGCCACAGCCAGAAGTAGTCGGAGAAGCTGCGACGAATCAGCAGTTCCCAGGTGTCCTCGCCCGTATGGCGAATCACCAGCTGGGATTTGGCGAACACCGTGCCGACCGCCTTGCCCACCGGGAAGTTGCTCGGATGCACGTCGTAGCTGCTGGACTTCATCAGCAGTTCGCGCACCTTGGGGCCGCGCAGTTCGAGCAGGGTCTGCCCACCGCTGACGTTGACCACCGAAATGTGCTGACCATCCAGGGCCTCGCGCAGCTTGCGCTCGACCTCGAACTCGGTACCGCCAGGCACGATCAGCAGCCACTCGTCCGGGCCCAGCCACTGCAGCGAGGTGTCGCCGTTGGCCACCAGGGTGAGCGCCACTGGCAGCTCGAGCCCCAGGGCCTTGTGCACGCCGCCGGCGAAGTTGGCATCGTCGGCGTCGCCACGCAGGACCAGATGGCCCAGCAGCTTCTTCTCGCGCAGGGTCACTCCGGCGCCCTTGCGGCCCTTGCCGGCCAGCTCGTGCAGGCCGGCGTGGTGCAGCGGCGATTGCCCGGCGACGTCGTCGGGGCGTTGCTTGTAGACATTGACGTTAGACATTCTGGCGGTCCCCTTTCGGGTCATAGAACACGGGGCTGACGATTTCGGCTTCGATCACGCTGCCATCGGCCAGCGGCGCGAACACGCGCTCGCCGATGCGCGACAGGCCACCCCTGACCAGGGCCATGGCGAAGCTGTAACCCATGGCCGCGCTCATGTAGCTGGAGGTGACGTGACCGACCATGGTCATCGGAATCGGCTGCTTGGGATCGAACACCAGCTGCGCGCCTTCCGGCAGGACCTTATTCGGGTCCAGCGGCTTGAGGCCGATCAGCTGCTTGCGGTTTTCCTTCAGGCAGTCCTCGCGGTTCATGCCGCGCCAGCCGATCCAGGAGAACGGCTTGGTACGACCGACGCACCAGCCCATGCCCAGATCGTCCGGGGTGACCGAACCGTCGGTGTCCTGGCCGACGATGATGAAACCCTTCTCGGCGCGCAGCACGTGCATGGTCTCGGTGCCGTAGGGGGTCAGGCCGTATTTCTTGCCTGCCTCGATGAGCTGCTCCCACACGCCCAGGGCGTAGTCGGCCTGCACGTTGACTTCGTAGGAGAGCTCACCGGTGAAGGAGATGCGGAACACGCGGGCCGGCACGCCACCGACCTTGCCTTCCTTCCAGCTCATGAAGGGGAAGGCGTCCTTGTCCAGGTCGATGTCGGTGACCTTGGCTAGCAGCTTGCGGCTGTTGGGGCCGGACAGGGTCATGGTCGCCCAGTGGTCGGTGACCGAAGTGAAATACACCTTCAGCTCCGGCCATTCGGTCTGGTGGTAGATCTCCAGCCACTCCATCACGCGGGCAGCGCCGCCAGTGGTGGTGGTCATGACGAAATGGTTGTCGGCCAGACAGGCGGTGACGCCGTCGTCGAAGACCATGCCGTCTTCCTTGCACATCAGGCCGTAGCGCGCCTTGCCCACGTCCAGCTTGGTCCAGGCGTTGGTGTAAACGCGATTGAGGAACTCGCGCGCATCCGGGCCCTGGATGTCGATCTTGCCCAGGGTCGAGGCATCGAGAATACCCACGCTGTTGCGCACAGCCAGGCACTCACGGGCCACAGCGGCATGCAGGTCCTCGCCATTTTTCGGGAAGTACCAGGGGCGCTTCCACTGGCCGACGTCCTCGAACTCGGCGCCGTTCTTCACGTGCCAGGCCTGCATCGCGGTGTAGCGCTTGGCATCGAACAGCTCGCCACAGTGGCGACCGGCTACGGCGCCGAAGGTCACCGGCGTGTAGTTTGGACGGAACATGGTGGTACCCATCTGCACGATGCTGATGCCCATCGAGCGCGCGGCGATGGCCAGGCCGTTGATATTGCCCAGCTTGCCCTGGTCGGTACCGAAGCCCAGTGCGGTGTAGCGCTTGACGTGCTCGACCGACTCGAAGCCTTCACGCGTTGCCAGCTCGATACCGGCCGCGGTGACGTCGTTCTGCAGGTCGACGAACTGCTTCGGCGCACGCGATGTGCCCTTGTCGTGCGGCACCTGGAACAGCGCCAGCATCGGCTCCTCGTGCAACGTCTCGGCCTGCGGCAGGCTGCCGCTGACGGTCTTGTAGCCGGCTTCGGCTGCCGCCTTGGCGCCGGCCTCGAAGCCATTGGCGAGCACGTCGCCGAGGGCGAACACACCGTTCACCGCGCCGGCATCGATGCGCTGCTGGATGCCGTTGCCCGGGCCCGGCACGAAACCGAGGATGTCCTCACGCCACTCCGGGCGACCGCCCAGGTGCGACGCCAGGTGCACCACCGGGCTGTAGCCGCCGGAGCTGACGATCAGGTCGCAGTCGAGCACTTCGCCAGGGCTGGTGACCTTGTGTGCCTTGGCATCGATGGCGCAGATACGCGCACCGGTCACGCGCTTGCTGCCACGTGCCTCGACCACTGCGCTGCCGGTGAGGATGCGCACGCCACGCGCACGCGCTTCCTCGACCCAGCTGCCACGCGGGTTGCTGCGCGCATCGGCCACCGCCACCACCTTGCGCCCGGCATCGAGCCAGTCGAGCACCACGCGGTAGGCGTAATCATTGTTGGTCGACAACACCAGTTCCTGCCCTGGCGCCACACCATAGCGACGCACATAGGTCGATACGGCGC
The DNA here is from genome assembly GCA_023431055.1 of Pseudomonadota bacterium. Lineage (GTDB taxonomy): Bacteria > Pseudomonadota > Gammaproteobacteria > Pseudomonadales > Pseudomonadaceae > Aquipseudomonas. The sequence continues at coordinate 91,624 of JAEYXX010000170.1, forward strand.
CAGCCAGCATGTTGCCGGGCACGTCGTTGTTGGCGTACACCAGCGGCCGCTCGTGGGCGCCACTGGCCAGCACCACGCGCTTGGCACGCACGCGGTGCATGCGCTGACGGGCCTGGCCCATCGGCGCGGTTTCACCGAGGTGATCAGTCAGGCGCTGATGGATGGTGAGGAAGTTGTGGTCGTGGTAACCGTTGACCGTGGCGCGCGGCAGCAGGGTCACTTCCGGCAGGCTCTGTAATTCGGCTACGGCTTGCGCGACCCAATCGGCGGCAGGCTTGCCGTCGAGGGTTTCGCGGGTATCGAGCAGGCTGCCGCCGAACTCTTCCTGTTCATCGGCGAGGATCACCCGCGCGCCGCTACGGCCAGCCGCCAGCGCGGCGGCGAGACCGGCAGAGCCGGCGCCGACGATCAGCACGTCGCAGTGCTGGTTGAGCTGGTCATAGATGTCCGGGTCGACCTCGGTGGGCGAACGGCCCAGGCCTGCGGCCTTGCGGATGTACTTCTCGTAGGTCATCCACAAGTTCTGCGGATACATGAAGGTCTTGTAATAGAAACCGGGCGGCATCATGCCGCCGCCGACCTTGCCGAGAATGCCCATCAGGTCGGTGTTGACGCTCGGCCAGCCGTTGGTGCTGTTGGCCACCAGACCGCTGTACAGCGCCTGCTGGGTGGCGCGCACGTTGGGGATCTGCGCCGCCTCGGTGGAGCCGATCTGCAGCACGGCATTGGGCTCTTCCGCGCCCGCAGCGACGATGCCGCGTGGGCGCGAGTACTTGAAGCTGCGACCGACGATGTCGACGCCATTGGCCAGCAGCGCGGCGGCCAGGCTGTCGCCGGCGAAGCCCTGATAGGTCTGGCCGTTGAAGGTGAAACTCAGCGGCTGGCTACGGTCGATGCGACCGCCCTTGGCAAGACGATTGACCTGACTCATGCCGTTACTCCTTCTGCCACGGCTTTTTTCTCGAGGATGCCGGTAGCGCTGACCGAGGGCTTCTCGCCGACCTTGTAGGTCTCGAGGATCTCGTAGGTCACGGTGTGGCGGGTGACGTTGAAATACTTGCGGCAACCGGCCGCGTGCACCCACAGCTCATGGTGGATGCCGCGCGGGTTGTCGCGGAAGAACATGTACTCGCCCCACTGCGCATCACTGCAGGCATCGGGATCGAGCGGGCGCGCGATGTGCGCCTGGCCCTTGGCGTGGAATTCCTCTTCGGAGCGCAGTTCGCCACAGTAGGGGCAGAAGATGTGCAGCATGTTGGCCTCCTGAAACACTCCCCGCTCGCAGATGCCAACGGGGTTTATCTTGTCTCCCCTCTCCCACTTGTGGGAGAGGGGTCGGGGGAGAGGGCATTCGGTGTTGGCCGAACCACCCTCTCCCGCCCTTCGGGCACCCTCTCCCGCAAGCGGGAGAGGGTCATCAGCTTTGCGCTACGCGCGCTTTTAGTGAGCCACCGCAGCGGCGCCGTGCTCGTCGATCAGTGCGCCGGTGTGGAAACGGTCGATGGAGAACGGCTTGGCCAGCGGGTGCATCTCACCCTTGGCCAGGCTGGCGGCGAACACGTGGCCCGAGCCCGGAGTAGCCTTGAAGCCGCCAGTGCCCCAGCCGCAGTTGAAGAACAGGTTGTCCACCGGAGTCTTGGAGATGATCGGGCAGGCGTCCGGGCAGGTGTCGACGATGCCGCCCCACTGGCGGTTCATGCGTACCCGCGAGAGCACCGGGAACATCTCGACGATGGCCTGCAGGGTGTGTTCGATGGTGTGGTACGAGCCACGCTGGCCATAGCCGTTGTAACCGTCGATACCGGCGCCGATGACCAGGTCGCCCTTGTCCGACTGGCTGATGTAGCCATGCACGGCGTTGGACATGATCACGCTGTCGATGATGGGTTTGATCGGCTCGGAAACCAGCGCCTGCAGCGGGTGCGATTCCAGCGGCAGACGGAAGCCGGCGAGGCGGGCCATATGCCCGGAGTTGCCGGCGGTGACCACGCCGACGCGTTTGGCGCCGATAAAGCCCTTGGTGGTTTCCACGCCGATGCACGCGCCGTTCTGCTTGCGGAAGCCGATCACCTCGGTGTTCTGGATCAGATCCACGCCGAGGGCGTCGGCGGCGCGGGCGAAGCCCCAGGCCACGGCGTCGTGACGGGCCACACCGCCACGGCGCTGCACGGTCGAGCCCATCACCGGGTAGCGGGTGTTCTTGCTGCAGTCGAGATAGGGAATTTCCTCGGCCACCTGCTTGGCGTCGAGCAGTTCGCCGTCGATGCCGTTGAGACGGTTGGCGCTGACGCGGCGCTCGGCGTCACGCATGTCCTGCAGGGTGTGGCAGAGGTTGTAGACACCGCGCTGGGAGAACATGACGTTGTAGTTGATGTCCTGCGACAGCCCTTCCCACAACTTCATGGCGTGTTCGTAGAGCTGTGCGGACTCGTCCCACAGGTAGTTGGAACGCACGATGGTGGTATTGCGCGCGGTGTTGCCACCGCCAAGCCAGCCCTTCTCCACCACGGCGACGTTCTTCACGCCGAATTCCTTGGCCAGGTAGTAGGCCGTGGCCAGGCCGTGACCGCCACCGCCGACGATGATCACGTCATAAACCGGCTTGGGCGTTGGATTACGCCACATGCGCTGCCAGTTCTCATGATGGCTGAACGAGTGCTTGAACAGGCCGAAGCCGGAATAACGTTGCATGGGCATGCTCCAGGGTTCTACTGCCCTCTCGCGACTGCGCGAGAGGGACCGAGCGAGAAGGTTGGCTTAGCGATAGACCGGGTAATCCGCGCACAGCCCGGCGACCAGCTTGGCCACCTGCGCCTCGACATCGGCATCGCCGAGGTGGTCGAGGATGTCGCAGATCCAGCCAGCCAGCGCCTGGCACTGGGCGACCTTGAAGCCGCGGGTGGTGACGGCCGGGGTACCGATACGGATACCGGAGGTCACGAACGGCGACTGCGGATCGTTCGGCACGGCGTTCTTGTTCACGGTGATGCCGGCGCGACCCAGGGCAGCATCGGCTTCCTTACCGGTCAGGCCCTGCTTGATCAGGCTGAGCAGGAACAGGTGGTTGTCGGTACCACCGGAAACCACCTCGTAACCGCGCTCGACGAAGACCTTGGCCATGGCCTGGGCGTTGTCGATCACCTGCTGCTGGTAAGCCTTGAACTCAGGCTCCATGGCCTCCTTGAAGCACACGGCCTTGGCGGCGATGACGTGCATCAGCGGGCCACCCTGGGCACCGGGGAATACGGCGGAGTTGAGCTTCTTCTCGATCTCTTCGTTGGCCTTGGCCAGGATCAGGCCGCCACGCGGGCCGCGCAGAGTCTTGTGGGTGGTGGTGGTGACCACATCGGCGAAGGGAATCGGGTTCGGGTACAGACCGGCGGCGACCAGGCCAGCGACGTGAGCCATATCGACGAACAGCAGCGCGCCAACCTTGTCGGCGATGGCGCGGAAACGCGGGAAGTCGAGGGTCTTGGAGTAGGCGGAGAAGCCGGCGACGATGATCTTCGGCTTGTGCTCCACGGCCAGGCGCTCGACCTCGTCGTAGTCGATCAGCCCGGTAGCGGTGTCCAGGCCGTACTGCACGGCGTTGTAGAGTTTGCCCGAGGACGACACCTTGGCGCCGTGGGTCAGGTGGCCGCCGTGGGCCAAGCTCATGCCGAGGATGGTGTCGCCGGCATTGAGCAACGCCAGGTACACGGCGCTGTTGGCCGAGGAACCGGAGTGCGGCTGAACGTTGGCGTAATCGGCGCCGAACAGGGCCTTGGCGCGGTCGATGGCCAGTTGCTCGACCTTGTCTACGTACTCGCAGCCACCGTAATAACGCTTGCCCGGATAACCTTCGGCGTACTTGTTGGTCAGGCCGCTGCCCTGCGCTTCCATCACCCGCTGGCTGCAGTAGTTCTCCGAGGCGATCAGCTCGATGTGCTCTTCCTGACGGCGTTCTTCCTGATCGATCGCCGCGAGCAACTCGTCGTCGTAACCCTGAATCTGATCCTGCTTGCTGAACATCTCGACTCTCCTGCAGCGCCTGTGGGCGGCGGTCTTGGACGGGCGGGCCGGCAAGGCCCTGTGCAGCGATGGTAGGGCCGCCCCTGCCCACTCAAATGCCTGCCAACGCCGTGAGAGCATTCGTTTGCGACATGGTCTTGTCGCAATCAGGCGCGTCGAGATCAGTTCGCGGTTTTGCGCACAAATAACGGGGATCAAGCTGTGGATAAACCGTGCATACCGCGCGTCGCCCCAGCATCTGCAGGGGCTGCCGGGTCGCGGTCATTTCCTGATCGATATCAAGCAGTTAACAATGCGGACCATGCACAGAAGCGGTGGACTAGCCTGTGGAAAAGCTGTCAGCAGATGGCTACCGCCCCTGCCAGCGCTGCCGCTGAGGGTCGTGTTCGATATCCATACAGCCACGCCGCCCCCCTGGCTTATCCACCAGCGACATGGGCGAGAGGCGAGGATCGGTTGGGGATATGCACAGAAGATGTGGATGAAACTGTGCATAGGCTGTTCGACGCAGGCGCGAAGCCAGAGCAGCCGGGGCTTGCCGAGAGGCGGCTAAAAATCGAACAGGATCAAAGAGATAGAGCAGGCTTGTGCACAAATACTGTGGGCGGCGCTGTGCATGGCCTGTGGAAACATGGCGCCGGGCCAGAGCCCATGGGGCTCCGCCGCCAGCGCCTGCTATTTGCTCAACGACGCCTTAAGGCTTGAGCTTGCCAGCACAGCTGCTGGAGGCATTCACCAGACGCTGCTGCATGGCAGGGTCAGGCGGGGATTGCCGGCTGATTTCCTGCAACTCGGCTTCGCTGAATTCCTTGCTGACGTTGGTCGCAGCGCAGTCGCAATAAGCGCGCAGTTGTGGCTCCTCGTAGCCTGCCGGTGCGCCAGCAATGCACTGCTGAACGAATTCGGTCTTGGCATTATCCGACCACTCGGCGGCGGAAACGGGCAGCGCCACGGCCAGCGGCAGGGCAAGGGCGAGCAGGTGACGATAAGTCATGGGAAACTCCTTCTCTTGATTGCGGAGAGCGGATCGACTGCCGCCCTCTGGTAAGTGTGAACGCCAGAGCAAGCTTCAAGTTCCATCTGCTAGCCGAACGATTGGCCACGAACCGACTCGGCAGTACGCTTCAGCGCAACAACTCGTCGCGGCGAAGGACGCCTGACAGATAGCCGCAGGGTTAAAGTAGAGGCTTTCCCGGCAGACCCGCCGGCAGGTTTTTCAGAAGGAACGCGCCAATGCCCGACAATGCCCAGCAATTCGCCAGCGACAACTACTCCGGCATCTGTCCCGAAGCCTGGGCCGCCATGGCCGAGGCCAACCAGGGCCACCAGCGTGCCTACGGCGATGACGAATGGACGGCACGCGCCGCTGACCACTTCCGCCGTCTGTTCGAGACCGACTGCGAGGTGTTCTTCGCCTTCAACGGCACCGCCGCCAACTCCCTGGCCCTGGCCTCGCTGTGCCAGAGCTACCACAGCGTGATCTGCTCGGAGACCGCCCACGTCGAAACCGACGAATGCGGCGCGCCGGAGTTCTTCTCCAACGGCTCCAAGCTGCTGCTGGCCAAGACTGAAAACGGCAAGCTGACGCCGCAGGCGATCCGCGAAATCGCCCTCAAGCGCCAGGACATCCACTACCCGAAACCGCGCGTGGTCACCCTCACCCAGACCACCGAAGTCGGCACCGTATACCGCCCGGAAGAAGTCCGCGCCATCAGCCAGGTCTGCAAGGAACTGAACCTCAACCTGCACATGGACGGCGCGCGCTTCTCCAATGCCTGCGCTTTCCTGGGCTGCAGCCCGGCGGAGCTGACCTGGAAGGCCGGTGTCGATGTGCTGTGCTTCGGCGGCACCAAGAACGGCATGGCGGTGGGCGAGGCGATCATCTTCTTCAACAAGGCGCTGGCCGAAGACTTCGACTATCGCTGCAAGCAGGCCGGCCAGCTGGCCTCGAAGATGCGCTACCTGTCGGCGCCCTGGGTCGGCATCCTGCAGGACGATGCCTGGCTCAAGTACGCCAACCACGCCAACCGCTGCGCACAGCTGCTGGCCTCGCTGGTGGAAGACGTACCCGGCGTCAGCCTGATGTTCCCGGTGGAAGCCAACGGCGTATTCCTGCAACTGTCGGAGCCGGCCATCGCCGCCCTCACCGCCCGCGGCTGGCGTTTCTACACCTTCATTGGCGCCGGTGGCGCACGCTTCATGTGCTCGTGGGATACCGACGAAGCGCGTGTGCGTCAGCTGGCCGCCGACATCCGTGAAGTGATGAGCGCCTGAAAACGACAGAAGCCCCACAAATGGAGCTTCTGACTAAGTAGCCCGGATGAAATCCGGGAACGATGTACCCGCCACTCCCGGATTTCATCCGGGCTACAGAAGCGCCGCGAGTTTGCGGGTAACTGTGGCGATCAATAATCGATCGCCACGTCGCCTTTCGGCACACTGCAGCAAGACAGGATGTAGCCTTCGGCCACGTCCTCGTCGGTAATGCCGCCGTTGTGCTCCATGTCCACTTCGCCTGCCGTCTTCATAACCTTGCAGGTACCACAGATACCCATGCCGCAGGCCTTGGGAATATGCAGACCGAGCTTGGCAGCAGCGGCATGCACGGTCTCGCCGGGCGCCACGCGGATGCTCTTGCCAGTGCTGGTGAACTCCACCTGATTGAGCTCGCCGACCGGCAACTCCGGGGCATCGGCGGCTTCGGCCGCCAGCTCCTTGACCTCGGCGCGAATCTCCGGGGGCGTCGGGCCGAAGGCCTCCTCGTGGTAACGGCTCATGTCGTAGCCGGCTGCCTCGAGCAGACGCTTGACCGCGCTCATGTAGGGCGTCGGGCCGCAGCAGAAGATCTCACGCTCGAGGAAGTCCGGCGCAATCAGCTCCAGCATCGGCTTGTTCAGATAACCGCGATAGCCAGCCCAGGCCTCGCCCAGACCATGCTTCTCACAGATCACGTGCAGGCTGAAGTTGTTGATGCGCGCGGCCATATGCTCCAGCTCACGCTGGTAGATGATGTCCTTTGGCGAGCGGGCGCTGTGCACGAACACCATATCGACATTGGCATTGGTGTCGTAGAACCAGCGCGCCATCGACATCACCGGAGTGATACCGACCCCGCCGGAGAGATACAGCACCTTGTCGGAAGGAAAGTCGATGGCGTTGAACAGCCCGACCGGACCGTGCACCGGCACCTCATCGCCCACCTTGAGGTTGTCGTGCAGCCAGTTCGATACCTTGCCGCCCGGCACCCGCTTGATGGTGATGGAGAAGCTGTAGGGCACCGAAGGCGAGCTGGAAATGGTGTACGAACGCATGATCGGCTGGCCGTCGATCTCCAGTTCCAGAGTGACGAACTGGCCCGGCTTGAAGAAGAACAGCACCGGCTGGTCCGCCATGAAACAGAAGGTGCGAACGTCCCAGGTTTCCTGGATCACCTTGACGCAACGCACCAGGTGGCGGCCATTGGTCCAGGTCTGAGTGGTAACCGGGTTGAGGAAGGCGTTGGTGGTCATGAACAGCACTCCACATGGCCGGATATCGGCCTACTATGCGGCGGATTGTGCGAAAGGCCGCCGGCCGTCATTTATCTACCTGCGACATCCGCATGCTTATCGCGACCTGCCTGATGGCACGGGGCCTGGCGCGTCGGAAACAAATCCAGCCATGTCGCCCATGGATAAGGTTTGCCCTTGCGCCGGCTCCACACTCCGCCTCACCAAGCATGTACGCCCTTTGCAGGCGACGGCGATTGATCGAAGCCTTGCGGCACATACCGTATCAGCCACTTTTTCCGGCAGGCGCGCCGCGCCCGCCACTGAGGAGCCAACATGGACTGCACCCAAAACCTGAGCCTGGGCGACCCGCTAGAGCCCGTCCGCAAGGCCACTGCCCAGATGCTGCACGAACGCGACCACAGCTTCTCGCTGCCGCAGCCCTTCTACAACGACGAGCGCCTGTTCCAGGTCGACATGCAGGAGATCTTCCACAAGGAATGGTTGATCGCCGGCATGACCAGCGAAATCCCGACCAAGGGCAACTTCCTCACCGTACAGATCGGCGACAACCCGATCATCGTCATCCGCGGCGCCGAAGGCCAGATCCACGCCTTCCACAACGTCTGCCGCCACCGCGGTTCGCGCCTGTGCGTCAGCGACAAGGGCAAGGTCGCCAAACTGGTGTGCCCCTACCACCAGTGGACCTACGAGCTGGACGGCCGCCTGCTGTTCGCCGGTACCGAGATGGGCGACAACTTCAAGCTGTCCGACTACAACCTCAAGCCGGTCAACTGCAAGACCGCTGGCGGCTTCATCTTCATCAGCCTGGCGGACAACCCGCCGGCCATCGACGAGTTCCTGAGCACCCTGGCTCACTACATGGAACCGTACGCCATGGAGAACACCAAGGTCGCCGTGCAGAGCACCATGCGCGAGCAGGCGAACTGGAAACTGGTGATCGAGAACAACCGCGAGTGCTACCACTGCAATGGTTCGCACCCGGAGCTGCTCAACACCCTGCTGGAATGGGACGACGTCACCGACCCGCGCGCCAGCCAGGCGTTCAAGGACCAGGTCGCCGAGTGCACCACCCGCTGGGACAAGGACAACATCCCCTACGCCCACGCCAGCTTCGGTCTGCGCAACCGCATCGTGCGCATGCCGCTGCTCAAGGGCACCGTGTCCATGACCATGGACGGCAAGCCGGGCTGCAAGAAGCTGATGGGCCGCATCACCGACCCGGACCTGGGTTCGATGCGCATCCTGCACCTGCCGCACTCGTGGAACCACTGCATGGGCGACCACATGATCAACTTCACCGTGTGGCCGGTCAGCGCCCAGGAGTCAATCGTCATCACCAAGTGGCTGGTGCACAAGGACGCGGTCGAAGGCGTCGACTACGACGTGGCTCGCCTGCGCGAAGTCTGGGACGCCACCAACGACCAGGATCGCCGCCTGGGCGAGGAAAACCAGCGCGGCATCAACTCCACCGCCTACCAGCCCGGCCCGTACTCCAAGACCTACGAGTTTGGCGTGATCAACTTCCTCGACTGGTACAGCGAGCGCATGCTCAACAACCTCGGCGACACCCCGGCGCAACTGCGCCAGGTAGAGGGCTGACGCCGCCCCGCTGGGCCATGCCAGTGGCCGGCCTCATTAAGCCGGCCACTTCCCCCGTAAGCCTCCCCGCAGCAAGCGCATCACAGAACGCCGAGCGCTGGCTGGCTCAGCACAAACGCCGCGCGGGCGCGCAGACTGATCCCTACTGAGCGTCGCCCTTGAAGCCCTTGGCGACGTAGTACACCTCACGCGAACGCGGACGCGAGGCTGCCGGCTTGCGCACCATGACCTTCTCGAAGGAACGCCGGACGTCGCGCAGGTACTCATCCGAACCCTCGCCCTGAAACACCTTGGCGACGAAGTTGCCGCCAGGCTTGAGCACCTGTCGGGCCATGTCCAGCACCAGCTCCACCAGATACATCGACGCCGCCTGATCGGCCACGCCGACGCCGCTGATGTTGGGGGCGATGTCAGAGACGATCAGATCCGGGCGACGACCATCGAGCAGATCGAGAATCTGCTGGAACACCTTGTCATCGGTGAAGTCACCCTGGATGAAGTCGACGTTATCGAGCGAATCCATCGGCAGGATGTCGCTGGCGATTACCCGGCCGGTGGCCCCCACCATACGTCCGGCGATCTGCGACCAGCCACCGGGGGCCGAGCCCAGATCCATCATCAGCATACCGGGACGAATCAGCTTGTCCTTTTCGTTGAGCTCGATCAGCTTGTAGGCGGCACGCGAGCGGTAGCCGTCCTTCTGCGCCTGCTTCACGTAGGGATCGTTCACATGTTCGTTCAGCCAGCGGCTGCTGCTTTTTGAGCGTTTCATCGTTCAACCAGATCAATTCCAGGAAGGCAGCCCGCCGGCATGGTGACCCGGGCTGCACAATTGTCGCGAGTATAAGCCATCGCAGCCCTCCGGCTCACGCCGGCCGGCCCTGCAGCCTGACAGCCCGCCGGGTGGCAGGTACAATCGCAGCGGCCTCGCTACCGCGAGGAGCCCCGCTTTCACGCCCCTTTCCAGGCCTTCCATGAAACTCGACGACGTCAAGAAACTGCAGCAGAAAAAGTACCGGGAGCAATTCGGCCACTTCCTCGTCGAGGGCGAACACCTGGTGCTGGAACTGCAGAAAGCGGCGCAGCACGCGCCCCTGCTGGCGAGCAGCGAACTCTACGTCACGGCCGCCTACGAGCACTGGCAGGGCCCGTTCAGGACGCACCTGATCAGTGACCGACAGATGGCGCAGATCGCCGACACCAAGACCCCGCAGGGAGTCATCGCGGTAGTGCCGATGGCGGCGATTGGCGCCAGCCCGTCGGCGCCGGCCGGCAAGGCCATTTATCTGCACGAGATCCAGGACCCCGGCAACCTCGGCACCATCCTGCGCAGTCTGGCCTGGTTCGGCGGCTTCCGCTGCCTGCTCAGCCCCGGCAGCGTCGACCCCTTCAATCCCAAGGTGGTGCGCGCCAGCATGGGGGCAATCTTTCACACCCCCATCGAGCAGGATGTCAGCCTCGACAACCTGAGCACGCGCTTTGCACGCATCGCCTGCCTCGACATGCAGGGCCAAAGCCTGCGCGCGCCGGCCTTCGCGCAGGCCGACTGCTACCTGTTCGGCAATGAAGCGCGCGGCGTCCCCGGCCAGGCGCTGAGCGAGCTCAACGCCACGCCGTTTACCATTGCCGGCAGCGGCGCGATCGAGTCACTGAACCTGGCCAGCACGGTAAACATCTGCGTGTATGAGTTGAGCCGCTAGCTCGCGACTCATGCCCGCGCGTCCCGGCGCTCGGCAAAACCCACAAAAAAGCCCCGCCAGAGCGATCTGGCGGGGCTTTTCATTTCAGCCTGAAGCGACTCAGACCTTGGAGCGCTCGAAGCGCTTGCGGTCGTTCTCGTTGAGCATCTTCTTGCGCAGGCGGATCGACTTCGGCGTCACTTCGACCAGCTCGTCGTCAGCGATGAATTCCAGCGCCTGTTCCAGGGTGAATTTCAGCGCCGGGGTCAGCTGGATGGTCTCGTCCTTGCCGGAAGCGCGCATGTTGTCGAGCTTCTTGGCCTTGGTCGGGTTGATGACCAGGTCGTTGTCGCGGCTGTGGATGCCGGCCAGCTGGCCTTCGTAGACTTCGTCGCCCGGGGACAGGAACAGCTTGCCGCGATCCTGCAGGGTTTCCAGCGAGTAGGTCAGCGCGGTGCCGGTGGCCATGGAGACCAGCACGCCGTTGAGGCGGTTGGTGACTTCGCCGGCCTTGATCGGGCCGTAGTGGCTGAAGGTCGAGGTGAGGATGCCGGTGCCCGAGGTCAGGGTCAGGAAGTTGTTGCGGAAGCCGATCAGGCCGCGTGCCGGGATGGTGTATTCGAGGCGAATACGGCCCTTGCCGTCGGGGATCATGTTGGTCAGATCGCCCTTGCGCAGGCCCATCTGCTCCATCACCGAACCCTGGTGCTGCTCCTCGATGTCGATGGTGACGTTCTCGTAGGGCTCCTGCTTCTCGCCGGCCTCGTTCTCGATGATCACCACTTCCGGGCGGCCGACGGCCAGCTCGAAGCCTTCGCGGCGCATGGTTTCGATCAGCACCGACAGGTGCAGCTCGCCACGGCCGGAGACCTTGAACTTCTCCGGGCTGTCGCCCTGTTCGACGCGCAGCGCCACGTTGTGCAGCAGTTCCTTCTCCAGGCGGTCCTTGATGTTGCGGCTGGTGACGAACTTGCCTTCCTTGCCGGCGAACGGCGAGTCGTTGACCTGGAAGGTCATGCTCACGGTCGGCTGGTCGACGGTCAGCGGCGGCAGGGCCTCGACGTTGTTCTGATCGCACAGGGTGTCGGAGATGAACAGCTCGTCCATGCCCGAAACGCAGACGATGTCGCCGGCGGTGGCTTCTTCCACCTCGACGCGCTGCAGGCCGTGGTGGCCCATGATCTTCAGGATGCGGCCGTTGCGCTTCTTGCCGTCGGCGCCGATGGCGGTCACCGGGGTGTTGGAGCGCACCTTGCCGCGGGCGATGCGGCCGATGCCGATCACGCCGAGGAAGCTGTTGTAGTCCAGCTGGGAGATCTGCATCTGGAACTGGCCTTCGGTGTCGACCTGCGGGGCCGGCACATGGTCGACGATGGCCTGGAACAGGGCGTCCATGTTGTCGTCCATCTTCTCGTGATCCAGACCGGCAATGCCGTTCAGGGCGCTGGCGTAGACGATCGGGAAGTCCAGCTGCTCGTCGGTGGCACCGAGGTTGTCGAACAAGTCGAAGATCTGGTCGATGACCCAGTCAGGACGCGCGCCCGGACGGTCGATCTTGTTCACCACGACGATCGGGCGCAGACCGGCCTTGAACGCCTTCTGGGTCACGAAGCGGGTCTGCGGCATGGGGCCGTCCTGGGCATCGACCACCAGCAGCACGGAGTCGACCATGCTCATCACGCGCTCGACCTCGCCGCCGAAATCGGCGTGGCCGGGGGTGTCGACGATGTTGATCCGGTAGTCGTTCCACTTGATGGCGGTGTTCTTGGCCAGGATGGTGATGCCGCGTTCCTTTTCCTGGTCGTTGGAGTCCATCACGCGCTCGTTCTCGGCTTCCTTGCGGTCGAGGGTGCCGGAGAGCTTGAGCAGCTTGTCGACGAGGGTGGTCTTGCCGTGGTCGACGTGGGCGATGATGGCGATATTGCGTAGATTTTCAATCACTGTGTATGTCTCGATCAGAGGATTCGGTGCATCGCCCAGCCTGGGCGAAAAATATGAAGAGCGTAGGAGTGGTCAGCGCGCCGTGTGGTCGGGAGGGCGATGGCGGATGCTGCCGCCATACAATCCGGGCACCTTATGCCGGGCGATAAACGCGCACATTGGCATGCCCCTCGCTCAGCAAGTGATGGGCGTGCAGGCGACTCATCACGCCCTTATCGCAATACAGCAGGTACTGGCGGTTCTCATCCAGTTCCTTGAATTTGTTGTTCAGCGCATAAAACGGCAGAGCCTGCACTTCGATGCCCGGCACGTCCAGCGGCTCGTCTTCGGCGGCATCGGGGTGACGGATATCGATGACGATCTGCCCGGCCAGCGCTTCACGCACTTCCTCGACCTGCACGTCCTTGCCCAGTTCGTCGATCACGCGGTCGATGGGCAGTTGAGTCGCGCGTTCCAGGGCACGTTCGAGGATGGCCATGTCGAACTGGGCCTCCTCCTTCTCCACGCGGTAACCGCGGGCCTTGGTGGTCGGGTTGACCGAGATTACGCCGCAGTATTCGGGCATGTTCTTGGCGAACTCGGCGGTACCGATGTGCGTGGCGGTATCGATGATGTCCTGCTTGTGGCTGGCAATCAGCGGGCGCATCACCAGCATGTCGGTGGCCGAGTCGATCACCGCCAGGTTGGTCAGGGTCTGGCTCGAGACCTGGCTGATCGCCTCACCGGTGACCAGCGCCTCGATCTGCAGTTTCTCGGCGACCCGAGTAGCCGCGCGCAGCATCATGCGTTTGAGGATGACGCCCATCTGGCTGTTGTCGACCTTGCCGAGAATCTCGCCGACCACTTCCTCGAACGGCACGCTGATGAACAGCACGCGCTGCGAACGGCCGAACTTCTGCCAGATATAGTGCGCCACTTCCATCACGCCCAATTCGTGGGCACGGCCGCCGAGATTGAAGAAGCAGAAGTGGCTGACCAGGCCGCGACGCATCATCTGATAGGCCGCGACGGTGGAGTCGAAACCGCCGCTCATCAGCACCAGGGTCTGTTCCAGCGAACCGAGTGGGTAGCCGCCCAGGCCTTCGTGACGGTTGTGCACCACGAAGAGGCGCTGGTCGCGAATTTCCATACGCACTTCGACTTCCGGTTTCTTCAGGTCGATACCGGCTGCACCGCACTCCTGACGCAGACGTGAACCAACATGGCGTTCGACATCGATGGAACTGAACGCGTGCTTGCCGCCACGCTTGCAACGCACGGCGAAGATCTTGCCCGGCAACTGGTCAGCGTAGTGGCGCTTGCAGTGTTCGGTGATCTCGTCCAGATCGCCCAGTGGGTACTCATTCACCTCGAGGAACAGACCAATGCCCGGCGTGTTACGCAGGCGTTCGGTCATCTCGGCCAGCAGCCTGGCATCGTCCAGGTCGGTCTCGACCTCCAGATTGTCCCAGACACCGGTCACCCGAACGTCGGGGTCGAGATCACGCAGCACGGAGCGGATGTTCTTCCCCAACTGGCGGATGAACTGCTTGCGCACCGGGCGGCTCTTGATGGTGATTTCCGGGAAAACTTTGACGATGAGCTTCATGAATAAGCCGCCCACTTGGAGGACGAAAAAACAGGGGCGCGGATTATAGCGGAAATTGTTCAAGCTTTGACCAAAAATACTGCATCGATCACTTCATGCACCAAAATGGTTCTTTATTGAAATTTCCAGCCCCTAAACAGTGCAAATATTCCTGGCAAATGACAACGCAGGCGGCGCAATCCCTGAGTTTCGCGGCTTCTGCCCAATACAGGGCACTGGCATGCAATTTGCTCCCTTGTGAGGCAGGTCGCCCTGAAGGACTATCCCGCCGGGCTTCACCGCACATATCGGGGCTCCACGAAGCGAGCCTTTTCCATCTGGAGGACAACATGTCTAAGGCTGTTCAACTGATCAAAGAACACGACGTGAAGTGGGTAGACCTGCGCTTCACCGACACCAAGGGCAAGCAGCACCACGTGACCATGCCGGCCCGTGACGCCCTGGACGAAGACTTCTTCGAACACGGCAAGATGTTCGACGGCTCGTCCATCCACGGCTGGAAAGGCATCGAAGCCTCCGACATGATCCTGATGCCGGTCGACGAAACTTCGGTACTGGACCCGTTCACCGAAGAGCCGACCCTGATCATCGTTTGCGACATCATCGAGCCAAGCACCATGCAGGGCTACGATCGTGACCCGCGCTCCATCGCCAAGCGTGCCGAAGAGTTCCTGAAAACCACCGGCATCGGTGACACCGTATTCGTTGGCCCGGAGCCCGAGTTCTTCATCTTCGACGAAGTGAAGTTCAAGTCCGACATCTCCGGCTCGATGTTCAAGATCTACTCCGAGCAAGGCTCCTGGATGACCGACGGCGACGTCGAAGGCGGCAACAAGGGCCACCGTCCAGCCGTCAAAGGCGGTTACTTCCCGGTTCCGCCGTGCGACCACGACCACGAAATCCGTACTGCCATGTGCAACGCCATGGAAGAAATGGGCCTGGTCGTCGAAGTGCACCACCACGAAGTGGCCACTGCCGGCCAGAACGAAATCGGCGTGAAGTTCAACACCCTGGTGACCAAGGCTGACGAAGTTCAGACCCTGAAGTACTGCGTGCACAACGTCGCCGATGCCTACGGCAAGACCGCGACCTTCATGCCCAAGCCGCTGTACGGCGACAACGGCTCGGGCATGCACGTGCACATGTCGATCTCCAAGGACGGCAAGAACACCTTCGCCGGTGAAGGCTATGCCGGTCTGTCCGAGACCGCTCTGTACTTCATCGGCGGCATCATCAAGCACGGTAAGGCCCTGAACGGCTTCACCAACCCGTCGACCAACTCCTACAAGCGTCTGGTTCCGGGCTTCGAAGCTCCGGTAATGCTGGCCTACTCGGCTCGCAACCGTTCCGCTTCGATCCGTATCCCGTACGTTGCCAGCCCGAAAGCTCGCCGTATCGAAGCACGCTTCCCGGACCCGGCTGCCAACCCCTACCTGGCCTTCGCTGCGCTGCTGATGGCCGGTATCGACGGCATCCAGAACAAGATCCACCCGGGCGATGCTGCCGACAAGAACCTGTACGACCTGCCGCCGGAAGAAGGCAAGCTGATCCCGCAGGTTTGCGGCAGCCTGAAAGAAGCCCTGGAAGAGCTGGACAAGGGCCGCGCGTTCCTGACCAAGGGCGGCGTGTTCTCCGACGACTTCATCGATGCCTACATCGAGCTGAAGTCCGAAGAAGAAATCAAGGTACGTACCTTCGTACACCCGCTGGAATACGACCTGTACTACAGCGTCTAAGCCAGTTTGCGCCGCCTCGTGCGGCGCGTTCGAAAGCCCCGCCCGGCTCTGCCTGGCGGGGCTTTTTCATACACATGCGCTCCTACGGCAGATCCGAGTCCACTTTTTGTAGCCAAACATCACAGCCATGGCCCCCTGCGCTTGCCAGGAACCGATAGCAGTGCAAGGCTTAGCGCATCACCCGAGGAAGGATCGGCCCATGCGCCCGTTACTCGCCTGCCTGTTGCTTGCCCTGGCTCTGCCGACCAGTGCGCAGATCTACAAATACACCGATGCCAACGGCAATACCGTCTTCACCAACCAGCCGCCGGATGGCACGGCCGCCGAGAGCGTCGAGCTGCCGCCCACCAACACGGTGGAAATGCAGACGCCCAGCATACCGGCAAGCAACGACAACACCGCCGCGCAAAGCGAAGCGCCCTACGCCGAGCTGAGCCTGACCGGTATTCCGGATGATGAAGCCATGCGCGCCAACAACGGCACCTTCATCGTTGGCGTGAACATTCAGCCACGCCTGCAGCCCGGCCACCGCCTGCGCCTGATTCTCGATGGCGAGCCCTATGGCCAGCCCAGCAATGTTCCGAGCCTGCAGTTGACCAACCTGGACCGCGGCGAGCACGCGCTGGCCGTGGCCGTGATGGCGGGCGACCGCATCATCCAGCAGAGCGCCACCGAGACTTTCACCGTGCAGCGCATCAGCGTCAACAGCCCCGCGCGCCAGACACCACCACCTCCACGCCCAGCGCCCAAGCCTGCCAATTGAACATGCGATTTCCCTTCATCCTGCTTCTGCTCGTCGCGCCACTCGCTTTTGGCCAGGTCTATACCTACAT
This sequence comes from Pseudomonadota bacterium, assembly GCA_023431055.1. Classification (GTDB taxonomy): domain Bacteria; phylum Pseudomonadota; class Gammaproteobacteria; order Pseudomonadales; family Pseudomonadaceae; genus Aquipseudomonas. The sequence continues at coordinate 108,523 of JAEYXX010000170.1, forward strand.
CGACGCCGAAGGTAACCGCGTCTTCACCGACAAACCGCGTAGCAGCAACGCCGAACGGGTGATGCTCGCGCCCTCCAACAGCGTGGAGCTGAACAAGCCCGCCTCTACCGTGCGTATGGCACCGCCTGCCGTCAGCAAACCGACCGTGCACTACCAGGTGCTGCGTATTCTCGTTCCTGAACCGGACGCCTCGATCCACAACGGCTCGGGCGATATGATCGTCACCCTCACCAGCGAACCGGGCCTGCTGCCCGGCCACAGCTACCGACTGCTGCTAGACGGCGAACCGCAGGGCGAAATCAGCCGCAGCCCGGTGTTTTCCCTGCGGCATGTCGACCGCGGCACGCACCAACTGGTGGCAGAGATCATCGACTCCGCCGGCCTGATCGTCGAACGCACGCCGGCGCAGCCCTTCCACATGCACCGCATGAGCCTGGCGCAGAAGCGCAAGGTCAACCCCTGCAAGAAAGACGACTACGGCGTTCGCCCCGAATGCCCGCTGAAAGACAAGCCCAAGGAAGACGTCAGCATCCTTCCCTTCTTCTGAATCGGATTGCACCTTAATGGTGCAATCCAACGCACCACCTCCTAAGCTGTCCCTGTTTTGGGTCGCTTTTCCCCACCCTGCCCCGTCGCAGTACCAGCAAAACCCCGGCAGATCTTACCCGGAGCCATTTTTGACTTCGCTTGCAACGGCCCAAAGAGGGGCCGCCAGGGATGGCAGGTCACAAAAAATGCGTCTTTTCGGGGCCTTGGTTTGCTTCTTGCATTTTCCAGCCCATCGCCGGAACGCACTGCCTATGACCATCAACGACGCGCTGCACCGACTGCTACTCGACAATCTGACCACCGCCACCCTGCTGCTCAACAGCCAGCTGTGCCTTGAGTACATGAACCCGGCGGCGGAAATGCTCCTGGCCGTTAGTGGCCAGCGCAGCCATGGCCAGTTCATCAGCGACCTGTTCACCGAATCGCCCGAAGCACTGTCGTCGCTGCGCCAGGCGGTGGAGCAGGCGCATCCGTTCAACAAGCGTGAGGCGGTGCTGACCTCGGTCACCGGCCAGACGCTGACCGTGGACTACGCGGTGACGCCGCTGTTCAGCAAGGGCGAGACCCTGCTGCTGCTGGAAGTGCACCCGCGCGACCGCCTGCTGCGCATCACCAAGGAAGAGGCGCAGCTGTCCAAGCAGGAGACCACCAAACTGCTGGTGCGCGGCCTGGCCCACGAGATCAAGAATCCGCTCGGCGGCATTCGCGGCGCGGCCCAGCTGCTCTCGCGCGAACTGCCCAACGAAGAGCTCAAGGATTACACCAACGTCATCATCGAAGAGGCCGACCGCCTGCGTAACCTGGTCGACCGCATGCTGGGTTCGAACAAATTGCCGTCACTGGCGATGACCAACGTGCACGAGGTGCTCGAACGCGTCGCCAATCTGATCGAAGCGGAAGCCCAGGGCAGCATCACTTTGGTGCGCGACTATGACCCGAGCATCCCGGACCTGATGATCGATCGCGAGCAGATGATCCAGGCCGTGCTCAATATCGTGCGCAACGCCATGCAGGCCATCGCCGGGCAGAAGCATGACATGGGCCTCGGGCGCATCAGCCTGCGTACCCGCACCCTGCGCCAGTTCACCATTGGCCATACGCGCCATCGCCTGGTGGTCAAGGTCGAGATCATCGACAACGGTCCCGGCATTCCGCCGGAACTGCAGGAAACCATCTTCTATCCCATGGTCAGCGGGCGTGCCGACGGCACCGGCCTGGGCCTGGCGATTACCCAGAACATCATCAGTCAGCACCAGGGCCTGATCGAATGCGAGAGCCACCCCGGCCATACCGTGTTCTCGATCTTCCTGCCACTGGAACAAGGAGCGACCACACCATGAGCCGCAGTGAAACCGTCTGGATTGTCGACGACGATCGTTCCATCCGCTGGGTACTGGAAAAGGCCCTGCAACAGGAAGGCATGACCACCCAGAGTTTCGACAGTGCCGACGGTGTACTCGCCCGCCTGACCCGCCAGCAGCCGGACGTGATCATCTCCGACATCCGCATGCCCGGGGCTAGCGGCCTCGACCTGCTGGCACGGATCCGCGAGCTGTACCCGCGCCTGCCGGTGATCATCATGACCGCGCATTCGGACCTGGACAGCGCGGTGGCCAGCTACCAGGGCGGCGCCTTCGAATACCTGCCCAAGCCGTTCGACGTCGACGAGGCGGTGTCACTGGTCAAGCGCGCCTTCCAGCACGCCCAGGAACAACAAAGCCTGGCCGCGCCCGCCGCACAGGCGCGCACCCCGGAAATAATCGGCGAGGCGCCGGCGATGCAGGAGGTGTTCCGCGCCATCGGCCGCCTGTCCCACTCCAATATCACCGTGCTGATCAACGGTGAATCCGGCACGGGTAAAGAGCTGGTGGCGCATGCCCTGCACCGCCACAGCCCGCGCGCCGCGGCTCCGTTCATCGCCCTGAACATGGCGGCGATCCCCAAGGATTTGATGGAGTCCGAGCTGTTCGGCCACGAAAAAGGCGCCTTCACCGGCGCGGCCAACCAGCGCCGTGGTCGCTTCGAGCAGGCCGATGGCGGCTCCCTGTTCCTCGACGAGATCGGCGACATGCCGGCCGACACCCAGACGCGTCTGCTGCGCGTGCTGGCCGATGGTGAGTTCTACCGCGTTGGTGGCCACACCCCGGTGAAGGTGGACGTGCGCATCATCGCCGCCACCCACCAGAATCTGGAAACCCTGGTGCAGGCCGGCAAGTTTCGCGAAGACCTGTTCCACCGCCTCAACGTCATCCGCATCCACATTCCGCGCCTGGCCGACCGCCGCGAGGACATCCCCACCCTGGCCAACCACTTCCTCGCCCGCGCCGCTCAGGAACTGGCGGTGGAACCGAAGCTGCTCAAGAGCGAGACCGAGGATTACCTCAAGCACCTGCCCTGGCCGGGCAACGTGCGCCAGCTGGAGAACACCTGCCGCTGGATCACCGTCATGGCCTCGGGACGCGAAGTGCACGTCGACGACCTGCCGCCGGAGCTGCTGAGCCAGCCGCAGGACGCCGCCCCGGTGACCAACTGGGAACAGGCGCTGCGCCTGTGGGCCGACCAGGCCCTGGCTCGCGGCCAGTCCAACCTGCTCGATACTGCCGTGCCGGCCTTCGAACGCATCATGATCGAGACCGCGCTCAAGCACACCGCCGGCCGCCGCCGCGACGCCGCCCTGCTGCTGGGTTGGGGCCGCAACACCCTGACGCGCAAGATCAAGGAGCTGGGCATGAAGGTCGACGGCGCGGACGACGACGACAGCGACGACTGATCCCGCTAGCAACAACGAAAAGGGCATCCCGCGGGATGCCCTTTTCATTTCCCCGGATTGCATCCGGGCTACGGCGCGATGACCCTAGGGTGCGCCATGCGGCGGATCAACCGCGCTGCGCGTTCTTGATCGAGATCTGCGTATTGAGCGTCCAGAAGTCGTAGAGCACGCCGATCAGGAACAGGCCGCCGGTCAGCAGGTAGATGATCCCGGTGATCCACTTGCCCTGATACATGCGGTGCACGCCGAACACGCCGAGAAAGGTCAGCAGAATCCAGGCGACGTTGTAGTCAGTATCACCCGCGGTAAAACGCAGGTCCGCCTCGCGATCCATCGAGGGAATCAGAAACAGGTCGATGATCCAGCCGATGAACAGCAAACCGAGGGTGAAGAACCAGATGGTGCCGGTCACCGGCTTGCCGTAATAGAAACGGTGCGAACCGAGAAAACCGAAAATCCACAGCAGGTAGCCGATCAGCTTGCTGTGGGTGTCCTGTCGTTGCATGGCGAACTCCTTGTGCGAGATGCAGCTATGACGCTGCGCGTCTGGTGAAGGTTTCATCTGCGGCCAGGCGGAGCAACTCAACGAATGGCTTGATAGCTGTACGACGCCCATATACTGTATAAAAAAACAGTATCGATATCGCCAGCCATGCAACTGATCGACAAGCTCACCATCCTCGCCGACGCCGCCAAATACGATGCCTCCTGCGCCAGCAGCGGCGCGCCCAAGCGCAGCTCCAAAGGCAAGGACGGCATCGGCTCGACCAACGGCATGGGCATCTGCCACAGCTACACGCCAGACGGTCGCTGCGTGGCGCTGCTGAAGATCCTGCTGACCAACTTCTGCCTGTACGACTGCCAGTACTGCATCAACCGCCGCTCCAGCGACGTGCCGCGTGCGCGCTTCACTCCCGAGGAAGTGGTGACACTGACACTGGACTTCTACAAGCGCAACTGCATCAGCGGCCTGTTCCTCAGCTCCGGCATCATCCGCTCGGCGGACTACACCATGGAGCAGCTGGTCCGCGTCGCCAAACTGCTGCGCCAGGAACATCAGTTCCGCGGTTACATTCATCTGAAGACCATTCCCGATGCCGCGCCGGAACTGATCGCCGAGGCCGGCCTGTATGCCGACCGCCTCAGCGTCAATATCGAACTGCCCACCGAAACCAGCCTGGTGCGCCTGGCGCCGGAAAAGAACGTCGGCAGCATTCACCAGGCCATGCACAGCATCCACCAGGGCGAGCGCGAGGCCCAGGAAGAACGCCGCGCGCCGCGCTTCGCCCCGGCCGGACAGAGCACGCAGATGATCGTCGGTGCCGATGCCACCGATGACAGCACCATCCTGCACAACGCACAGAGCCTGTATCAGGACTATCGCCTGCGCCGCGTCTACTACTCGGCCTTCAGCCCCATCCCGCAAAGCCCGAAAAGCGTGCCCTTCGAGGCGCCGCCGCTGCTGCGCGAACACCGCCTGTACCAGGCCGACTTTCTTATGCGCGGCTACGGTTTCAGCGCCACGGAGCTGCTGCCCGGCCCCGGCGATCTGGCGCTGGATATCGACCCCAAGCTGGCCTGGGCACTGGCCAATCGCGACCAGTTTCCGGTGGATCTGAACCGCGCCGACGAGTCGCTGATCGCCCGCGTGCCCGGCATCGGCGTGCTCAGCGCCAGACGCCTGGGCGCGCTACGGCGTGAACGGCGCATCCGCTATGAGGATCTGACCCGCCTGCGCTGCGTACTGGAAAAGGCCAAGCCCTTCATCGTCACCCAGGACTACCGGCCGCAGCGCGCCGAACACGAATCCCTGGTGCTGCGCCAGCAGTTGCGCGACACCCCGGCGCAGATGGCGTTGTGGTGATGCACAGCCTGCGCTTCGACGGCACCTTCGCCACCTGGCGCCAGGCTGCGCGCCGTGCATTACTGCAAGGCCTGGCGCCGCATCAGCTGCAGTGGCTGGACGAAGAGGCGCCGCCTGGCCTGTTCGACCAGCCCGCCGAACGCGCGCCGGAACCCAATGGTCGTCTGCGCGTATCGCCCGAACTGCTGGAACTACTGGAGAGCGCCGCGCAGTACCGCGGCGAGGAGCGCTGGAGCCTGCTCTACCGCGTGCTCTGGCGCTTCGTGCAGGGCGAGCGCAGCGCCGTGCTGGCCGGCGACCCCGACGGCAGCGAATTGCATCGGCGGCTCAAGGCGGTGCGCCGCGAGGCCCATCATCTGCATGCCTTCGTGCGCTTTCAGCCGAGCAAGGCGCAAGGCGCGCCGGATTTCGTCGCCTGGTTCGAGCCGGCTCACGACATCCTGGCCTCGGCCAGTGGTCACTTCGCCGAACGCCTGGGCAAACACAGTTGGCTGATCGCCACGCCGCGCGACGGCGTGTTCTGGGATGGTCAGCGCCTGCAGCACGAACGTCGCTGCCCGGCGCACTGGCAAGCCTGGGCACAGCAGCCCGATGATGACGGCCAGGCCCTGTGGCGCGCCTATTACGGCAGTACCTTCAACCCGGCGCGGCTCAACCGCACGGTGATGCAGCAGCATCTGCCGCTGAGATTCTGGAAGCATCTGCCGGAAGGCCCGCTGATTCCGCAACTGATGAGCGAAGCGCGCGCCGGTGCGCAGAGCGATGGCCAGGCCTTGGTGCTGGCCGGCAGAAAGGGCAAACGCATTGCCCAGATGAACGAAGGGGACGCAGCGCGTCCCCCGTCAGGCAGCGTCAGCGGAAGCGACGCCCCGGATCTTCTTCGCTGACCTCCAGCGCCAGGCCCTGGGCCATGCTGGTCAGGTGATCGCCATCGGTTTCCGAACCGAGCTTGATCATCAGGCGCAGGTCGTTGGCCGAGTCGGCGTAGAGCAGCGCATCTTCATAGGTGATCTCGCCCTGGGTGTAGAGGTTGTACAGCGCCTGGTCGAAGGTCTGCATGCCCTGCTCGGTGGAGCGTTTCATCAGGCCCTTGAGTTCATGCACCTCGCCCTTGCGGATCAGGTCGGCGGCCAGCGGGGTGTTGATCAGCACCTCGATTACCGCGCGACGGCCCTTGCCGTCCGGGGTCGGCACCAGCTGCTGGGCGACGATGGCCTTGAGGTTGAGCGACAGGTCCATCCACACCTGGTTCTGCCGGTCGGCCGGGAAGAAGTTGATGATGCGGTCCAGCGCCTGGTTGGCGTTGTTGGCGTGGAGGGTGGCCAGGCACAGGTGGCCGGTTTCGGCGAAGGCCACGGCGTGGTCCATGGTCTCGCGGGTGCGCACCTCACCGATGAGGATCACATCCGGCGCCTGACGCAGGGTGTTCTTCAGCGCCACCTCGAAGGACTCGGTGTCGATGCCCACCTCGCGCTGGGTGACGATGCAGTTCTGGTGCTGGTGGATGTATTCGATCGGGTCTTCGATGGAGATGATGTGACCGCTGCTGTTCTTGTTGCGGTAGCCAATCATCGCCGCCAGCGAAGTGGACTTACCGGTGCCGGTGGCGCCGACGAACAGCACCAGGCCGCGCTTGGTCAGCGCCAGCTTCTTGAGGATGTCCGGCAGCTTGAGTTCATCGATGGTCGGGATATTGGTCTCGATGCGGCGCAGCACCATGCCCACCAGGTTGCGCTGGTAGAAGGCACTGACACGGAAGCGGCCGATGCCACGGGCGCTGATGGCGAAGTTGCATTCGTGCTTTTCGGCAAACTCGCGACGCTGCGCCTCGTTCATCACCCCCAGCACGGTTTCGCGGGTCATTTCTGGCGACATGGCGGTCTTGGTCACCGGCATGATCTTGCCATTGACCTTCATCGACGGCGGCACGCCAGCGGTGATGAACAGATCGGAGCCGCCTTTTTCGACCATCAGACGCAGTAGTTTTTCGAATTCCATCGTCGTGTTCACTCATCCGCACGCATGAATGCACGGCCCCGCAGCGCAGGGCCAGCGGCTGCGAGCGTGTCATCGCAGCCGTGAAGCAGTCCGTAGGGTGGGCTTCAGCCCACCAACAGTGGCCGGCCTTGGTGGGCTGAAGCCCACCCTACCCACTGGGTTTTCCTAGAAGTTTTCCGGGCTCTTGGCCTTCTCGCGCGCACTGTCGCGGCTGACCAGGCCCTTGGATACCAGGGTCTTCAGGCAGGCATCGAGGGTCTGCATGCCCAGCGCACCACCGGTCTGGATCGCCGAATACATCTGCGCCACCTTGTCCTCGCGGATCAGGTTACGGATGGCCGGCGTACCGATCATGATTTCGTGCGCCGCCACACGACCGCCGCCGATCTTCTTCAGCAGGGTCTGCGAGATCACCGCCTGCAGCGATTCCGACAGCATCGAACGCACCATCGATTTCTCTTCGGCGGGGAACACGTCGACCACGCGGTCGATGGTCTTGGCAGCAGAGGTGGTGTGCAGGGTGCCGAATACCAAGTGGCCGGTTTCCGCGGCAGTCAGCGCCAGGCGGATGGTTTCCAGGTCGCGCATCTCGCCCACCAGAATGATGTCCGGGTCTTCACGCAGGGCCGAACGCAGCGCTTCGGAGAAGCCGTGGGTATCACGGTGCACCTCACGCTGGTTGACCAGGCACTTCTTCGACTCGTGAACGAATTCGATGGGGTCCTCGATGGTGAGGATGTGGTGGTACTTGTTGCTGTTGAGGTAGTCGAGCATCGCAGCCAGGGTGGTCGACTTGCCCGAACCGGTGGGGCCGGTGACCAGCACCAGGCCGCGCGGCACGTCGGTGATCTTGCGGAACACCTCGCCCATGCCGAGGTCTTCCATGGTCAGTACCTTGGATGGAATGGTCCGGAACACCGCACCCGCGCCACGGTTCTGGTTGAAGGCGTTGACCCGGAAACGCGCCACGCCCGGCACCTCGAAGGAGAAGTCGGTCTCGAGGAACTCTTCGAAATCCTTGCGCTGCTTGTCGTTCATGATGTCGTAGATCAGCGCGTGTACCTGCTTGTGATCCAGCGGCGGCAGGTTGATGCGGCGTACATCGCCGTCGACGCGGATCATCGGCGGCAGCCCCGCCGAGAGGTGCAAATCCGACGCGCCTTGCTTGGCGCTGAAGGCGAGCAGCTCAGTGATATCCATGGGACTCCCCAATTACAAGCAAGCAGGTAGAATGCCGCGAACGCTGAACGAGCGGGCTTTTATAGAGCGCAGGTAATGTCCACGATAGCAGAGAATATTGCAAAGGTCGGTGCGCGTATCCGTGAGGCGGCGCAAGCCTCGCAGCGTAATTTCGCGGACATCGGCCTGCTCGCGGTGAGCAAGACCAAACCGGCAGACGCCATTCGTGAAGCCCATGCCGCCGGCGTGTGCGATTTCGGCGAGAACTACCTGCAGGAGGCCCTGGAAAAACAGACCCAGCTGGCTGACCTGCCCTTGATCTGGCACTTCATCGGCCCCATTCAATCGAACAAGACCCGGCCCATCGCCGAGCATTTCGACTGGGTGCATTCGGTGGATCGCCTGAAAATCGCTCAACGCCTGTCCGAGCAGCGCCCGGCACACCTGGCGCCGCTGAATATCTGCCTGCAGGTCAATGTCAGCGCTGAGGACAGCAAGTCCGGCTGCAGCCCCGAAGAGCTAACGGCGCTGGCCCAGGCCGTCGTTGCCCTGCCCAACCTCAGGCTGCGCGGGTTGATGGCGATTCCCGAACCGACCGACGATGTCGCCGCACAACACGCGGCCTTCGCCCGCTTGCGCCAGTTGCGTGATGAGCTGGCGCTGAACCTCGATACCCTGTCCATGGGCATGAGCCATGACCTGGAAGCTGCCATCGCCGAAGGTGCCACCTGGGTGCGCATCGGCACGGCCCTGTTCGGCGCCCGCGATTACGGCCAGCCCACTCACTGAATGAAGGAATTTCTGCAATGAGCAACCCGAGCATCGCCTTCGTCGGCGCCGGCAACATGGCCGCCAGCCTGATTGGCGGCCTGCGCGCCCAGGGCGTGGCGGCCAGCGCCATTCGTGCCAGCGAACCTGGTGACGAACAACGTGCACGCCTGCAGCAGGAGCACGGCATCGCCACCTTCGCCGACAACAGCGAGGCCATCAAGGGTGCCGATCTGATCGTGCTGGCGGTCAAGCCGCAGATCATGAAGGCGGTGTGCCTGGACCTGGCGCCGCACCTGGCTCCCAACCAGGTGATCATCTCCATCGCCGCGGGCATCAGCTGCGCCAGCCTGGAAAACTGGCTGGGCCAACGTCCAGTGGTGCGCTGCATGCCCAACACCCCGGCGCTGCTGCGTCAGGGCGTATCCGGGCTGTTCGCCAATGCGCGCGTCAGCGCCGCGCAGAAGGCCCAGGCCGAAGAGGTGCTGAGCGCCGTGGGACTGGCCCTGTGGCTGGATGAAGAAGCCCAGCTCGACGCCGTTACCGCCGTGTCCGGCAGTGGCCCGGCCTATTTCTTCCTGCTGATCGAAGCGATGACGGCGGCCGGCGAGCAGCTCGGCCTGCCCCGCGAAACCGCCGCACGCCTGAGCATCCACACCGCACTCGGCGCGGCGCGCATGGCCAGCGAGAGTGATGTCGACGCCGCCGAATTGCGTCGCCGTGTGACCTCGCCGAACGGAACCACCGAAGCGGCGATCAAAACCTTCCAGGCCGGCGGCTTCGAAGCGCTGGTACAACAGGCACTCGATGCCGCTGCCAATCGCTCGGCCGAACTGGCCGAACAACTGGGTCAATAAGGAAGCACACATGTCCGGACTCATCGAAGCCCTCATCTATATCATCCAGACCCTGGGTAGCCTGTACCTGCTGATCGTGCTGCTGCGTTTCATCCTGCAGCTGGTACGCGCCGACTTCTACAACCCGCTGAGCCAGTTCATCGTCAAGGCCACCCAGCCGCTGCTGACGCCGCTGCGCCGCATCATCCCGGGCTTTGCCGGGCTGGACCTGGCCTCGCTGGTACTGGCCATCCTGGTGCAGCTGCTGCTGATGGTCGTGACTCTGACCCTGATGGGCTACAACGTCGGCGGCTTCATTGCGCAGCTGCTGGTGTGGTCGGTAATCGGCGTGACCTCGCTGTTTCTCAAGGTGTTCTTCTTCGCCCTGATCATCAGCGTGATCCTTTCCTGGGTCGCCCCGGGCAGCTACAACCCCGGCGCGCAACTGGTCAACCAGATCTGCGAACCGCTGCTGGCGCCGTTCCGCAAGCTGCTGCCGAACCTGGGCGGCCTGGATATCTCGCCGATCTTCGCCTTCATCACCATCAATCTGATCGACCGTTTCGTGATCGGCGGTCTGGCGGCCTCCACCGGTCTGCCACCGATGCTAAGCCCCTTCCTCTAAGGATGAGTTTCTTCCGCTGGGACGGCGAGGACCTGATCCTTGACTGCCACCTGCAGCCCAAGGCGAGCAAGGACGAGTTCGCCGGGCTGCATGGTGAGCGGCTGAAGATCCGCCTCACCGCCCCACCGGTCGACGGCAAGGCCAACGCCCATCTGCAGGCCTTCCTGGCCAAGGCCTTCGGCGTAGCCAAGAGCCAGGTGAGCCTGGAAAGCGGCGAACTCAATCGACAGAAACGCCTGCGCATTCGCGCCCCGCAGAGCCTGCCGCCGATTCCCGGCCTGCAGCGCCCCTGACGACCACTCAGCCGCCATTGCCGACCATAAGGCGGGACTGCTCAAACAGCCAATTGACGGCGGCCCTGTACGCCGCATAATGCAAACTGTTCTCGCGAAACGCCGTGCGTCCTGGCGGCAAACCCAACCGAACCGTTACGCAGCCCCCGCAAGTGGATGATCTTGCCGAGAGGAGAGCCAGGATGAGCATGGAACGTCTCAGCCAGCAGGTCGATGCCTACGTCGCCTGGAAACGCGAACTGATGCGCGAGATCACGCGCTATCGCAGCTGGCTGGAGCACAACCGGCTCAACTCCGAGGCGGTTCAGGCCAAGCTCGAACGCGCGCTGAAGATCCTGCGTACCGACCACATCACCCTGGCTTTCGTCGGCGAGTTCTCGCGCGGCAAGACCGAGCTGATCAACAGCCTGTTCTTCTCCGAATACGGCCAGCGCATGCTGCCTTCGCATGCCGGGCGCACCACCATGTGCCCCACCGAGCTGTTCTTCGACCCACGCTCGGAGCGTCCCTACATTCGCCTGCTGCCGATCGAAACCCGCACGGCCTCGGCCAGCGTCGCGCAGTTCAAACGCGTTCCCCGCCACTGGGTGAACATCCCGCTGGATACCAGCGACCCCGCCAATATGGCGCTGGCCTTCAGCCAGGTGGCCAAGACCAAAGCCATGCCGGTAGAACAGGCGATCCAGCTCGGCTTCCACCCAGACATGCTCGAAGGCACCGGCAAGCGCGGCCAGGTGCTGGTGCCGGCCTGGCGCCACGCCATGGTCAACTTCGACCACCCGCTGCTGCGCCAGGGCCTGCGCATTCTCGATACTCCCGGCCTAAACGCCCTGGGTAGCGAGCCCGAGCTGACCCTGTCGATGCTGCCCAACGCCCAGGCGATCATCTTCCTGCTGTCCGCCGATACCGGCGTCACCGCCAGCGACATGAGCATCTGGCAGCAGCACATCCGCCAACTCGATGAAGACGCCCAGACCTGCCTGTTCGCCGTGCTGAACAAGATCGACGTGCTCTGGGACGACCTGGCCGGCGAGACCTTCGTGCAGAACGCCATCAGCCAGATTCAGAGCGCTACCGCCAAACAGTTGGGCATCGCCAAGCAGGACGTGTTGCCGCTGTCGGCCAAGCAGGCGCTGCTGGCCAAGGTGCGCAAGGACGAGGCGCTGCTGGCTCGCAGCCAGATGGCCAACCTGGAAACCTTACTGTGCGAGCGCATCGTCGCGCAGAAGGAGCGCCTGATCGAAGATCATGTGGTGCGCCAGGTCCTGGCGCTGGTGAACAGCAGCCAACATGTGCTCAACCTGCGCCTGGAGAAGGTCGGCGAACAACTGGCCCTGCTCGGCAATCATCAGCAGGACAACGGCCAACTGCTGTTCGAGCTGACCGCCAAGACCAAGGAAGACCACAACCAGCACCACAAGCGCCTGCTCGGCCTGAAGACCAACCAGCGCCTGCTGCAACGCCAGGGCCAGTTGCTGCGCCATGCGGCACGCGCCGAGCGTCTGGAGCAACACCTGAACGAGGTGCGTCGCAACCTCACCGGCAGCTGGACCACCCTCGGCATCAACCAGGCCATCCTGCATTTCTTCCGCGCCGTCGAGCAGGACCTGCACAACCTGGAGCACGAAGCGGAGATGGCCAACAAGATGGTCGCCGCCATCTATCGCCGACACAACGAAGAAAGCCCGCTGGGCGGCGTCGATGCGCCGCAGTTCAAGATCCAGCGCTACCTGCGCGAGCTGAAGAAGCTGCAGGACAAGGGCGATCAGTTCCGCCTGCACCTGAAGACGTTGCTCACCGAACAGCGCAGCCTGACCCGGCGCTTCTTCGCCACCCTGGCCCAGGAAGTGATCGGCCTGCACCAACGCCTGCGCCTGGACGCCGAACAGTGGGCCGCCGATGCACTGATGCCGCTGATGCAGAACACCCTGGAACACAAGCAGATGCTGGAAAGCCACATGCTGCGCCTCAAGGCGCTGGCTCAGGAAACCCAGCAGACGCGCAAGCGCAGCCTGCAACTTGCGCGCTACCAGGAAGAGCTGGAGCAACAGCTGGCCCAGGCCAGCGATATGCTCCGTGCGCTGCGCCGCCCGGCACCAGTGCAGCGCCAGGGCAAGGTGGTCAGCCTGCCGGTGGCGGCACGGCAACAAAGCCAGTAGCACAAGCGGGCGGCATGCTCGCTTGCCGCTACCGGCGGTGCTCTTTAGACTGGCGCCCTCCTCCGATTCATTAGCAGCGCCTCCATGCCCACTGCCTTTCCCGAAGATTCCGTCGGCCTGGTCAGCCCCCAGGTGTTCCGTTTCAGCGAGCCATTGGCGCTCGCCTGCGGGCGCAGCCTGGCCGAGTACGAACTGGTCGTCGAAACCTATGGCGAACTGAACGCCGCACGCAGCAATGCGGTGCTGATCTGCCACGCCCTGTCCGGTCACCATCACGCCGCCGGTTACCACAGCCCGGATGACCGCAAACCCGGCTGGTGGGACAGCTGCATCGGCCCCAGCAAGCCGATCGACACCAACAAATTCTTCGTCGTCAGCCTCAACAACCTTGGTGGCTGCAACGGTTCCACCGGTCCGAGCAGCACCAATCCGGCGACCGGCAAGCCCTACGGCGCGGATTTTCCGGTGATGACCGTGGAAGACTGGGTACACAGCCAGGCACGCCTGGCCGATGTGCTCGGCATCGAGCAATGGGCGGCGGTGATCGGCGGCAGCCTCGGCGGCATGCAGGCCATGCAGTGGACCATCAGCTACCCCGAGCGCGTGCGTCACTGCCTGGCCATCGCCTCGGCGCCCAAGCTGTCGGCGCAGAACATTGCCTTCAACGAGGTGGCGCGCCAGGCGATTCTCACCGATCCGGAATTTCACGGTGGGCATTTCCAGGAACAGGGTGTGATCCCCAAGCGCGGGCTGATGCTGGC
>JAEYXX010000171.1 GCA_023431055.1 Pseudomonadota bacterium
TTTAATTTTTCGCTTTAACCCTAAAGTTTCTGGAGCTTCACATGGCTGTTCAACGTACTTTCTCCATCATCAAGCCTGACGCCGTTGCCAAGAACGTCATCGGTGAGATCACCACCCGTTTCGAAAAGGCCGGTCTGCGCGTCGTCGCTTCGAAAATGGTGCAACTGTCCGAGCGCGAAGCTGCCGGTTTCTACGCTGAGCACAGCGAGCGCGGCTTCTTCAAGGATCTGGTCGCCTTCATGACCTCCGGCCCGGTCATCGTTCAGGTTCTGGAAGGCGAGAACGCCGTTGCCAAGAACCGCGAGCTGATGGGCGCTACCAACCCTAAAGAAGCTGCTCCGGGCACCATTCGTGCCGATTTCGCCGTTTCCATCGACGAAAACGCCGTTCACGGTTCGGACTCCGAAGCTTCCGCTGCGCGCGAGATCGCTTACTTCTTCTCCGCTACCGAGCTGTGCGCGCGCATTCGCTGATTGGCGAATGAAGCGAGGGTGAAGCCATGACCAATACCACCGGCAAGATCAACCTGCTGGGCCTGACCCAGCCGGAAATGGAGCAGTTCTTCGAGTCCATCGGCGAGAAGCGCTTCCGTGCCGGCCAGGTAATGAAGTGGATTCACCACTTTGGCGTCGATGATTTCGCCGCCATGACCAATGTCGGCAAGGCCTTGCGCGAGAAGCTCGAGGCCTCTGCCGAGATTCGCGGCCCGGAAGTGGTCAGCGAGAATATTTCCGCCGATGGCACGCGCAAGTGGGTGGTGCGTGTGGCGTCGGGTAGCTGCGTGGAAACCGTGTATATCCCGCAGAACGGCCGCGGCACCCTGTGCGTGTCGTCGCAGGCCGGTTGCGCCCTGGACTGCAGCTTCTGCTCCACCGGCAAACAGGGCTTCAACAGCGACCTGACCAGCGCCGAGATCATCGGCCAGGTGTGGATCGCCAACAAATCCTTCGGCACCGTGCCGGCGAAGATCGATCGCGCCATCACCAACGTGGTGATGATGGGCATGGGCGAGCCGCTGCTGAATTTCGACAACGTCGTCTCCGCCATGCGGATCATGATGGACGACCTCGGTTACGGCATCTCCAAACGCAAGGTGACGCTGTCCACCTCCGGCGTGGTGCCGATGATCGACAAGCTGGCTGAAGTCATCGACGTGTCCCTGGCCCTGTCGCTGCACGCGCCCAATGACGAGCTGCGTAACCAGCTGGTGCCGATCAACAAGAAGTACCCGCTGGACATGCTGCTGGCGGCTTGCAAGCGCTACGTCTCCAAGCTGGGCGAGAAGCGCGTGCTGACCATCGAGTACACCCTGCTCAAGGGCGTCAACGATCAGCCTGAGCATGCTGAGCAGATGATCGCACTTCTGGCCGATGTGCCTTGCAAGATCAACCTGATTCCGTTTAATCCCTTCCCCTTCTCGGGGTACGAGCGGCCCAGCAATAATGCCATTCGCCGCTTCCAGGACCTGTTGCATAAGGCTGGGCATAACGTCACGGTACGTACTACGCGTGGTGATGATATCGATGCTGCCTGTGGTCAGTTGGTTGGCCAGGTCATGGACCGTACTCGGCGCAGCGAGCGTTACATCGCCGTGCGCCAGCTGGGCAACGAGGCGCAGGAGCCTGTTGCCGCCGCCAATCGAAATTGAAGAGAGGATGCCTATGATCTTGCGCCCCGCGCTGTTGTTGCTCGCCGTCAGTCTGCTCGGCGGCTGCGTGACTACCGGTGACGTCGACCCCATGCGTACGACGAAAGGGCGCGATGAGGCGCGCGATGCCTATGTGCAACTGGGCATCGCCTACATTCAGCAGGGCGACACCCAGCGCGCCAAGGTACCGCTGAAGAATGCGTTGGATCTGGACGCGTCCGATGCCGATGCGCATGCTGCTCTGGCCATGGCATTCCAGCTGGAAATGGAGCCGAAACTGGCCGACGAGCATTTCCGCAAGGCGCTGTCCCAGCGGCCCAAGGATGCGCGGTTGTTGAACAACTACGGCGGTTTTCTGTTCGAACAGAAACGCTATCAGGACGCCATGAATACCTACCTCAAGGCGGCCGAGGACAACCTCTACCCCGAGCGCTCTCGGGTTTTCGAGAATCTCGGACTGACCGCGCTGCAACTCGGTCAGCGCGAGCAGGCCAAGGAGTACTTCCAGCGCGCATTGCGTCTGAGTAGCCGCCAGCCACGTGCCTTGCTGGAAATGGCCGTGTTGTCCTACGAGGACAAAGAATATGTGCCGGCGCGTCGTTACTACGACAGCTACAGCGAAATGGCGCCGCAGAACGCTCGCAGCCTGCTGCTCGGCGCTCGTATAGCCGAGGTGTTCGAGGACCGTGACCGGGCTGCCAGTCTGGGCCTGCAACTACGCCGCCTGTATCCGGCTTCTCAGGAATATCAGCAATATGTTTCGGGGCAACAATGAACGCGGCTCATAGCGAAGTGACTCAGCCGGTGTCGAGCAATCCGGGCGAGAGCCTGCGCCAGGCCCGCGAACTCAAGGGTTGGAGCGTCGCCGAAGTGGCGGCGCAGCTCAATCTCACTCCGCAGCGCCTTACCCAACTCGAGGACGGTGCTTTCGACAAGCTGCCGGGCACCACCTTCGCCCGTGGCTACATTCGCGCCTACGCCAAGCTGCTCGAGCTGGACCAGAACCGTCTGGTGATGGAGTTCGATCAGTTCACGGGGACCGACGCCGGTGGCAGCAGCGTGCATGCCCTGGGGCGTATCGAAGAGCCTGTGCGTTATTCGCAGAGCATTTTGCGTCTGGTGAGCTTTCTGTTGCTGCTCGCATTGATCGGCGGTGGTTTTATCTGGTGGCAGGATCAGGGGCGGCCGGTAACCAGTCTGGCTGATCTTGGGCTCGAACATGTAGAGGTTGAAGGCGCCGATGGCACCACGCAGGTGCACTCGTTGGCCGAGCCAGAGGACCAGGCCGTGGTCGCCGCCCAGGGCGATGAGCAGAGCAGCCCGCTGTTGTTGCCGATCGAACCGGGCGAAACCCCGGAGGAGGCTGGCACCGCTGAGCAACCTGCAGCCGAGTCCAATGCCGCCGAAGGGGCTGTCACTGAAGGCGCTGCACAAACGCCGGCTGCCTCTGCGCCCAGTGAGCCGGCCGTTGCCGCCACTACGCCCGCTCCTGCGGCTGCGGCGACGCCCGCCGCTGTTCCAGCCGGGCAGGGCGCACTCAACGTGCAGTTCACCGCCGATTGCTGGACCCAGGTTACCGATGGCGATGGCAAGGTCCTGGTCAGCGCCCTCAAGCGTAGCGGCGAGCGCATCGAGTTGACCGGCAAGGCGCCGCTGAAGTTGCACCTGGGCTTTGCCCGCGGCGCTCAGGTGACCTACAACGGCGAAAGCGTCGACGTCACGCCGCATATCTCTGGCGAAACCGCGCGCCTGACACTGGGGATGTAAAGCATGCATTGCGAATCGCCGATCAAGCGCCGACTGTCGCGCAAGATCTGGGTTGGCTCGGTGCCGGTAGGCGGCGATGCGCCGATTGCCGTACAGAGCATGACCAACACCGACACCAACGATGTGGCCGCTACCGTGGCGCAGATCCGTCGTCTGGAAGACGCCGGCGCCGACATCGTGCGCGTCTCCGTGCCGGACATGGACGCCGCCGAGGCCTTCGGCCGCATCAAGCAGCAGGTGCGCGTACCGCTGGTGGCCGACATTCACTTCGACTACCAGATCGCCCTGCGCGTGGCCGAGCTGGGCGTCGACTGCCTGCGCATCAATCCAGGCAATATCGGCCGCGAGGATCGCGTCAAGGCGGTGGTCGAGGCTGCTCGTGACAAGGGCATTCCCATCCGCATCGGCGTCAACGCCGGTTCCCTGGAAAAGGACCTGCAGAAGAAGTACGGCGAGCCGACGCCCGAGGCGCTGGTGGAGTCCGCCTTGCGCCACGTCGAGCATCTCGATCGCCTGAACTTCCCGGACTTCAAGGTCAGCGTGAAGGCCTCCGATGTGTTTATGGCCGTCGAGGCTTACAGGTTACTTGCTAAACAGATCGAGCAACCGCTGCACCTCGGTATCACCGAGGCCGGTGGCCTGCGCTCCGGTACCGTGAAGTCCGCAGTCGGCCTGGGCATGCTGCTGGCCGAGGGGATTGGCGATACCATCCGCATCTCCCTGGCTGCCGATCCGGTAGAGGAGATCAAGGTCGGTTTCGACATTCTCAAGTCGCTGCGTCTGCGTTCGCGTGGCATCAACTTCATCGCCTGTCCGAGCTGCTCGCGGCAGAACTTCGATGTGGTCAAGACCATGAATGAACTGGAAACCCGCGTCGAGGATTTGCTGGTGCCACTGGACGTAGCCGTGATCGGCTGCGTGGTCAACGGTCCTGGTGAAGCCAAGGAGGCGCATATCGGCCTCACCGGCGGTAGCCCGAACAACCTGGTCTATATCGATGGCAAACCGGCCTCGAAGCTGACCAACGAAAACCTTGTGGACGAGCTGGAAAAGCTCATCCGCGACAAGGCGGCCGAAAAAGCCGCCGCCGATGCTGCCGTGATCGTGCGTAGCTGATCGCTGCGCTTTAAGGATTCTTAGTGAGCAAGTCCCTGCAAGCCATTCGTGGCATGAACGACATCCTGCCGGAGCAGACGCCTGCCTGGCGCTATCTGGAAAGCACTCTGGTCAGCCTGCTCGATGGCTATGGCTACAAGGAGATCCGCTTGCCCATCGTCGAGTACACCGAGCTGTTTGCTCGCGGTATCGGCGAAGGCACCGATGTGGTCGACAAGGAGATGTACACCTTCCTCGACCGCAACGAAGAATCCCTGACCCTGCGTCCCGAAGGCACCGCCGGTTGCGTGCGCGCGGTGCTCGAACATGGCCTGGCCGGTGGTGGCCAGGTGCAGAAGCTGTGGTACGCCGGCCCCATGTTCCGCTACGAGAAGCCACAGAAAGGCCGCTATCGCCAGTTCCACCAGGTCGGCGTGGAAGCCTTCAACCTGCCGGGCCCGGACGTCGATGCCGAACTGATTGTGCTCACCTGGCGTCTGTGGAAGCAGCTCGGCCTGGCCGATGCCGTGACCCTGCAGCTCAACAGCCTGGGTTCCAGCGAGGCGCGCGCTGCCTATCGCGACGCCCTGGTGGCCTACCTGCAGGAGCGCTTCGACCAGCTCGACGAAGACAGCCAGCGCCGTCTGACCACCAACCCGCTGCGCATCCTCGACAGCAAGAACGAGGCGACTCAGGCGGTGCTGGTCGGTGCGCCGACCCTGGGCGACTACCTCGACGAGGAATCGCGTCTGCACTTCGAGGGCGTCAAGGCGCGTCTGGATGCGGCCGGCATTCGCTACCAGATCAACCACAAGCTGGTGCGTGGTCTGGATTACTACAACCGCACCGTGTTCGAGTGGGTCACCGACAAGCTCGGCGCCCAGGGTACGGTGTGCGCCGGTGGCCGCTATGACGGCCTGGTGGCGCAACTGGGTGGCAAGGCCACGCCGGGCGTGGGCTTCGCCATGGGCGTCGAGCGCCTGGTGCTGCTGCTGGAAACCCTGGACTTGCTGCCGGCCGAGCTCAACCGCGCCGCCGATGTCTACGTCTGCGCCTTTGGCGAAGCGGCGGAGCTGGCTGCGCTGACTCTGGTGGAGCGTCTGCGCGACGAGTTGCCAGGGCTGCGTCTGCTGCTCAATAGCGGTGGTGGCAGTTTCAAGAGCCAGTTCAAGAAGGCCGACAAGAGTGGCGCGCGCTATGCGCTGATTCTGGGGGACGACGAATTGGCAGGCCGCGTGGTAGGTTGCAAGCCGCTGCGCGACGACAGTGAACAACAAAGCGTTGCCTGGGATGCTCTGGCTGAGCATCTGGCCGCCTGCCAGCAGGCCTGAGCAGGCTCTCGATTAGGAGTACGGGGTTAGACATGCAGACCGAAGACGAACAGATCGCGCAAATCAAGGACTGGTGGGATCGCAACGGCAAGCCTTTGCTGGCCGGCGGCGTATTGGCGCTGGTGGCTGTATTCGGCTGGCAGGGCTGGCAGAAGTATCAGGACAATCAGGCGCAAGGCGCCTCGGTGCTCTACCAGCAATTGCTGGAAACCGCGCTGGACCCGGCCGGCAAGCCCGATGCCGCGAAAGTCGCCGAACTGGCCGGCAAGCTCGACAGCGAGTTTGGCGGTACTCACTACGCGCAGTATGGCAGCCTGTTCGTCGCCAAGGTCGCTGTCGAAGCCAATCGCCTCGACGATGCCGCCGCAGCTCTGCAGCGCGTACTCGACAAGCCTGCCGATGCCACGCTCGGGGAACTGGCGCGTCAGCGTCTGGCACGTGTCCTGGCTGCTCAGGACAAGGCCGATGACGCGCTGAAGCTGCTCGACGCCAAGGTGGAGGATGCCTTCCTCGCCAGCCGTGAAGAACTCAAGGGCGACCTGCTGGTACAGTTGGGTCGCAGCGATGACGCGCACGCCGCCTATCAGAAGGCCAAGGATGCGCTGGCCGAAGACGCCGCCGTTGGCGGTCTGCAGATGAAGCTGGACGACCTGGCAAAAGGGGATGCGTGACGTGATGCGTTGGAAGAATGCCGCACTGTTGGCTCTGGTCGTTCTGGCCGTGGGTTGCAGCAGCAATAGCAAGAAGGAACTGCCACCCGCCGAACTGACCAAGTTCGACGCCGAAGTCGAGCTGCGCACCGAGTGGAGCCGCTCCGTTGGCGATGGCCAGGGCGAAACCTTCAACATGCTGGTACCGGCCATCGACGGCGAGGTGATCTACGCCGCCGACGTCGAAGGGCTGGTCATGGCCATGGACCGCACCAGCGGCAAGGTCATCTGGCGCAAGAAGCTCGACATCCCGGTGTCCGGCGCCATCGGCGTTGGCTACGGCCAGGTACTGCTGGGTACGCTCAAGGGTGAAGTGATCGCCCTGGACTCCAGCGACGGCGAAGAGCAGTGGCGTTCGCGCGTGACCAGTGAAGTGCTGGCAGCGCCGGCCACCAATGGCGATATCGTCGTGGTGCAGACCCAGGACGACCGTCTGATCGCCTTCGATGCCAGCACCGGTAGCCAGCGCTGGATTGTCGAGAATACTCCGGCCGTCCTGACCCTGCGTGGTACCGGCGCGCCGCTGGTGACCAACCGTCTGGTGGTCGCCGGCCTGTCCAGCGGCAAGGTGATCGCGGTCGACGCCCAGCGTGGCCTGCCGGTCTGGGAACAACGAGTGGCTATTCCACAAGGTCGTTCCGAGCTGGAGCGTGTGGTGGATATCGACGGCGGTCTGTTGCTGTCCGGCGGCACCGTCTACGCGGTGAGCTACCAGGGCCGTGTCGCGGCCATGGATCTGGAGTCCGGCCGCGTACTGTGGCAGCGTGAGGCATCCAGCTCGGTAGGCGTCGCTCAGGGCTTCGGCAACGTCTACGTCAGCCATGCCAGTGGCACCGTCGAAGGTATCGACGAGCGCAGCGCCTCGGCCCTGTGGACCAATGATTCGATGGCGCGTCGTCAGCTCTCGGGCCCGGCGGTGTTCTCCAGTTATGTCGCCGTGGGTGACTTCGAGGGTTATCTGCACCTGCTGAGCCAGGTCGATGGTCGCTTCGTTGGCCGTACCCGTATCGACAGCGACGGCCTGCGTGCCCAGCCGCTGGTGGTGGGGGACTGGTTGTACGTCTACGGTAATAGCGGCAAGTTGGTGGCTTTGACCATCAAGTAAGCCGACTATGCTGCCTTAACCGGCAGCACGAAGTATCCCGGCCGCTGCCCCTGCAGCGGCCTTTGCATTTTCTGAATCAACTCAAGTGGAGAGCCTGATGGTTCCCGTAATTGCCCTGGTGGGCCGGCCGAACGTCGGCAAGTCCACACTCTTCAACCGCCTGACCCGCAGCCGCGACGCCATCGTCGGCGATCTGTCCGGTCTGACCCGCGACCGCCAGTACGGTGAGGCGAAGTGGCAGGGGCGCACCTATATCGTGATCGACACCGGAGGTATTTCCGGTGACGAGGAAGGCATCGACGCGAAGATGGCTGAGCAGTCGCTGCAGGCCATCGAGGAAGCCGATGCCGTGCTGTTCCTGGTGGACGCGCGCGCCGGCATGACCGCCTCGGACCAGATGATCGGCGAGCACCTGCGCCGTCGTAACAAGCAGAGCTTCCTGGTGGTGAACAAAGTCGACAACCTCGACGTCGACCTGGCCCGTGCCGAATTCAGCCCCATGGGCCTGGGCGAGCCGCTGGCGATTGCCGGTGCCCATGGTCGCGGTATCACCCAGATGCTCGAGGTGGTGCTCGGCGCCTTCCCCAAGGATGCCGGCGAGCCGGAAGAGGGCGGCGAAGAGGAAGAAGTGCTGGAGGGCCAGGAGGCCAAGCGCATTCCCGGCCCGAGCGAGAAGGACGGCATCAAGCTGGCGATCATCGGCCGGCCCAACGTCGGCAAGTCGACCCTGGTCAACCGCATGCTCGGTGAAGAGCGGGTCATCGTCTATGACCAGGCCGGCACCACGCGCGACAGCATCTACATCCCCTTCGAGCGTGACGACGAGAAGTACACGCTGATCGACACCGCCGGCGTGCGCCGTCGCGGCAAGATCTTCGAGGCCGTGGAGAAGTTCTCGGTGGTCAAGACGCTGCAGGCCATTCAGGACTCCAACGTCGTGGTGTTCGTCATGGACGCCCGCGAAGGCGTGGTCGACCACGACCTCAACCTGCTCGGCTTCGTGCTGGAAAGCGGCCGCGCCCTGGTCATCGCCCTGAACAAGTGGGACGGTATGGACCAGGGGCAGAAGGATTACGTGAAGACCGAGCTGGAGCGCCGGCTGTTCTTCGTCGACTTCGCCGATATCCACTTCATCTCCGCCCTGCACGGTACGGGCGTCGGCCATCTGTACAAGTCGGTGCAGGCCTCCTTCAAATCGGCCATCACCCGCTGGCCCACCAGCCGCCTGACGCAGATTCTCGAAGACGCCGTCAGCGACCACGCACCGCCCCTGGTCAACGGTCGCCGCATCAAGCTGCGCTATGCCCACCTGGGCGGTGCCAACCCGCCGCTGATCGTGATCCACGGTAACCAGGTCGACGCCGTACCGCGCGCCTACACCCGCTACCTGGAAAATACCTTCCGCCGTGTGTTGAAACTGGTGGGTACGCCGATCCGCATCGAGTACAAGGGCGGCGAGAACCCCTACGAGGGCAACAAGAACAAGCTCACCGACCGTCAGGTGAACAAGAAGCGCCGTCTGATGAGCCACCACAAGAAGGCCGAGAAGAAGCGCAAGGACAAGAAAAGATAGCGGCAGGCTTCAAGCTGCAGGCTGCAGGCGATAAGCTTGGGCGCACCTTCCTGCAGCCTGGGGCCTGAAGCCTGTAGCCATGATTGTCAGCAAACTGCCCAACGTCGGCACCACCATCTTCACGCGGATGTCCCAGCTGGCGCTGGAGACTGGTGCGATCAATCTGTCCCAGGGCTTCCCGGATTTCGACGGGCCACAGGCACTGCGCGAAGCCGTGGCGCGCCACGTCATGGAAGGGCGCAATCAGTATTCGCCGATGACCGGCCTGCCCGCGTTGCGCCAGCAGGTGGCGGTGAAGATCGCCCGCAGCTATGGCGTGCAGCGTGATGCCGACAGCGAGATCACCATCACGCCGGGGGCCACCGAGGCGATCTTCTGTGCAGTGCAGGCGCTGATCCGTCCGGGTGATGAAGCCATCGTCCTCGACCCTTGTTACGACAGTTACGAGCCGTCGGT
The DNA here is from genome assembly GCA_023431055.1 of Pseudomonadota bacterium. GTDB lineage: Bacteria > Pseudomonadota > Gammaproteobacteria > Pseudomonadales > Pseudomonadaceae > Aquipseudomonas. The sequence goes on from JAEYXX010000171.1 coordinate 9,686, forward strand.
GGAGCTGGCCGGTGGACGTTGCGTGCATGTACCGCTGGCATTGCCGGACTTCGCTGTCGATTGGCAGCTTCTGGCTGATGCCATCACGCCGCGTACCCGGCTGATCTTTCTCAACTCGCCACACAACCCGAGCGGTGCGTTGTTGACCCGTGCCGATCTGGACAAGCTGGCCGAGCTGATTCGTGGTCGCGATATCCATGTGATCAGTGACGAGGTCTACGAGCACCTGATCTTCGACGGCCAACGCCATGCCAGCGTGCTGGCCCACGACGAGCTGTATCAGCGCGCCTTCGTGGTCAGCTCCTTCGGCAAGACCTATCACGTCACCGGCTGGAAGACAGGCTACGTGGTGGCGCCGCCGGCTTTGACCGCCGAGCTGCGCAAGATCCACCAGTACGTCAATTTCTGTGGGGTGACGCCGCTGCAGTTCGGCCTGGCCGAGTTCATGGCCACCTGTCCTGAGCATGTCGAGGAGCTGCCGGCCTTCTACCAGGCCAAGCGTGACCTGTTCTGCGATCTGCTGGGTGGCTCGCGCTTCAGCTTCACCCGCGCGCCGGGCACCTACTTCCAGCTGGCCGACTATTCGGCCATTCGCCCGGACCTGGACGATGTGGCCATGGCCGAGTGGTTGACCCGCGAGCATGGTGTGGCGGCGATTCCGGTATCGGTGTTCTATCAGTCGGCACCCAAGGACATGCGCCTGGTGCGTTTCTGCTTCGCCAAGCGTGAGGAAACCCTGCGCCAGGCCGCTGAAAAGCTGTGCGCGGTGTGATGGGTAAGGCGGGTGCAACCCGCCTCTGAGGTGTTGGCGGGTTTCACCCGCCCTACGGTGAGCGAGGCCCACAAATGAGCAACAAGCCCGATCTCGAGTTGACGCTGATCCAGACCACCCTGGCCTGGCATGATCCGGCCGCCAATCGCGAGCATTTCCAGAACCTGCTGGAACAGGCCCTTGGCGCCGATCTGGTGATCCTGCCGGAGATGTTCAGCACCGGTTTTTCCATGGAGTCGGCCGCATTGGCCGAGCCCGAGAATGGCCCGACCACGCACTGGTTGCGCGAGCAGGCGCAGCGTATCGAGGCGGTGATCTGCGGCAGCCTGATCATCCAGGCCGCCGATGGCAGCTACCGCAATCGCCTGCTCTGGGCGCGACCCGATGGCTCGCTGGCGCATTACGACAAGCGTCATCTGTTTCGCATGGCCGGCGAGCACAAGCATTACCGCGCTGGCGATCAGCAGGTGGTGCTGGAGCTCAAGGGTTGGCGGGTGCGCCCGCTGATCTGCTACGACCTGCGCTTCCCGGTCTGGAGCCGAGACGCAGGCGGCACCGACCTGCTGCTGTATACCGCCAACTGGCCGGGGGCGCGCCGTCACCACTGGAACCGCCTGCTCCCGGCGCGAGCGATAGAGAACCTGTGCTATGTCGCGGCTGTGAACCGCGTCGGCGAGGACGGCAAGGGCCACGCCTACACTGGCGATTCTCAGGTGCTGGACTTCCAGGGCGAGGCGTTAATGGCGGCAGGCGAGGGTGATGGCGTGTTCCGCGCTCGCCTGTCGAGCGAGGTGCTGGCCGCCTACCGCGAGCGCTTCCCTGCACACCTGGATGCCGATGCCTTTACCTTGAACTGATCAGGAGCTAGACGAACATGGACGTACAACAGAGCAATCCCTTCCAGCCACCGCAAGCCGATCTGCAACAGGCCACTACTACTCAGGCGCCGCTCTACAGCATCGCCGGTGTCGGCCTAGCCACCTTCATCGGTACACCGCTGGCGGGTGCCTGGCTGCTGGCGCATAACCTGCAACTGCTTGGCAGGGCCGATCGCGTGGCAATGGTCTGGGCGATGGCGGTTTTCTTTCTGGTCGTCACCCTGGGCCTGGCCTTCCTTTTGCCGGAAGAGGTGCCCGGTATGCCGTTCGCCATCGCCCAGTTGATGGCGATGATCATGTTTGCCAAGAGCCTGATGGAAGCCGATCTCAAACAGCATGCTGATGCCAGGGGGGCGTTTCTGTCGAACTGGCGGGCGCTGGGCATTGGCCTGATGTTCACCCTCGGCCTGACCGCGTTGATGTTCGCCGTGCTGATGATCTTCGATATCTGAGCGCATGTTCCCGGATTTCATCCGGGCTACGCATGCAAGTACCTGCAAATCGGCTGTTCGTAGGAGCCCCGCCTCGGGGCGAAGCCTTTCGAGCCCATGGCGCCGGTGTTCGCGGCGGGGCGCCGCTCCTACAGGATGCCGAAACGCTACTGATGTTCGCGATAACCTTCCCGGATTTCATCCGGGCTACACATAGAAAAACGCCGGGCTTTGCCCGGCGTTTTGCGTTTGGCGTCGATGGATCAGGCCGCTTGCGACTCGGCCTGGCTCAGGGCGCGGTTCAGTGCACTGAACAGGGCACGGAAGCTGGCAGTGGTCAGGTTCTCGTCGATACCGATGCCGTGCAGGGCGCGGCCGCCGTTGACGCGCAGCTCAATGTAGGCCGCGGCCTTGGCGTTGGCGCCAGCGCCGATGGCATGCTCGCTGTAGTCCATGACTTCGACGGCAACCGGCAGAGCGGCCGCCAGCGCTTCCAGCGGGCCCTTGCCGATGCCGCGCCAGTGATGGCTCTCGCCGTGCTCGATAACTTCCACGTCCACCGCGCTGGTGCCGTTCTCTTCCTGCAGGCGGAGGCCTTTCAGGGTGTAGGGGCTGCGTGCCTGCAGGTATTCAGTCTCGAGCAGTTGGTAGATCTGCGCGGCAGTCATCTCCAGGCCGAGGCGGTCGGTTTCACGCTGCACCACCTGGCTGAACTCGATCTGCATGCGGCGCGGCAGGCTGATGCCGTATTCCTGTTCGAGCAGGAAGGTGATGCCGCCCTTGCCGGACTGGCTGTTTACACGGATCACCGCCTCGTAATCGCGGCCAATGTCGGCCGGGTCGATCGGCAGGTACGGCACTTCCCACAGCGCATCGTCCTTTTGCTGGGCGAAGCCCTTGCGGATGGCATCCTGGTGTGAGCCGGAGAATGCGGTGTGTACCAGGTCGCCGACGTACGGGTGGCGCGGGTGTACTGGAATCTGGTTGCAGTCCTCGACCACCTTGCGTACGGCATCGATGTCGGAGAAGTCCAGCTCCGGGTCAACGCCTTGGGTGTAGAGGTTCAGCGCCAAGGTCACCAGGCAGACGTTGCCGGTGCGCTCGCCGTTGCCGAACAGGCAACCTTCGACGCGATCGGCACCGGCCATGACGGCCAGCTCGGAAGCGGCGACACCGGTGCCACGGTCGTTATGGGTGTGCACGCTGATCAGCACGCTGTCGCGCTTGTTCACATTGCGGCCGAACCACTCGATCTGGTCGGCGTAGTTGTTCGGCGTGGCGCACTCGATGGTGGCCGGCAGGTTGAGGATCAGCTTGTTCGCCGGGGTCGGCTGGAACACGCCGATCACTGCGTTGCACACCTCGACGGCGAAGTCGATCTCGGTGCTGCTGAACACTTCCGGCGAGTACTCGAAGCCCCACTGGGTCTCAGGCGCGGCATCGGCCAGGCGCTTGATGGTGGTGCCGGCGGCCACGGCGATGGCTTTCACGCCGGCCTTGTCCTGGTTGAAGACGATCTTGCGAAAGCTCGGCGCGCAGGCGTTGTAGTAGTGGACGATGGCCTTCTTGGCGCCCTTGAGCGACTCGAAGGTGCGCTCGATAAGGTCGTCACGGGCCTGGGTCAGCACCTGGATGGTGACATCGTCGGGGATATGGCCGCCTTCGATCAGCTCACGCACGAAGTCGAAGTCGGTCTGCGAGGCGGACGGGAAGCCCACTTCGATTTCCTTCAGGCCCACGGCCACCAGGCATTTGAAGAAGCGCATCTTCTTCTCAGCATCCATCGGCTCGATCAGCGACTGGTTACCGTCGCGCAGGTCGGTGGACAGCCAGATCGGCGCCTTGTCGATGATCTTGTCCGGCCAGGTGCGGTCCGGGATCTGGATTGGGGTGAAGGGGCGGTACTTCTTGGATGGGTCTTTGAGCATGGTCATGGTGAAAATCCTTGGGTCCAGACGCCTTGTCTGGGAAACGAAATCGGGCAGTCGACAGTGGCCGGATGGCCGCAAAGATTCAGCCCCGCAGTCGCGGGCTGACCAGGCGGAGGCAGCGATGTTGCCTTAGCAGAATGAGGGTATGTGCGATGTTCATGAGGCCAACCCTAGTGTTCTTGATGAAGGCTGGCAAGCATTGCGTGAAAATTGGTAGGAACAATCTCTGGACGCTTCTGAGCGATGTTTAATAGCGCTTTTTGTTTTCTCTTTGAAGAAATATTGCGCAGAGGGTTTGGAGGTTCGAAGGCCGGTATGTCCGGCCTTCGCCTTATGCGTCACGCGGGATCGTGAGCAACCAGGTTGGGACGCAGCTCGCGCATGTCCGCACCGCTCGGGTGCTGGAATGCGCGCAGGCCGAACTCGGGAAGGATGGCCAGCAGATGGTCGAAAATGTCCGACTGGATACCTTCGTAGGCATTCCAGGCCACGGTATTGGTGAAGCAGTAGATCTCCAGCGGCAGACCATCAGCGGTCGGGCTGAGCTGGCGTACCAGCAGGGTCATATGCTGGTGGACGTTCGGATTGTGCCGCAGGTAATGCTCGACATAGGCGCGGAAGCTGCCGATGTTGGTGATGCGCCGGGTGTTCACCGCTTGCTTGCCATGCTCGGCCAGCTTGAGGTTCCACTCGCGCAGTTCCTGATCCTTGCGATCCAGGTACTCGTCGAGCAGCATGAAGCGGCGCAGGCGGGCGATTTCCTCGTCGGTGAGGAAGTGCACGCTGGTCTGGTCGAGATACAGCGCGCGCTTGATCCGGCGCCCGCCGGATTCCTGCATGCCACGCCAGTTCTTGAACGGGTCGGTGATGAAGCGCTTGGTCGGGATGGTGGTGATGGTCTTGTCCCAGTTCTGCACCTTGACCGTGTGCAGGGCGATGTCGATCACATCGCCGTCGGCGTTGAGCTGCGGCATTTCCACCCAGTCGCCGACGCGTACGATGTCGCTGGAGGAGATCTGCACGCTGGCCACCAGCGATAGCAGAGTGTCCTGAAAAATCAACATCAGCACCGCAGCCATGGCGCCGAGGCCGGACAGCAGAATCAGCGGAGAGCGGTCGATCAGGGCCGCCACCATCAGGATCGCGGCGATGGCGAAGATGGCAATCTTGATCACCTGCAGATAGCCCTTGATCGGCTTCAGGTGCGCATTCGGGCGGCGCTGGTAGAGGGTGTTGAGAATATCCAGCAGGGCGCCGATGGCCAGGGCGATGGTCAGCACCACGAAGGCGCCGCAAACGTTGCGCGTTACTTCCACCACGGCAGCGGGCAGGCCGGGTACCAGGACTACGCCGCTGGACAGCACCAATGCCGGCACGATGTTGGAC
>JAEYXX010000038.1 GCA_023431055.1 Pseudomonadota bacterium
GCCTGGCTGGATCGCGCCAAGCTCAAGGTGGACAAGACCGAGCTGGACGAAATCAAGGTGTACCTGAACTGGTTGCTGGACAACCACTTCACTTTCCTCGGCTATGAAGAGTTCACCGTCGCGCCGACCGCCGACGGCGGCACCATGGTCTACGACGAGAAATCCCTGCTGGGTCTGTCCAAGCGCCTGCGCACCGGATTGTCCGCCGAGGAACTGCATATCGAGCCGGAGGCGGTGGCCTATCTGCGCGAACCGCAATTGCTGTCCTTCGCCAAGGCCGCGGTGCCGAGCCGCGTGCATCGTCCGGCCTATCCGGATTTCGTCTCCATCCGCGAACTCGATGCCAAGGGCAACGTGGTCAAGGAATGCCGCTTCATGGGCCTGTACACCTCGGCGGTGTACGCCGAGAGCGTATGGAACATCCCCTACATCCGCCGCAAGGTGGACGTGATCAAGCAGCGTTCGGGCTTCGACAGCAGCGCCCACCTCGGCAAGGAGCTGGCCCAGGTACTGGAGGTGCTGCCGCGCGACGATCTGTTCCAGACGCCAGTGGACGACCTGTTCAATACCGCGCTTTCCATCGTGCAGATCCAGGAGCGCAACAAGATCCGTGTGTTCCTGCGTCGCGATCCCTACGGCCGCTTCTGCTACTGCCTGGCCTACGTGCCGCGTGACGTCTACTCCACCGAAACCCGGATGAAGATCCAGCAGGTGCTGATGGAGCGCCTGCAGGCCACCGACTGCGAGTTCTGGACCTTCTTCTCCGAATCGGTGCTGGCGCGGGTGCAGTTCATCCTGCGCGTCGACCCGAAGAACAAGACCCAGATCGACCCGGTGCGTCTGGAGAAGGAAGTCATCCAGGCCTGCCGTTCGTGGAAGGACGACTACGCCAGCCTCATGGTGGAAAGCCTCGGCGAAGCCCAGGGCACCAATGTACTGGCCGAGTTCCCCGGTGGCTTCCCGGCCGGCTATCGCGAGCGCTTCGCCCCGCATTCGGCGGTGGTGGACATGCAGCATCTGCTCAGCCTGAGCAACGACAAGCCGCTGGTGATGAGCTTCTACCAGCCACTGGCGCAGGGCGACCAACAACTGCACTGCAAGCTGTATCACGCTGACACGCCGCTGCCGCTGTCCGACGTGCTGCCGATTCTGGAGAACCTCGGCCTGCGTGTGCTCGGCGAGTTCCCCTACAAGCTGCGTCGTGCCGATGGCCGCGAGTTCTGGATTCATGACTTCGCCTTCACCTACGCCGAAGGCCTCGACGTCGACATCCAGCAGCTCAACGACACGCTGCAGGACGCCTTCATCCATATCGTCGGCGGCGATGCCGAGAACGACGCCTTCAACCGCCTGGTGCTGACTGCTGCCATGCCCTGGCGCGATGTGGCGCTGCTGCGGGCCTACGCGCGTTATCTCAAGCAGATTCGCCTGGGCTTCGACCTCAGTTACATCGCCGCGACCCTGATCAACCATGCCGATATTGCCAAGGAGCTGGTGCGCCTGTTCCGCACCCGCTTCTACCTCGCGCGCAAGCTCACCGCCGAGGACCTGGAAGACAAGCAGCAGAAGCTCGAGCAGGCCATCCTCGCCGCGCTGGACAACGTCGCCGTGCTCAACGAAGACCGCATCCTGCGTCGCTACCTGGACCTGATCAAGGCGACCCTGCGTACCAACTTCTTCCAGACCGACGCCAACGGCGCGGCCAAATCCTATTTCAGCTTCAAGCTCAGCCCACGCCTGATTCCGGAAATTCCGCGGCCGGTGCCGAAGTTCGAGATCTTCGTCTACAGCCCGCGCGTCGAGGGCGTACACCTGCGCTTCGGCGACGTCGCCCGCGGCGGCCTGCGCTGGTCGGACCGCGAGGAGGATTTCCGTACCGAGGTGCTCGGCCTGGTCAAGGCGCAGCAGGTGAAGAACGCGGTGATCGTGCCGATGGGCGCCAAGGGCGGCTTCGTGCCGCGCAGGATGCCGGTCGGCGGTTCGCGTGACGAGGTGATGGCCGAGGGCATCGCCTGCTACCGCATCTTCATCAGCGGCCTGCTGGACATCACCGACAACCTCAAGGAAGGCGAGGTGGTGCCGCCGGTCAACGTGGTGCGCCACGACGCCGACGATCCCTATCTGGTGGTGGCGGCGGACAAGGGCACGGCGACCTTCTCCGACATCGCCAACGGCATCGCTGCCGAGTACGGCTTCTGGCTCGGCGACGCCTTCGCCTCCGGCGGTTCGGCCGGCTATGACCACAAGGGCATGGGCATCACCGCCAAGGGTGGCTGGGTCTCGGTGCAGCGTCACTTCCGCGAGCGCGGCATCGACGTGCAGAAGGACAACGTCACCGTGATCGGCATCGGCGACATGGCCGGCGACGTGTTCGGCAACGGCATGCTGCTGTCGGACAAGCTGCAACTGGTGGCCGCCTTCAACCACATGCACATCTTCATCGATCCGAACCCGGATGCGGCCAAGAGCTTCGCCGAGCGCAAGCGTCTGTTCGACCTGCCGCGTTCGAGCTGGGCCGACTACGACGCCAAGCTGATCTCCGAAGGTGGCGGCATCTTCCTGCGCAGCGCCAAGAGCATCACCATCACCCCGCAGATGAAGGCGCGCTTCGACATCGCCGCCGACAAGCTGGCGCCCACCGAGCTGCTCAATGCGCTGCTCAAGGCACCGGTCGACCTGCTGTGGAACGGCGGCATCGGCACCTACGTCAAATCCAGCAAGGAGAGCCACGCCGACGTCGGTGATAAGGCCAACGACGCGCTGCGCGTGGACGGTCGTGAACTGCGCGCCAAGGTGGTGGGCGAGGGCGGCAACCTGGGCATGACCCAGCTCGGCCGCGTCGAGTTCGGCCTGCATGGCGGCGCCAGCAACACCGACTTCATCGACAACGCCGGTGGCGTCGACTGCTCCGACCATGAAGTGAACATCAAGATCCTGCTGGGCGAGATCGTCTCGGGCGGCGATATGACCGAGAAGCAGCGCAACAAGCTGCTGGCCGAGATGACCGATGACGTGTCCGAGCTGGTGCTGGGCAACAACTACAAGCAGACCCAGGCGCTGTCGCTGGCCGAGCGCCGCGCCCGCGAGCGCGTCGGTGAGTACAAGCGCCTGATGAACGCGCTGGAAAGCGCCGGCAAGCTCGACCGTGCCCTGGAGTTCCTGCCTTCGGACGAGGAACTGAACGAGCGCGCCACCAACGGCCAGGGCCTGACCCGACCGGAGCTGTCGGTGCTGATCTCCTACAGCAAGATCGACCTCAAGGAATCCCTGCTCAAGTCCCTGGTGCCGGACGACGACTACCTGGCGCGCGAGATGGAAACCGCCTTCCCGGCAATCCTTACCGAGAAGTTCGGCGATGCCATGCGCCGTCATCGCCTCAAGCGCGAGATCGTCAGCACTCAGATCGCCAACGATCTGGTCAACCACATGGGCATCACCTTCGTGCAGCGCCTGAAGGAGTCCACCGGCATGAGCGCGGCCAACGTCGCCGGCGCCTACGTGATCGTGCGTGACCTGTTCCGCCTGCCGCACTGGTGGGCGCAGATCGAGGCGCTGGACTACAAGGTGCCGGCCGAGCTGCAGCTGCAACTGATGGACGAGCTGATGCGTCTGGGCCGCCGTGCCACCCGCTGGTTCCTGCGCAGCCGCCGCAACGAGCTGGATGCCGCGCGCGACGTGGCGCATTTCGCACCGCGCATCGAGGCGCTGGTCGGCCGTCTGGACGAACTGCTCGAAGGCCCGGCCCGCGAACAGTGGCTGGCGCGTTACCAGAGCTTCGTCGAAGCCGGCACGCCGGAGGAGCTGGCGCGCGTTGTCGCTGGCACCAGCCACCTGTACACCCTGCTGCCGATCATCGAAGCCGCGGACGTCACCGGCAAGGACACCAGCGAAGTGGCCACCGCCTACTTCGCCGTCGGCGGCGCGCTGGAGCTGTCCTGGTACCTGCAGCAGATCACCAATCTACCGGTGGAAACCAACTGGCAGGCGCTGGCCCGCGAAGCCTTCCGTGACGATCTGGATTGGCAGCAGCGTGCGATCACCGTGTCGGTGCTGCAGATGGCCGAGGGCCCGCAGGAGATCGAGGCGCGCGTGGCGCTGTGGCTCGACCAGCATCAACGCTTGGTCGACCGCTGGAAGGCAATGCTGGTCGAGCTGCGTTCGGCGACCGGCACCGACTACGCCATGTACGCGGTGGCCAACCGCGAGCTGATGGACCTGGCGCAAAGCGCCTGAGCCGTGCGCTGAAATAAAAGAACCCCGCCAAGTGCGGGGCTTCTTTTTCTGGGGCGGTATTCACAGGCTTACGTAGTCCGGATGCAATCCGGGGTCAGGCTCAAGAACGCCCGCGGATTTCATCCGGGCTACGCACTCAGGTTCCACGCAATGTGCTCCCCTCTCCCATTTATTGGGGGCACGCCTAGTGGAGAGGGGTTGGGGGAGAGGGCGGTAGCTCCGCAAGTCGTCCGCCTGTCTCGTTAGACGGAAACCCGTAGCCTGGATGCAATCCGGGGGCAGGCTCAAGAACGCCCGCGGATTTCATCCGGGCCACGCAGCCAGGTTCAGCGCAGCATCTGCTCGACCAGGCGCTTCTCCTCGGAGAGTTCGCGCTGACGGGCATCGATGCGCGAGGCCAGCTGGAAGTTGTTGCTGGCGCGGCGCTTGGCGAAGTCCAACTGCTCGATGGCCTGGTTGTAGTCGCCGACCAGGGCGAAGAACTCCGCGCGTGCCTGGTGCAGGCCGATGGTATTGCCACTCAGGCCGCGCACCTCGGCGACCTGATACCAGACGTCCGGGTCCTTGGCGCGAGTCTTGAGCAAATTGTCCAGGGCGCGCTCGGCATCGGCGATGCGTTGCTGCTTGAGCAGCAGATCGACGCGAGCCTGCTGCAATGGGTAGTTGCTCGGATAGAGGGTGAACATGCGCTCCAGATGACGCTCGGCAGCATCCAGGCGATTGGCCGCCATATCCAGTTCGATCTGCGCCAGGTTGTAGGTGATATCGTCCGGGCTCTTGCTCAGCAGTGGCGCCAGGGTTTCACCGGCCTCGGCGAGCTGGCCGGTTTTCATCTGCGCCAGCACCAGGCCGTAGCGCGCGGCGTCGAGGCGTGGATTCTCGTCGAGCATGGCGCGAAAGCGCTTGGCGGCGACGCCGGGGGTTTCTTCGTAGGTCAGCTGTACACGGGCGCGCATCAACTGGTAACGCAGGCTGTCCTCACGGCCCCGAGCGGGGAACTGCTCGGCACGGTTGCGGGTATCGGCGATACGTGACTCGGATACCGGGTGAGTGAGCAGGAATTCCGGCGGCTTGGCGTCGTAGCGGTACTGACGCATCAGCCGTTCGAACATCATCGGCATGGCGCGCGGGTCATAGCCGGCCTTTTCCAGATTGACCAGGCCGATACGGTCGGCCTCCTGCTCGTTCTGCCGGGAGAAGCGCCGCTGTTCCTGAATGGCGGCTGCCTGGGTCGACATGATCGCGGCAATACCAGCATCGCCCGCACCTGCAGCGGCGGCGACGATGCCGGCGAGCATGGCGGCCATCAGCGGCAACTGCATGCGCTGCTGGGCCTCGACGCCACGGGCGAAGTGACGCTGGGACAAGTGCGCCAGTTCGTGCGCCATCACCGAGGCGTACTCGGCTTCGGTCTGCGCATAGAGGAACAGGCCGCCATTGACCCCGACGATCCCGCCGGGAGCGGCGAAGGCGTTCAGTTGCGGGCTGTTGAGCAGGACGAACTCCAGGCGGCGATCCTGCAACTGGCTGGTTTCTGCCAGGCGATAGACGCTGGACTCGACGAAGTCCTTGAGTTGTGGGTCGTCCAGTTGCGAAACCTGACCACGCAGCAGGCCTAGCCAGGCGCGGCCTAGCTGGTGTTCTTGCTGCGGCGAGACGATCGAGGAGCTGGCGTCGCCAAGCGACGGCAGGTCACTGGCACCCGTATGGGCGGCGAACAGGCAGGCCAGCGTCAGCAGGGTGGGGCGCAGAAAAGTCATGCACTCAGGGCTCTCGGGAGGCAAAGGCGTTACTGTAGCCGGCCAGATACCGCGCTGGCCAGGGTTGCGGCGGCTTGGGTATCCTAGCCGACTTATCAGGAGTAGATGATGACAGACGTACCGGCGTTCGATGCCGAACTCGATGCCTGCGGGCTGAACTGCCCGCTGCCGTTGCTCAAAGCCAAGCTCGAACTCAATCGCCTGGCCAGTGGTGCCGTGCTCAAGGTCAGCGCCACCGATGCCGGCTCGCAGCGCGATTTCCGCGCCTTCGCCAGTCTCGCCGGGCATGAGCTGCTGCATGAAGAGGTCGATGCAGGTATTTATCGTTACTGGTTGCGTAAAGCCTGAACCAGCCCCGTCACTCAGGCTAAAAAGATAACGAGCGCGCCTTTTTTGCAGATTAAGGATTGTTGATGGTCAAGGTTCTTCGCGACTGGCTGTACCGCTATTTCTCCGATGAGCAGGCCGTGGTGCTGGCGGTGCTTCTGGTGCTGGGCTTTGCCGTGGTGCTGACGCTGGGCGGGATGCTTGCGCCAGTGCTTACCGGCCTGGTGCTGGCCTTTCTCATGCAGGGCCTGGTCAACGGTCTGGAGCGTCTCAAGGTGCCGCAGGTGCTGGCGGTCTGGCTGGTGTTCACCCTGTTCATGGGCGGCCTGACGGTATTTCTGCTGGTGCTGATGCCGCTGCTTTGGCAGCAGCTGAGCACCCTGTTCAACGAACTGCCGCGCATGGCGGCTGAATGGCAGTCGGTGTTCCTGCTGCTGCCGGAGCGTTACCCGAACCTGATTACCGATGCACAGGTGGTGCAACTGATCGACAGCATGCGCGGCGAAGCCGGCAAGTTCGGCCAGTGGGCGCTGTCATTCTCCCTGTCCAGCCTGCCGGTGCTGGTCAGCGTGATGATCTACCTGGTGCTGGTGCCGATTCTGGTGTTCTTCTTCCTCAAGGACCGCGAGCAGATCGGCCAGTGGTTCCGCAGCTACCTGCCGCGCGAGCGTGCGCTGATCACCCAGGTCGCGCAGGAAATGAACCAGCAGATCGCCAACTACATTCGCGGCAAGTTCATCGAGATCATCATTTGCGGCGTGGTCACCTACATCGCCTTCGCCTACCTGGGCCTGAATTACGCCGCGCTGCTGGCCCTGCTGGTCGGCCTGTCGGTGGTGGTGCCATACATCGGTGCGGTGGTGGTGACGGTGCCGGTGGCGCTGATCGGCCTGTTCCAGTGGGGCTGGAGCGATCAGTTCCTCTACCTGATGGTGATCTACGGCATCATCCAGGCGCTCGACGGCAACGTGCTGGTGCCGTTGCTGTTCTCCGAGGCGGTCAACCTGCATCCGGTGGCGATCATCTGCGCGGTGCTGCTGTTCGGTGGGCTGTGGGGCTTCTGGGGCGTGTTCTTCGCCATTCCGCTGGCGACCCTGTTCAAGGCCGTCATCAATGCCTGGCCGCGTACCGAGTTGGTGTCTATCGACTAAAGAGAGGCGCGCAGATAGAAAGAAGGCCGCAAGTGCGGCCTTCTTCGATTGCAGCGAGGGTCAGGCCTGGTTCAGGGCCTCGGCCGCAGCCAGTACCTTGTCGACATGGCCGGCGACCTTGATGTTGCGCCATTCTTCGCGCAGCACACCGTCCTTGTCGATGAGGAAGGTGCTGCGCACGATGCCCATGTATTCCTTGCCGTAGTTCTTCTTCAGCTGATACACGCCGAACAGATCGCACAGCTGGTGCTCTTCGTCGCTGATCAGCTCGAAGGGAAAGGCCTGCTTGCACTTGAAGCTCTCGTGCTTCTTCAGGCTGTCCATCGATACGCCGAAGATCAGTGTGTTGGCTGCCTTGAACTGCTCGAAGCGAGCGCTGAAGTCCATGCCTTCAGTGGTGCAGCCCGGAGTGGCGTCCTTCGGGTAGAAATACAGCACCACCTGCTTGCCCTTGAGGTCGGACAGCTTTACCTGCTGGCCACTGGTGGCCTGGGCCTGGAAGTCGGCAACGGGTTTGTCGAGTTCAACGGACATGAAGACTCCTTGATTGAAAGGTTGTCGGCACTCTCGTGAGCTGGAGCCACGCAGGGGCGAACCTGCTTCTAATGCAGCACGGCCGACGCGCAGCAGATCGTCATGGATTCTGCGGGCGCCAGGGTTCGATCAGCGCATCCAGATTCAGCGCATCGGCGAAGTCGAGGAACTGGTCGCGCAGCCAGCTGATCTGCGTGCCGGCCGGCAGCGTCACGGTCAGGGTGGCGTTGAGCATGGTGCCACCGGTCTGCGGCGCCTGATAGGTATCACAGGTCAGGCTTTCCAGCTCTACGCGGTGGTCGATGAAGAACTGGCACAGCTCGTTGAGAATGTCCGGGCGGTACACGGCGCTGACGTAGGCCACATAAGGCAGGGCCTGCGGGCGCACTTCAGCAGCGGCGCTGCGCACCAGATCCACGGTGAAGTCATGCTTCTTGGCCAGCAGCGGCAGGCTCGACTCCAGGCGTGCCAGTGCATCCCAACTGCCGGACACCTGCAGCACCAAAGCGCTGAACTCTCCATGGCGGCTCAAGCGGGTGCTGATCACCGCGCAACGGTTCTCATGGCTGGTGCGGCTGAGCAGGTTGGTCAGGGCCATGGCGTCGCGGCCGAGAGCGCTGATAACGAGGAATTGTTCGCGAACGGGGGGGGTGGACATGCAGCCTTCCTAAAGCGATGAACGGTCCGCGCATGAGCAGCCGCAGACCAAAGGCAGCAGGTTAGCGAAAAGCACCGCCGAGGGGAATGGCGGACCCTGGTGCATCGGACGACGGCCAGCATGTATAACGGGCCGTTGCTTGTGCCGGACTGGTGGCACCAGTACCATTACGGCTCAATTTTTCCGGCAGGAGCGGTTGCATGATTGCGGGCAGTATGGTGGCACTGGTCACGCCCATGGATGCGCAGGGTGGTCTGGATTGGGAGGCCCTGAGCAAATTGGTGGATTTCCACCTGCAAGAGGGCACCAATGCCATCGTCGCGGTCGGCACCACCGGTGAGTCCGCCACGCTGGACGTGGGTGAGCACATCGAAGTGATCAAGCGCGTGGTCAAGCAGGTCGCCGGCCGCATTCCGGTGATCGCCGGTACCGGTGGCAACTCCACTCGCGAGTCGGTCGAGCTGACCCGTGCCGCCCAGGAAGTTGGCGCCGACGCCGCCCTGCTGGTGACCCCGTACTACAACAAGCCCACTCAGGAAGGCCTGTACCTGCACTTCCGCCACATCGCCGAAGCCGTTTCCATCCCGCAGATCCTCTACAACGTGCCGGGCCGTACCGTGTGCGACATGCTGCCTGAGACCGTCGAGCGCCTGTCGAAGATCGACAACATCATCGGTATCAAGGAAGCCACCGGCGACCTGCAGCGCGCGCAGGAAGTGCTGGATCGCGTCAGCAAGGATTTCCTCGTCTACTCCGGTGACGACGCCACTGCCGTTGAACTCATGCTGCTGGGCGGCAAAGGCAATATCTCGGTTACCGCCAACGTTGCGCCGCGCGCCATGAGCGACCTGTGCGCTGCTGCCATGCGTGGCGAGGCTGCCATTGCCCGTGCCATCAATGACCGTCTGATGCCGCTGCACAAGGCCCTGTTCCTCGAATCCAACCCGATTCCGGTGAAATGGGCACTGCACGAAATGGGCTTGATGGGCGACGGTATTCGCCTGCCGCTGACCTGGCTCAGCCCGCGCTGTCACGAACCGCTGCGCCAGGCCATGCGCCAGTGCGGTGTATTGGCTTAACTCAAGGACTTTACGCATGAAGCGACTGGCCGGATTCTCCGCCCTTGCTCTGATCGTCTCCAGCACCAGCGGTTGCGGCTGGCTCTGGGGTGAAAATGGCTACTTCCGTGATCGCGGCAGCGACTACCTGGAAGCGCGCCAGACTGCACCGATGCAATTGCCGGCCGATGTCCAGGCCAAGCGCCTCGATCCGCTGCTGCCGGTGCCGGCTCAGATTGCCAGCACCACCGCGACCCCTGCTGAATTCGAAGTGCCGCGCCCACAGGGCCTGCAGGTACGGGCCGATGAGCGCGAGTTCAGCCTGCAGCGCAGCGGCGATTCGCGTTGGGTGGTGGCTCAGCGTGTACCGGCCGAAGTCTGGCCGCTGGCACGTCAGTTCTTCGAAGACAATGGTTTCCGTATTGCCAACGAGCGTCCACAGGTCGGTGAGTTCACTACCTCCTGGCAGCGCTTCGACGAGCTCTCTGCTGGTATGGCGCGCCGTTTGAGCAGCCGTGTTTCCGGCGTGGCGCCGGATGCCGAAACCCGCGTGCGCGTGCGCATCGAACCGGGCGTGCAGCGCAACACCAGCGAAATTTTCGTCACCAGTGCCGAGCGTCCTGCTGGCAGCACCGCCGATGTCGATTTCGCATCGCGTAGCGGCAACGCCAGTCTGGAAGCAGCGCTGCTCGACGAAATGCTGGTGAGCATGGCGCGTGGCGTGGAGCAGGGCGGTTCCGTATCGCTGCTGGCCGCGCGCGACTTCGACGCCCCCAGCCGCGTCAGTCTGAGCGAAGACGGCAACGGTAACCCGGTGCTCAATCTGGGCGCCGATTTCGACCGTGCCTGGTCCGGTGTCGGTCGCTCGCTGGAACTTGGTGACGTACGCGTCGACGACCTCAACCGCAGCCTCGGCCTGTACTACATCAACCTGGCCGAAGGTGCTCAGGTCAACGAGAAGAAGCCCGGCTTCTTCGGTCGCATGTTCGGCAGCGCGCCGAGCAAGGAAGAGATCGAAGCCCGCGCCGAGCGCTATCAGGTGCGCCTGACCCCGGTTGGCGATGGCGTGCAGGTCACCGTGGAGAAGGACCTCAACACCGTAGCCCCGGCCGATGTTTCGCGCCGCGTGCTGAGCCTGATCCAGGATAATCTCGGCTGATCAGCGCACTGCGCTCCAGCCGCTAATCGATGGGCGAAACCCGCAAAGGTTTCGCCTGTTTTGTTTGCCAGAAACGGAAACGCCGACATGAGCACACCCACCACCCTGAGCCTGAAGAAAATCTACTCGGGCAAGGTCCGCGACCTCTACGAAATCGACGACAAGCGCATGCTGATGGTGGCCACCGATCGTCTGTCGGCATTCGACGTCATCCTCGAACAACCGATCCCGGAGAAGGGCAAGATCCTCACCGCGATTTCCAACTTCTGGTTCGACAAGCTGGTTGACGTGGTGCCTAACCACTTCACTGGCGACAGGGTCGAGGACGTCGTGTCGGCCGCCGAGCTGCCGCTGGTCGAAGGCCGCGCCGTCGTCGCCAAGCGCCTCAAACCGGTCGCCGTCGAGGCCATCGTACGTGGCTACATCGTTGGTTCCGGTTGGAAGGAATACCAGAAGAGCGGCACCGTCTGTGGCATCGAGCTGCCTGCAGGCCTGAAGGAAGCGGCCAAGCTGCCGCAACCGATCTTCACCCCCTCGACCAAGGCCGCCGTGGGCGATCATGACGAGAACATCAGCTTCGCGCAGTGCGAAGCCATCATCGGCGCCGAACTGGCTGCCCAGGTGCGTGACACGGCGATCAAGCTGTACACCGCGGCTGTCGAGTACGCCGCTACCCGCGGCATCATCATCGCCGACACCAAGTTCGAATTCGGCCTGGACGAAGACGGCACCCTGACCCTGATGGACGAAGTGCTGACCCCCGACTCCAGCCGCTTCTGGCCGGCCGACAGCTACGCCGAAGGCAGCAACCCGCCGAGCTTCGATAAGCAGTTCGTGCGCGACTGGCTGGAATCCACCGGCTGGAACAAGCAAGCCCCGGCCCCGGCCGTACCGGCAGACGTCGCGCAGAAAACCGCTGACAAGTACCGCGAAGCGCTGACTCGCCTGACCGCTTGAGCCTTGCGAGAGAAGGCCGGGCAGCCCCCGGCTTTTTCACAAGCGCCTGATAGAACACGAAAAATTTTCAAAATAAGCTTCGCCAAAGCGCATTCAGCTGTTATGATTCGCGCCGCTTGGGAAGATGCCGGAGTGGTCGAACGGGACGGATTCGAAATCCGTTGTGTCAGCAATGGCACCTAGGGTTCAAATCCCTATCTTCCCGCCATA
>JAEYXX010000067.1 GCA_023431055.1 Pseudomonadota bacterium
CCTTCTGAATTGCAGTAACGAAAACGCCGGCTAGAAGCCGGCGTTTTGTTTTGCCCTGAGCGGTCAGCCGCGGATGTTGTAGATATCCTTCTCGTTGCTTTCCGCGTATTCGTACAGGCGCTTGAGATAGGCCTTCTGATGTTCCCAGACTTTGGTTGCCGCCGGATCGGCCGCAGCGCTGGCATCGACCACCTCGGCAGCCACTTCCTTCAGGCGTGCCAGGACTTCGTCCGGCAGGCGGCGAACTTCCACGCCGTCGGCCTTGAGCTGCTCCATGGCCTCCATGTTCTTGGCGTTGTAATCGTCGAGCATGTCGCCGTTGACGTCACGAGCAGCCGCGCGAACGATGGCTTGCAGATCTGGCGGCAGGGTTTCCCAGGCCTTGATGTTGACGTCCAGCTCGAACAGAACGCTCGGCTCCTGCCAGCCCGGGGTGTAGTAGTACTTGGCTGCTTTGTGCAGGCCGAGGGCCAGGTCGTTGTATGGGCCGATCCACTCGGTGGCGTCGATAGCGCCGGTCTGCATGGCGGTGAAGATCTCACCGGCCGGCATGTTGACCACGGTACCGCCCATCTTGGTCAGCACTTCGCCACCCAGACCCGGGGTACGCATCTTCAGGCCCTTGAAGTCGTCGACCGAGTTCATTTCCTTGTTGAACCAGCCGGCGGTCTGCACGCCGGTGTTGCCGCAGGCCATCGGCAGTACGCCGAACGGTTTGTAGACCTCTTCCCACAGCTGCTGACCGCCGCCACGGTGCAGCCAGGCATTCATTTCCTGGGCATTCGGGCCGAACGGCGAGGCGCAGAAGAATTGCGCAGCCGGCACCTTGCCTTTCCAGTAGTACGGCGCGCCGTGACCCATTTCGGCGGTGCCGCGAGAGACTGCATCGAACACTTCCAGGGCTGGCACCAGCTCACCGGCAGCGTACACCTTGACCTTCAGGCGGCCGTTGCTCATTTCATCGACCAGCTTGGCGAAGCGCTCGGCTCCGACGCCGACGCCCGGGAAGTTCTTTGGCCAGGAGGTGACCATCTTCCAGTTGAAGGTCTGAGCACTCGAACCCTCTTGGGGTGCTGCGGCGCTCTTGGAATCTTCTTTACAGCCGGCCAGTGCGGTGGCTGCAAGGCCTACGCCCGCTGCGGCGAGTATGTCGCGACGTTTCATGCAATGCTCCTTTATTGTTGTATTGGTCTTACCACGGGATCGCCGGAGGTAGACCGGACGTGAATAACATAGGGGGTCGTGACTCACAAGCCTAGCTACTACGACTAAAGTTTTACGGGCATTGCTGCAATACCGGTAGCCTGCCTAGAATCGCCGGCCTGCAGCCCATAAGGACGCGGGCGGCGTGATATGCAGCCAACAGGTTCGCTGTCCTGTCTCCTACTCATAACGATAAAGGACTCACTATGTCCGACAAGCCTTCATTTTCCCTCGCTCTTGCATACCTGATCGATGCCCTTAACAGCTGGTTCGGCAAGGCCTGCGCCTGGCTGACGGTTTTTCTGGTAATCGGCACCGCTGTCGTCGTGGTGCTGCGCTACGGCTTCGGCATCGGCGCCACGGCCCTGCAAGAGGCGGTGCTCTACGCGCATGCACTGGTGTTCATGGGTGCAGCGGCCTGGGTGCTGCAACGCAACGGACACGTGCGTGTGGACATCTTCTACCAGAAGTTCAGCGGCCGCCGTCAGGCTTTGGTCGAGATCTTCGGTAATCTGCTGTTCCTGCTGCCGGTCGCGCTGTTCCTCGGTTGGGCCAGTTGGGATTACGTCAGCAACGCCTGGTCGACTTTCGAAGCGTCCAGCGAATCTGGCGGCCTCAAGTTCGTCTACCTGCAGAAAAGCATCATTCTGGTACTGGTCGTCAGCCTGGTACTGCAAGGTATTTCCAATCTGATCAAGGCAATCTACGTCTTCAGCGGTCGCCTGCCAGCTCCGGAGGTGAAACATGGCTGAGTTGATGGCGATTCTGCTGTTCGTCAGTATTTGCGTGGCCTTGATGGCCGGCTTCCCGGTAGCGTTCACCCTGGCTGGCGTTTCCCTGCTGTTCGCCGCCATCGGTGTCGTCACGGGCACCTTTGATCCTGGTTACCTCAGCGCCCTGCCGAACCGTCTGTTCGGCATCATGAACAACCAGACGATGCTCGCCGTGCCGCTGTTCGTGTTCATGGGGGTGATGCTGGAGCGTTCACGGGTGGCCGAGGATCTGCTCGAGTCCATGTCGCGTCTGTTCGGCACCCTGCGTGGCGGCCTGGCCATCTCCGTGTGCGTGGTCGGTGCCCTGCTGGCCGCTTCCACCGGTATCGTCGGCGCCACCGTGGTGACGATGGGCCTGCTGGCACTGCCGACAATGCTGCGCCGCGGTTATGATCCGGCCATTTCCACCGGCACTCTGGCTGCTACCGGTACTCTGGGGCAGATCATTCCGCCGTCCATCGTCCTGGTACTGCTGGGTGACGTGATGTCCAGCGCCTATCAGCAGGCGCAGCTGAAGATGGGCATCTTCTCGCCGAAGACCGTCTCGGTTGGCGACCTGTTCGTCGGCGCTCTGCTGCCTGGTCTGTTGCTGGTCGGTCTGTACATCGTCTACATCATCGCTGTCGCCATCCTGCAGCCGAAGAAACTGCCGGCGCTGCCGCAAGAAGAGCTCGGCTCTATCGAGTGGGGCAAGCTGGGCAAGGCGTTGATTCCGCCGCTGATCCTGATTGGCGCGGTACTGGGCTCGATCCTGGCTGGCTACGCCACCCCTACCGAAGCCGCTGCGCTGGGCGCCGTAGGCGCGATGCTGCTGGCCTTCAGCAAGGGCAAGCTGAACTTCGGCCAGCTCAAAGAAGTGGCCTACGGCACCACCGAAATCAGTGCCATGGTCTTCATGATCCTGATCGGTGCCTCGCTGTTCTCCCTGGTGTTCCGCGGCTTCGGTGGTGAGGCGCTGATCGAGGATGTATTCGCCCAGCTGCCAGGTGGCGTGCTCGGCGCGTTCTTCCTGGTGATGGTGGTGATCTTCCTGCTCGGCTTCATTCTCGACTTCATCGAGATCACCTTCGTGGTGGTGCCGATCGTCGGGCCGGTGCTGCTGGCCATGGGGCTCGACCCGATCTGGCTGGGCGTGATGATCGCGCTGAACCTGCAGACATCCTTCCTCACGCCGCCGTTCGGCTTCGCGCTGTTCTACCTGCGCGGGGTCACGCCGAAATCGGTAGCCACCAGCACCATCTACAAGGGTGTGCTGCCGTTCATCCTCATCCAGATCATGCTGCTGGTAATCGCCTATATGTTCCCAGGGCTGATCACCTGGCTGCCGGAACAGGTCTACGGCAAGTAAGCGTCGCTGGCTTGATTGAGCAAAACGCCCGTCTTCGTGATGGGCGTTTTGCTTTTTGTGTTGTCACACTATCCATCATCTATCTCAGCGAGAGGTCGTCATGAGCACCGCCCAAGTCGAACGCGTGGAACTGGATCAACTGGCCTGCTGGCGCATCCGTGCCGCTGGCAGCGAATTGCTGGTGGCTCAGCAGGGCGCGCAGATTCTCAGTTACCAGCAGGGTGAGCAGCCGCCGCTGATCTGGTTAAGCCCGGACGCGGCCTACCAGCGTGGTCAAAGCGTGCGTGGTGGTGTGCCGGTCTGCTGGCCCTGGTTCGGTGACCTGCGCCGCAATCCGCAGGCCGTGCAGGCCCACTATCATGAGGAGCAAGCGCCGGCCCATGGCCTGGTGCGCGCGCTGGACTGGGAGTTGCTGGGCATCGACGAGGACGACCACGCCGTCACCCTGCGCTTCGCCTACGACACCCGCAACCAGCCGCTGGAGGGTTGGCCTCGGGATGTCGGCCTGACCTTTGTCGTGCGTGTGGCGCAGGACCTCGGCATGAGCCTGGAGACCCACAATCGCGGTACGGAGCCGCTGACCCTGAGTCAGGCGCTACACAGCTACTTCGCCGTCAGTGACGTGCGCCAGGTCGGCGTCGAGGGGCTGCAGGCCTGTCGTTATATCGACACCCTGCAAGGCTGGCAGGAGCTGCGCCAGCAGGATGCGCTGGTGTTCGACGCGGAAACCGACCGCATCTACCTCGATACCGCTGCGCGGCTTAGCATCGTCGATCCCGGCTGGGGCCGACGCATCCATCTGGATGCCCGTGGTTCACGCTCGGCCGTGCTGTGGAATCCCTGGGTCGACAAGGCCAGACGCCTGTCGCAGTTTCCCGATGACGCCTGGCAGAACATGCTCTGCATCGAAACGGCCAACGTGCTGGAGGACGTCGTGCAACTGAACGCCGGTGAGCGTCATCGCCTGGAGCTGCGACTGTCCAGCGAGTCGCTGGCCGGTTAGCGTGGCCCCTGCTGTTCCAGCGCCTGTCCAAGCGGCTCGGCGCTGGTGAAGGCCTGTTGCCCGACCAGCTGCCCATCCTTTAGCTGCAACCACAGCACTTCGCCCTCCGCCACCGGGTAGCGCGGGGCGATGCGGGCGTCGCGGTCGAGGAGGATGCGGTAGTTGTAGTCGCGCATCTTCGGCAGGGCGAAGAGCGTGGCGATGACGCCGGGCATACGGCTGATGTCGGCGAGAAAGACCGCCTGGCGCTGTTCCAGATAGCCCTTGGGCTTGCCTTCCAGCGCAGCGTCGACCAGCTTGGCGCCGTCCATGTCGCGGGCCACCAGCAGGATCTGCGTCTCATCGTTCAGGGTGTAAGGCGCGTCGAACTGATCCAGCAGCGTCCAGGGCGCCAGGCGCTCGCCTGGCTCGAGGGCCAGTGCAGCGGTGGATAGTAGGCACAGCAACAGCAGGGCAGCAGCTTTCATGCTGGAACTCCTAGCAGGGACAGCGGGGGTGTTAGAGGTCTTCGTCGGTCACCAGGCGCACTTCGCCCGCGTCCATGGCGTAGGCGGCGTCGGCCAGGTCATTGCTGATCTTCTCCACCTTGAGCGTGCCACTGACCCACAGCGGGGCGTAGATGTCTTCGAGCGCGATGCCCTTCGGATAGCGCACCAGCACCAGCTGGTTGGGCGGTGGTGGCGGCACGTGGATGCAGGCGCCGGGGTAAGGCACCAGGAAGAACAGGGTGCTGTTGCCTTTCTCGTCGTTTTCCAGCGGCACGGGATAGCCGCCCAGGCGAATCGCCTTGCCGTCGAGTTCGGCCACGGTCTTGGTGGAGTACATCACGGCCGGCAGGTCCTGGTCCTGCTGGCGCAGGCCGCCTTCGCTGTAGAAGGTGCTGTCGCCTTCGGGGCTGTCATGGCTAATTTCGGGCATGTCCTCGAGGGCCTGGCGGTCCTCGGGCGGCATCAGGTCCAGCCAATCGGTTTCCGGCAGTTCGGCGTGAGCCAGGCCGGTGCACAGCAGCAGGGCGAGAAGCAGGTGGCGCATGGTCTGTGGTATCTCGTGACAGCGTGAATGAGGAGCCGACAGGTCGGCTCCTGCCCGGGGCCTGTCAGCCCTTCTTGATCGCGCCGTAGATTACCAGCAGAACGATGGCGCCGATCACTGCGCCGATGAAACCAGCCGCTTCGCCGGCTTCGTAGATGCCCAGTGCCTGGCCGCCGTAGGTGGCGGCGATGGAGCCGCCGATGCCGAGCAGGATGGTCATGATCCAGCCCATGCTGTCATCGCCGGGTTTGAGGAAGCGTGCGACCAGACCGACGATCAGGCCGATGAAAATGGTGCCGATAATGCCCATTGGCGTATCTCCTTGGTGAGTGCTGCACGTGCAGCAGGCCCAGCATGGGACAGGTCGAGGGTGCGGTCAGTTCGTCTCGTCGGGTGGCAGCACGCCGTAACGGTGATAGATCAGCGCTATTTCGCCCTCCTCGCGCATGCGCGCGAGCTCGGCGCCCAGACGCTCGTATAGTTCGCGCCGGTCGCTCTGGTAGCGTTTGAGCGAGGCACCGAAATGGTTGCCCAGCACTTGCTGGTGGGCGTAGTGCGCGTAGCTGTAGTCGCGATAACCCATCGCCTCGAACTGCGCCTCCATGGGAATGCGATCGAGCACCGCGATGGTGTCGATGCGCCCGGCCCTGAACATCGCGGCCAGCTGTGCATCATCGCTGGCGTAGATGCGGCCCAGCTTTTCGTCGCTGTCGAAGGGTTCGAAATAGGCTGTTCCGCGCTTCACGCCCAGGGTCAGTTGGTACAGGTCCTCATAGCGGCTCAATCTGCCTTCTTCGCCCGGCCGCGTGACGAAGCGGATGTTCAGCTGCTGATTGCCGATGCTGGGCAGAAAGTGGATGTACTCGCGGCGCTGTTCGGTAAGCAGTGCGCGTGGCACCAGATCGACCCGCCCCGAGCGCAGATCGTCGAGGCTGCGCAGGAAGGGGGCTTCGCGCCAGTGCAGATCGATGCCGAGGCGATGGGCGGCGGTTTCCAGCACGCTGATCAGCGGACCGCTGGGCATGCCGTCGACCGCGCGCATCTCCGGTGGACGCTCGCGAAAGTCGACCCGCAGCACATCGTCCGCAGCGGCGCAGGTCAACGCGAAGAGCAGAGGCAGTAAGGAAAGGAGACGTTTCATGGAGGGGCTCTTGAACGACCGCCGTCGTTCAAGAGCTTAGCTGCGATTCGCCCTTTCAGCTTCTACCGATCAGCGCCTGAACCGCCGCGATGCCGGTATCCAGGCTGGCGCGATCAGCACTGCGCAGCGTGGCATGACCGACCTTGCGCCCGGCCTTGAAGGCCTTGCCGTAGTGGTGCAGATGGCAGTCGGCGATGCTGATCACCTTGTCCACCGGCGGTACTTCACCGATGAAGTTGAGCATGGCGCTCTCGCCCAGCTTGGCAGTGGAGCCCAGCGGCAGGCCGGCGACGGCGCGCAGATGGTTCTCGAACTGGCTGCACTCGGCGCCTTCGATGGTCCAGTGCCCGGAGTTGTGCACGCGCGGGGCGATCTCGTTGGCCTTGAGGCCGCCGTCCACCTCGAAGAACTCGAAGGCCAGCACGCCCACGTAGTCGAGTCGGTCCAGCACGCGACCGACGTAGTCCTCGGCCAGCGCCTGCAGCGGGTGATCGGTGCTGGCGATGGACAGGGCGAGGATGCCGCTGTCATGGGTGTTGTGCACCAGCGGGTAGAAACGGGTTTCGCCGTCACGGGCGCGCACGGCGATCAGCGACACCTCGCCAGTGAAGGGCACGAAGCCTTCGAGGATGCACGGCACGCTGCCCAGCTCGGCGAAGGCGCCGGTAACGTCTTCCGGCTTGCGCAGGACCTTCTGGCCCTTGCCGTCGTAGCCCAGGGTGCGGGTCTTCATCACCGCCGGCAGGCCAATGCTGGCTACTGCGGCGTCGAGGTCGGCCTGCGACTGGATGTCGGCGAACTCGGGCGTGGGGATGCCCAGCTCGCGGAACATGGATTTTTCGAACCAGCGGTCACGGGCGATGCGCAGCGCTTCCGCGCTCGGGTAGACCGGCACGAACTGCGAGAGGAAGGCCACGGTCTCGGCCGGCACGCTCTCGAACTCGAAGGTGACCAGGTCGACCTCGTCGGCCAGCTGGCGCAGGTGATCCTGATCGCCGTAATCGGCGCGGATATGCTCGCCGAGCGCCTGGGCGCAGGCGTCCGGCGCCGGGTCGAGGAAGGCGAAGTTCATGCCCAGCGGCGTACCTGCCAGGGCCATCATGCGGCCCAGCTGGCCGCCACCGATCACGCCGATCTTCATTACTGCGCCCTCGGGTCCGGATTTTCCAGCACGGTGTTGGTCTGCTCTTCGCGGAACTGCTTCAGCGCCGCGTGAAACTGCGGGTGCTGGTGTCCGAGGATGCTGGCGGCGAGCAGGGCGGCATTGACCGCGCCGGCCTTGCCGATGGCCAGGGTGGCGACCGGAACGCCGGCCGGCATCTGCACGATCGACAGCAGCGAGTCGACGCCCGAGAGCATGGACGACTGCACCGGCACGCCGAGCACCGGCAGGTGAGTCTTGGCCGCGCACATGCCCGGCAGGTGGGCAGCACCACCAGCACCGGCGATGATCACCTGGATACCACGGGCTTCGGCCTCTTCGGCGTACTGGAACAGCAAATCCGGGGTGCGGTGGGCGGATACCACCTTGACCTCGTGGGGAATGCCCAGCCGATCCAGCATTTCGGCGGTGTGGCTAAGGGTGGACCAATCGGACTTGGAGCCCATGATCACGCCAACCAGTGCGCTCATCGTCGTGCCTCTTCTCTCGGGCGCCTCGCGGCGCGTCAAAAACCAACAAGCCACGCGGGCGGGCCAGCGTGGCTTGTCATGATTCGTTGGCCGGGTGCTGCCGGCCGAAGGCCGCGCAGTATAACGCAAAGCCGCCGCTGGCGGGCAGTGGCGACGACCGTTTGTCACGCCGGCCGTGACCATGCGGCAAAAACGCCTAAACCTTGCTCTGGAGCAATGCCGGCGTGGGCTGCGCGCGCACACTGGCCAGACACTCGCATGGAAGAGGAACAGCCTATGAATCAGACCATGAAAGCCGCAGTCGTCCACGCCTTCGGCCAGCCGCTGCGTATCGAGGAGGTGAAAACCCCATTACCTGGCCCGGGGCAGATTCTGGTGAAGATCGAAGCCTCGGGTGTATGTCACACCGACCTGCACGCAGCCGAAGGCGACTGGCCGGTGAAGCCGAGCCTGCCGTTCATTCCCGGCCACGAGGGCGTCGGCTATGTGGCGGCGGTCGGCAGCGGTGTGACTCGGGTGAAGGAAGGCGACCGTGTCGGCGTGCCCTGGCTCTACACCGCCTGTGGCTGCTGCGAGCACTGCCTGACCGGCTGGGAGACGCTCTGCGAGAGTCAGCAGAACACCGGCTACTCGATCAACGGCGGTTACGCCGAATACGTGCTGGCGGATCCGAACTACGTCGGCATTCTGCCGAAAAGCGTCGATTTCCTGGAAATCGCACCGATCCTTTGCGCAGGTGTGACGGTGTACAAGGGCCTCAAGGAAACCAAGGCACGCCCCGGACAATGGGTAGCGATCTCCGGTATCGGCGGTCTCGGCCACGTGGCCGTGCAGTACGCCCGCGCCATGGGCCTGCACGTGGTCGCGGTGGATGTCGACGACGCCAAGCTGGAGCTGGCGCGCAAGCTCGGCGCGAGCCTGACCATCAACGCGCGCAAGGAAAATCCGGCCGAGGTGGTGCAGCGCGATATCGGTGGCGCCCACGGCGTGCTGGTCACCGCGGTGTCCAACGCCGCCTTCGGTCAGGCCATCGGCATGGCGCGTCGGCACGGTACGGTGGCGCTGGTGGGCTTGCCGCCGGGTGACTTCCCCACGCCGATCTTCGACGTGGTGCTCAAGGCCATCAGCATCACCGGCTCCATCGTCGGCACCCGCGCCGATCTGCAGGAGGCGCTGGACTTTGCCGGCGAAGGGTTGGTCAAGGCCACGGTACACAGCGACAGCCTGGACAACATCAACGGCATCTTCGACCAGATGCGCGGCGGGCAGATCGAGGGGCGGGTGGTACTGCAGTTCTAAGACGGGGGAAATGGCCACGGATAGGCAATTTTCCTACAGAACGGACGCGGAAGAGCGCACAGATTGCTGCCGGACGGCTGGCTATACTGTGCGCCTCTTCATCCGTACAAGGACGTGCCCAATGAAACATTGCCTTCCCTTTTTCGCCCTTTCGCTGCTGTCGCTCCAGGTCTCGGCCATCGAACTGGCCAAGCACCCGCAAGTGTTCGATGCCGGTCAGGGCGTCAGCTTGGCCGTAGCTCCGACTGCTGATGGCAAGCAGGCTCTGGTGCAGGTTCGCGGCATCAACCATCCGCTCGACGAGGTGGTGTTCCTTACCGACGTTCGCGAGCTGGGCAACGAGCAGCGCGACTACGGCATCCGTCTCGACGGCCGTGACTACAACCTGCTGAACAAGCGTCGTGCCTGGAGCGGCGAGAGCTACCAGCTCAACCTGCCCAATACCCAGGGCTTCGAGCTCAGTTACAACGAGGACAAGACCAAGGCGCTCAAGCCGAAGGATCTTCTGGCGCTTTATGAAAAGCAGGAGAAGGACGGCGTTCAGGCGCGCCTGGCGGCCTTCGATCGCAAGCAGCGCCTGGCCGACTACACCGCCCGTCTGCAGGAGATGGATGGCGAAGCCTCCAAGGCCTGCGGCACGCCGCTGACGACCAAGGTGGACTGGAGCGCGATCAGCGACGATCAGCTGATCGGCCTCAGCGTACCGAGCTTCTGCGGCGAGGTAGTCAATCAGATGGCCTATCTGTGCGGCCGTGACGATCGCTACAAGGCCGAAGCCAAGACCCTCAAGGGCGTCGACTGCAGCTTCGGCGAGGCGCTGAAACTGCACGAGAAGGACGGCCAGCTGCAGTTCACCACGCACAAGGACGAACCTAATCAGGGCGACTTCATCAACGCCATCCTGCGTAATCGCTGAGCCTGACGCCGGGGCGAGATTGGCCCCGGCCGCGCTGAACCTATCCTGCAACTAGCAAACCAACGGGTCACCAT
The DNA here is from genome assembly GCA_023431055.1 of Pseudomonadota bacterium. Classification (GTDB taxonomy): domain Bacteria; phylum Pseudomonadota; class Gammaproteobacteria; order Pseudomonadales; family Pseudomonadaceae; genus Aquipseudomonas. The sequence continues at coordinate 10,422 of JAEYXX010000067.1, forward strand.
GAAATACACCAAACTGTTCGCCCCCATCCTTCTCGCCGGCTTGGTCAGTGGCTGTGCTTCGGTGGCGGTCAGCGACAATGCGCTGAGCCAGCGCACTTCGCTGGCCTTGGGCCTGGCGCCGGATCAGTTCACCATCAGCAATCGCGTCGACGGCGGTGTTCGCACTGACTACAACGTGAAAACCCGTGACGGTAAGAACTATGCCTGCTACGTGACAGGCAGCGTCTCCGTTCTGGGGCCGGTAGTATCGGACGCCTTGTGCAACACCATGGGTGGCAGCGATCAGCCCGCCCAGCCAGTCAGCAACTCCTGCAATGCCTTGCTGAAGGCAGCCGGACGTTGCTGATAGCTGCTCTGTACGCTGCCTGTTAAAGGCAGCGGCATATTTTTTGCGTTCCTTTCCCTGTCTGCACCCATGGAACGCATCATGCTGCACGCCTCGCTGACCACCCTGCACGTGGTTTCCCTGATCCTGCAACGCTTCGCCGACCAGCCCGAATTGCACCCGCAGTTGCTGGCCGGGAGCGGGATTGGTGCGGCCGATCTGGACAATGCCGATGCGCGCATCACTCGGGTGCAGGAGCTGCAGGTATGCGCCAATGCCCTGGCCCTGCGTGCCGACCTGGGCCTCGAGCTGGGGCGCAGTCTGCATGTTTCCTCCTATGGGCTACTTGGTTACGCGGCGCTATCGGCTGCCACCTTTGGTGACGCCTGGCGCCTGCTGCTGCAGTACCCCGCCCTGCTCGGTACCTATTTCCGTCTCGATCTGCAGGTAGAAGGCGAGCTGGCCTGGATCAGCGCCAGTGGCTACCGGCATGCCCAGGCGCTGGAAGTGTTCAACGTGGAGATGTGCCTGGCGTCGCTGAAACTGATCGGCGACGAACTGCTGCGCCAGCCGCTGCCCTTGGCGAGCGCCGAGTTCACCTACGCCCGGCCAGACTACGTTGCGCGCTATGCACAGAGTTTTCCCTGCCCGCTGCGTTTCGCGGCGACGCGTAATGCCTTCGCCTTTCCCGCCGAACTGCTGGAACGCCGCTTGCCGCTGGCCGACAGCGTCACCCATGGCGACATGGTCGAGCGTTGTCGGCGCCTGAATGCCGAATTCAGCAGCCGCCAGGCCTGGCTGGAACGGGTGCGCCAGTTGCTCGCCGCACAGTTGGCCGAGCCGCCGGGGCTGGAGAACCTGGCGCAGCAGATGCACTGCTCGCCGCGTACTCTGCGCCGTCATCTGCAGGAGCTGGGCACCAGCTATCAGGGCCTGCTCGACGAGCTGCGCTTCGAGCGCGCCAAGGCGTTGCTCAATGAGGAGCAATGGCCGGTGTACCGCATCGCCGAAGTGCTCGGCTTCAGCGAAACCGCCAGCTTCCGTCATGCCTTCCAGCGCTGGAGCGGCGTGCCGCCGAGTCGCTTTCGCGCCTGAGATGAGCGATGGCATTCGCGGCTGAAGCCGCTCCTACACACTCTGTGGGAGCGGCTTTAGCCGCGATAAAGGCTCGCCGCTAAAGCGCCTCCCACACGCGTTGCTCATTCATCCGCCTGCACGTTGCGATACATCTGCAAGCGCGCGGCTTCATGCAGGCCACGGCTCAGCGCCAGCAGGCGCTGGAACTCTTGCGGATGCTGCGCGGCGACGTTGTCGCGTGGTGTCGGCGAGCGCAGGTCGTGCAGGGTCGGCGAGCTGCCGTCGTGTTGCATCTGCACCAGGAAATCACGGGTCACCGCACCGATCACCGGGAAGCTGCCTTCCTGCAGCACCAGCGGCACCACGCGCTCGCCTTCCGGTGCAGGCAGTTGCAGGTCGCGACCGAGGCCGCCGTTGTCGAAGGGCACGCCGACCAGCCCGGCCACGGTGGGCAGCAGGTCGGCCAGGCCCACGGCTTCGTCGAACTCACGCGGCGTTAGCCATTTCGGCGCGTGGATCAGCAGCGGCACGTTGTTGCTCTCCAGCCCCAGTTGCTCGAAGGCCGGCGCCATGTGCGGAATCTGGCTGATGCGGGTGTTGTGGTCGCCGAAGAAGACGAAAATGCTGTCGTCATAGAAGCCCTGCTCCTTGGCCAGCTCCATCAGGCGACCGATATTGAAGTCGAGCAGACGCACCGCGTTGTACTGCTCGACGCTGCGCGAACCGGCCTGCTGCACCTGTTCCAGCGGCAGGTCGAGCGGCTCGAAGCCGTCGTTGTCCTTGGGGATGGTAAAGGGACGGTGGTTGCCGGAAGTCTGTAGGTAGGCGAAGAACGGTTTGTCCTTGGGCAGGGCGCCGAGGATGCGCGTGCTTTCCTTGAAGAAATCCAGGTCGGAAATGCCCCACACGTCCACCTGTGGCGACTGCCAGTGGCGTTCCTCGTAGAGCTGCACGCCGTCGATGCTCTGGCGGATCAGTGCATTGATATTGGCCCAGCCGGCGTTGCCGCCAATCATGTAGAACTTCTCGTAGCCGTCGAGCGCGTTGATCAGCGTGCGCTGGCGGGCGATCAGCGGGTTGCGCGTGGCAGTCTCCTGGCGCGACACGTCAGGGATGCCGGTGATGCTCGCCCACACCGTCTTGGCGGTGCCGGTGACCGGCACGTAGAAGTGACGGAAGAACCAGCTTTCCTGAGCCAGACGATCCAGATTCGGCGTCGGGTTCAGCGGGTTGCCATAGGCACCCACGGCGCTGGTGCCGAGCGATTCGAGCATGACGAAGACCACGTTGGGCTGGCGCTCAGCCTGGATGCGATGCGCCTGCACGGGCTGGTGACGGAAGAAGTTCAGCCCCTGCGCATCGCGCTCGCTGACGCCCAGGTAATCGGCCACCACCTCGTAGTGCTCGCGCGTGGCGGCCTCGTCGAAGGCGGCGGGTTCGAGCTTGAGGGTGTCGAAGAGAAACAGCGCCGGGTTGAGACCGAGTGCGCCGATCTGGCTGTTGCCGCTGTAGAAGGCGTCGCTCCAACGCAGCGGCACCGGATTCTCCAGATTCAGCGCGCTGGCGCGGCCAAGCAGGCCAAAGAACACCAGTACGCCCACCACTGCCGCACCGCCAAGGGCTGGCAGCACGCCGACCTTGTCGCTGGCAGGGCGATCCAGGGTGACACGCTCCAGGCGCAGAAGCGCCCACGCCCAAAGCGCCACACCGCTCAGCCAGGCGATGGTTATCCACAGCACCGGGTAGGTCTGCCAGAGCATGCCGGCGGAAATCTGCGCATCGCCGGCAAAGCGCAACACCGTGGCGTTAAGGCGCACGCCCAGATAGGCGTAGTGGCCGAAATCGACTATGTACAGCAGGCCCAGCGCCGCCACGGCCAGCACCAGGTAACCCCGCAGCAGCCAGCGCACCGCGCGAAAACGCGCCAGGCGCAGCTTCGGCAACGCCAGCAGGATGCCCACCGGCAACATCAGCAGCAGGGCCAGGCGCAGGTCGAAGCGCAGGCCAATGCCGAGGGTGGGCAGCACGTCCGGCTCGCTGATGCTGTCGACGGCGGAGAAGCCCAGCAGGAACAGCATGCGCAGAGCGGCGAAGAGGACGAACAGCAGTGCCGTCAGGCCTGCCAGGTAATGCAGGCGGCGGGATTTCAGCCAGCTCATGCGAGTTTCCTTGTCGGTCGGGCCAGCAGCCAGCGCACAGCGGCACTCAGCAGCGCGCCCAGGCTATAGAGGGCCAGGTAGGGGTCGATCAGGTAGTCCCAGTAATTTTCCGAGGCGCCCAGGCGCAGGGCGAAGGCCAGGGTCGCCAACACTAGCGCCAGTGCACCGAGCCAGCTGCGCTGGAGGATCAGCACCGCGCATAGCAGGCCCAGCACCAGCAGCATCGGCCGGGGTTCGAAGCCCAGCTGGTACGGGTCGGCATAGCTCAGGCCGAGTGCCGCCGGGTAGAGCAGCACGGCCAGACCGGCGAACAGCGCCAGGCTGGCCAGGCGATCACGGGCGCCGGCGTGCGACAGGCCAAAACGGCATAGCGTCGCCCAGCCAAGCAGCACCAGGCTGGCCACTGACAGGTCGCCGATATAAGTGCGCAACTGCAGCGCCAGGCTGATGCCTTGGACCGGCACCAGGCTGAGCAGCAGGCAACCCGCCAGCAGAATGCCGTGTTGGGATTTATTGCGCGTCAGCCGCGCAAGGATCAGGAACAGCAGCAGGGTAAAGGCCAGATGCGGCAGCCAGAAGTCAGTCATGCGGGCGGCGCTCCGACAGCCAGGCCTCGTTGAAGGCCAGGTGCTTGATGAACATGTCGTTCCACGAATAGACGAGGTGGTAGGTGCCCTCGCGGTCGCGGGTGAAGTAGGGGTATTCGTAGTCGAAGGTGCAGCCGTCGGCGCTGCACATGCGTGCCGTTACCTGTTCGAGAAAGCGCGCCTGCAGCTCGGGTCTGCCGCCGCTGGCGCGATATTTCTCGCTGACCACG
>JAEYXX010000065.1 GCA_023431055.1 Pseudomonadota bacterium
TGCCTCTGGCTAACACTTCCCCTTGCCGGGTGTGTAGAGGACTTTCACCTCCTAGTCGTCCAGCTCACCACCACAGTGAACCGAACAGCGCCAGTCACGGCGCTACGCGCCATGCCTGGCGCACCAAAAAAAAGGGCGACCAAATTGGTCGCCCGCCCATTCAAGGCATTCCTCGAAAGGAATGCGGAAACGCTTGCACCCAAATCACGCAGGATGATCGGGACATGCGCAGTGTCGCCGCGCGGCCCCACCCTGCCTATTGCACCAAGGTCGTAGGGCACCCGACCAATGGCAGGCCATACTCCGGCAACACTTCGCCAGCCATGGAGACGCTATGAACCCCGAGCACCTGGCCCTGTTACAGCAGGCGCCCGCCAGCACTCATGTCGATGACACCTGGGCCAGGCTTTGCTGCGAACAGGCATTGCTGGCAATCGAGGATGGCTGCTACGCGGTCGGTGCCTTACTGGTGGATGAGGCAGGTGAATTGCTGTGCAGCGCTCGCAACCAGGTGTTCGTCTCGACTTATAACAGCGCCGCTCACGCCGAGATGCAGGTGCTCGACCAGCTCGAAAGCGAACATCCGCAGGTCGACCGCCGAGGTCTGACCCTCTACGTCAGCCTCGAACCCTGCCTGATGTGCTATGGCCGTATCCTGCTGGCCGGCATCACCCGCGTGCGCTATCTGGCGCGCGACCGCGACGGCGGTTTCGCCCTGCGCCACGGCCGCCTGCCACCGGCCTGGGCCAATCTTGCCTCGGGTGCGTGCATGGTGCAGGCCAAGGTCGATCCCTACTGGCTCGACCTGGCTGAGCGAATGATCGATCGCCTGCAGGATCGGCAGGTACTCCGACAACGCGTAATACAGGCCTGGCGCGGCGGTCGTTAAAAACCGTAGGGGGCGCCGCGCGAAAAAACTGCAGGTATCAGCCAGGGCCAGCGGAGCGTTGGTGCGCACAGCGCACCCTACGCCTACTCCTTGCCCAACCCGTGCTGACGCAGCTTGTTGGCGATGGTGGTATGGGAAACACCGAGGCGCTTGCCCAACTGGCGGCTGCTCGGGTGATCGCGGAACAGGCGCTCCAGCACCGCCTTCTCGAAGCGGCCGAGGATATCGTCGAGGTTGCCATCGACAGAGAACTCACCGAGCGGCTGCGGCGCACCGTAGTCCGGCAGGCGGATATGCTCGGCCTTCACGGTGCCGCCATCGCATAGCGAGACCGCCTGGAACAGCACGTTCTCCAGTTGCCGCACGTTACCCGGCCAGTGGTAATGGGCCATGCGTTCGAAGGCCTGTGGCGCCAGCTTGGGCAACGCACAGCCGATCTGTCGGCTGGCGGAATCGAGAAAGTGCTCGACCAAAGGTGCCAGGCCATCGAGGCATTCGCGCAGCGGCGGGATATGCAGGCTGAGCACGTTGAGGCGGTGATAGAGATCCTGGCGGAACTCGCCTCGGGCGCAGAGCTCGGATAGGTCGACCTGCGTCGCGCAGATCACCCGCACGTCCAGATAAACCTCTTCGTCGCTACCGACACGGCGGAAGCAGCCGTCCTGCAGAAAGCGCAGCAGCTTGGCCTGCAGGCGCGGGCTCATCTCGCCGACGCCATCGAGAAACAGCGTGCCGCCTGCAGTCAGTTCCAGCAGACCGAGCTTGCCTTCCGGACGCGCGCCCTCGAAGGCGCCGGGGCCGTAGCCAAACAGCTCGGTTTCGGCCATGGATTCGGGCAACCCGGCGCAATTGAGCGCCATGAAAGGCGACTGCCCACGCGGACTGGCCAGATGACAGGCGCGCGCCAGCAACTCCTTGCCCGTACCGGTTTCGCCCTCGATCAGCAGCGGCGCATCCAGCGGTGCCATGCGTCGTGCTTCCTTGACCACCGCCGCCATGACCTTCGAGCTCTGGAAGATCGAGTCGAAGCCGCGCAGCTCCTGCTTGCGCACATGGTAGATACGCTCACCGACGCGGTCGGCACGATGCAGGGTCAGCACGGCGCCGGCCAGTGCCTCGCTGTCGTCGTGCTCATTCTGCAGCGGGGCGATATCGGCGAGGAACACATCGCCCTTGATCTTCACCCGCAAGCCGTTGATCCGCGTCTTGTTGGTGCGCACCAGTTCGGGCAGGTCGAAATCCTCGGCGTAGCGCGATAACGCCATGCCCGGCACCTCGTCTACACGCACGCCGAGCAACTGCGCGGCGCTGCGGTTGGCGGCGACGATGCTGCCGGCCATGTCGATGGACAGCACCGGAAAGTCCAGCGCACCGAGCAGCGCATTGAGTTCCAGATGACGCCGCTCGCTGGGCATCAGACCCACACGCTTGACGCCGAATACGCCGGGAATTGCTTCGAACTTCGGCCTCAGCGACTGGAACTGCAGATTGATCAGATTCGGGCAATGCAGATAGATGGCGTTGCCCTGCTCGCCACCGACTTCGCCCCGGGCGACGTTGATGCCGTAGTCGACCAGCAGGTTGAGGATGTCACGCAGAATGCCGACACGGTTTTGGCAGTGGACTTTGATACGCATGGCTCAGGCTCTTGGTTTTCTTGTTATGGGGCCACCCGGAAATTCGACTGAGCGGCATAATTTCCGTCAAGAATATGTGACACCCAAGCATAACGACAAGGCGATAAATGGCCACTTCGGCCTGATCGTAATCAAATCTTTACAATTTCTCTTTCAGCGACTGCGCTGCGATGTTGCTCAAGACCTGCCTTCGAGCGCGCAGGCGGGGTAAATCTGTGTCCAAGACAAGAACAACAGCCCCCTCAAGGAGGCAGCGATGAAGAGTACGCAGTACCTGGCCCGGGAACCGGACGAAAGTGGCTTTATCCATTACCCGGAAGGCGAACATCAGGTGTGGAACACCCTGATCACCCGCCAGTTGGAGGTGATCCAGAACCGCGCCTGCCAGGAATACCTGGACGGTATCGAGCAACTCGGCCTGCCCATGGAGCGCATTCCGCAGCTTGGCGAGATCAACCGTGTACTCGAGTCCACCACCGGCTGGCGCGTAGCGCGGGTGCCGGCGCTGATTCCCTTCCAGACCTTCTTCGAGCTGCTGGCCAGCAAGCAGTTTCCCGTCGCCACCTTCATCCGCACGCCAGAGGAGCTGGACTACCTGCAGGAACCGGACATCTTCCACGAGATATTCGGCCACTGCCCGCTGCTGACCAACCCCTGGTTCGCCGAATTCACTCACACCTACGGCAAGCTCGGCCTCAAGGCGAGCAAGGAAGAGCGTGTCTACCTGGCACGGCTGTACTGGCTGACCATCGAGTTCGGCCTGCTCGACACCCCGCAGGGCCGGCGCATTTACGGCGGCGGCATCCTCTCCTCGCCGAAGGAAACCCTCTACGCCCTGTCCGAGGCGCCCGAGCACCAGGCGTTCGATGCGCTGGAAGCGATGCGCACGCCGTATCGCATCGATATCCTGCAGCCGGTGTACTTCGTCCTGCCCGAGCTCAAGCGCCTGTTCGAGCTGGCTCAGGAGGACATCATGGCGCTGGTGCAGCAGGCCATGCAGTTGGGTCTGCACGCACCGAAATTTCCGCCGAAAGCTGCGTAGCCCTTCAACTCCCCTCGCCCATTTATGGGAGAGGGGTCGGGGGAGAGGGCAAGTGGTTCAGCTATCTTCCCTTTGACCATTGCGGTGGAAAACGCTTCGCGGTTTTCCACCCTACGAAAATCTATTCAGGGAGTAGACCGGATGAAATCCGGGATCGCTCGCAGACATTGCCCCGGATTTCATCCCGGCTACAAAAAAACAGGAGAACCCCATGAGCCTTGCCCAAGCCCAATGCGAAGCCTGCCGCGCCGATGCGCCGAAAGTGTCCGATGAAGAACTGGCCGAGCTGATCCGCGAGATCCCCGACTGGAACATCGAGGTGCGTGGCGACCATATGGAGCTGGAGCGCGTGTACCTGTTCAGGAACTTCCGCCACGCTCTGGCCTTTACCAATGCCGTTGGCGCCATCGCCGAGGAAGTCGGTCATCACCCTGCCCTGCTCACCGAATGGGGCAAGGTCACCGTGACCTGGTGGAGCCACGAGATGCGCGGCCTGCACCGCAATGACTTCATCATGGCCGCACGCACTGACGTACTGGCCGCCAGCGCCGAGGGCCGCAAGTGAACCATTTCGCCCAGATCGCCCGCGTCCCGGGTGATCCCATCCTCAGCCTGATGGAAGCCTATCGCCTCGACAGCAACCCGGCGCGCCTGGACCTTGGCGTCGGCGTCTACAAGGACGCCCAGGGGCTGACGCCAATCCCCCACGCGGTGAAGCTCGCCGAGCAGCGCCTGATCGACGTCGAGCAAACCAAGACCTACATCGGCGGCCACGGCGACGCGGCATTCGGCACACTGCTGAGCCAGCTGGTGCTGGGCGCCAACTCGCCGTTGCTGACCGAGCAGCGCGCCGGCGCAACACAAACACCCGGTGGTACCGGCGCGCTGCGCCTGGCGGGCGACTTCATCCGCCACTGCCTGCCGGGGCGCGGCATCTGGCTGAGCGATCCGACCTGGCCGATCCACGAAACCCTGTTCGCCGCCGCCGGCCTGCGCGTGCAGCACTACCCCTACGTCGATGCCGACAACCGCCTCGCTGTCGACGGCATGCTCGCCACGCTGCAACAGGTGCCGCCTGGCGACGTGGTGCTGCTGCACGCCTGCTGCCACAACCCCACCGGCTTCGACCTGAATCACGACGACTGGCTGCGGGTACTGGACGTGGTGCGCGCGCGCGAATTGCTGCCGCTGTTCGACTTCGCCTACCAGGGCTTCGGCGACGGACTGGAAGAGGACGCCTGGGCGGTACGGCTGTTCGCCGAAACGCTGCCGGAGATGCTCATCACCAGTTCCTGCTCGAAGAACTTCGGCCTCT
>JAEYXX010000186.1 GCA_023431055.1 Pseudomonadota bacterium
GGCTAGCGCATCGGCGACCTGGTAGGACAACACGCGGGTGTAGCCCCAGCCCAGGCGCGCGGCGCCGATTGCCGCTTGGTTGGAGCTGACGGTGAAGCGTGGCGCAGGGGTGAAGCCGAACACGCCATCGGCGCCAACGAAGTTCCAGTGCGTCAGCAGACCGCTGGCACTGGACATTACGATGGACGCATCACGCAGCTCATCCGGATGACGCGGGCGCCCGACGCGGTCGAGAAACTCTGGCGAGGCGCACACCACCGGACGAATCTGCCCGACCTGCAACGCCGGATGATCCCCCTCGGGCAGCGAACCGATGCGCACGGCGACGTCGATGCCCTCCTCCATCATGTTCACCACGCGGTCGACCAGCAACGCGTTGATTTCCACGTCCGGGTGGGTGTCGAGGTACTGGGCGATGCGTGGAATCAGGAACAGCTCGCCGAACATCACCGGCGCGGTCACGGTGAGCCGACCACGCGGGCGCACGCTGCCACCGGCGGCCAGCTCCTCGGCCTCCTCCAGTTCCAGCAGGATGCGCCGGCAATCCTCGACATAGCGCTGGCCGGCCTCGGTCAGGCGCAGGCTACGGGTGCTGCGCGCCAGCAACAGCGTGCCGAGACGTGCCTCCAGCGCAGCAACGGCGCGGGTCACGCTGGGCGGCGAGATACCCAGCAGCTTGGCACCGCCAGCGAAGCTCTCGGCCTCGGTGACCGCCAGCAGAACCTTCATTTCCTGAAACCGATCCATCGTCACCGCCTGGTTTTCTGTTGCACCGACGCAGCGTAACTCATGACGAGGCCACGTCCTGAGTCAGCGCCGGCTCAAGGCCAGGCGCGCGGCGAAGAGGAGGAAGATCAGCCCCGTGCTGCGATCCATCCACTTGATCACCACCTCGCGCCGCAACCAGTGACCGAGCGGCTGGGTGGCGCCGATCAGCAGCAACGCCCAGACCAGGCTGAGCGACACGTGAATGCCCACCAGGCCGAACGTCCAGGCAATCAGCGGTTGGCCCTGCGGGATGAACTGCGGCAGGAATGACACGTAGAAGATCCCTACCTTGGGGTTGAGCACATTGCCCAGCAGACCACGCAGGAACCAGTTGGCGCTGGCAGTATCACTCGCCTGCGCAGGCGCCAGCGAGGTACGCGGGCGCAGCAGCATGTTCAGCCCGAGCCAGGCCAGATAGGCCGCACCGCAGTACTTGAGCAGGTTGTAACCGAACTCGGAAACCGCCAGCAGCGCGCCCAGGCCGAAGGCCACGGCAGCGCCCCAGATCAGGCAGCCGGCATTGATGCCCAGCGCCGCGCGAAACGCCTGCTGCCGACCTTCGACCGCAGCGGTGCGCAACACCAGCGCCGTATCGATGCCAGGCGTGAGGGTCAGCAAGGTGGCGGCCAGGGTGAAGGCGATCAGGTTTTCGGCAAAGGGCATGGACTGACGCTCCGGACAGGGCAGAGCGCGAGTATAAACAGCGCATCGCTGGCCGTCGTGGGGCCAGCGATGTCGTAGGGTCCGCCCATGCGGTGCGTGTTACCGGTGGCACCAGCGGTGTTTAGCCGCGATACGCCTCGAACAGCCCAGTGGCCCCCATGCCACCACCGACGCACATGGTGACGATGCCGTAGCGCAGCTCGCGGCGCTGTAGCTCTCGCACCAGATGGCCGACCTGACGCGAGCCGGTCATGCCGAAGGGGTGGCCGATGGAAATGGAGCCGCCATTGACGTTGTACTTGTCGTTGTCGATCTCCAGCTTGTCGCGGCAGTACAGGCACTGCGAGGCGAAGGCCTCGTTGAGCTCCCACAGGTCGATGTCGTCAACGCTCAGGCCCTTGGCCTTGAGCAGCTTGGGCACCGAGAACACCGGGCCGATGCCCATTTCATCCGGCTCGCAACCGGCCACGGTGAAGCCGCGGAAATAGGCCTTGGGCTTGAGGCCCAGCGCCAGCGCCTTTTCCAGACTCATCACCAGGGTCATGGAGGCGCCGTCGGACAGTTGCGAGGCGTTGCCGGCGGTGACGCTACCGGCCGGGTCGAACGCCGGCTGCAGCTTGGCCAGGGATTCCAGGGTGGTGTCCGGGCGGTTGCAGTCGTCGGCCTCGACCACGCCGTCGAGAATCTTCTTCTCGCCGCTGGCCTTGTCTTCGACCTGGTACTTCACCGCCATCGGCACGATCTCGTCGGAGAACAGGCCTTCAGCCTGGGCGCGCGCGGTGCGCTGCTGGCTCTGCAGGGCATAAGCATCCTGGGCTTCGCGACTGATGCCATAGCGATTGGCGACGATCTCGGCGGTCTTGCCCATGGGGTAGTAGATGCCGGGGTTGTCCTGCTGCAGCAGCGGGTTGAACAGGTTGTCCATGTTCATGCTTTTCAGAGTCATAGTGATGGACTCGACGCCGCCGGCGACGATGATCTCGCTGCAGCCGGACGCCACCTGGTTGGCGGCGATGGCGATGGCCTGCAGGCCCGAGGAGCAGAAGCGGTTCAGCGTCATGCCCGCCACCGGATTGCCCAGGCGCGACAGCACGGCGACGTTGCGGCCGATGTTCATGCCCTGCGCGCCCTCGTTGGAGCCGGCGCCGACGATGCAGTCGTCCACCAGCGCCGGATCGATGCCGTTGCGCACCAGTAGCGCATCGACGCAGTGGGCGGCCATGTCGTCCGGCCGGGTCATATTGAACTTGCCGCGGAAGGACTTGGCCAGGCCAGTCCGGACGCTGTCGACGATCACCACTTCACGCATGACGCACCTCGTTGTTATTGGATGGCGAATGGCGGGAAGATAAATCCAGCCCATCCCTGGGCGCGACCATCATTGATCTGGCGTATACGAGGCGATGCAAGGACGTAGCCCGGATGCAATCCGGGGCCATCGGGAACGAAACAAAAGCATCGCGGCAGAAGCCGCTCCTACGGATAGGCAACGTTCCTGCCAATGGCGCCGACTTGTAGGAGCGGCTTTAGCCGCGATTAGCGCTTCAATCCCTGGCAAACGCCGCTTCGATGGCCTCGTTGATGGTGCGCAGCACCTTGACCCGGGCAAAGCGCTTGTCGTTGGCCTCGATCAGCGTCCAGGGCGCGATCTCGGTGCTGGTGCGGTCGACAATATCGCCCACCGCATCGGCGTAGTCGTCCCATTTGTCGCGGTTGCGCCAGTCTTCTTCGGTGATCTTGAAGCGCTTGAACGGAATCTGCTCGCGCTCCTTGAAGCGCTCCAGCTGCGTCTGCTGGTCGATGGCCAGCCAGAACTTCACCAGAATCACCCCGGCGTTGGTCAACTGTTCCTCGAAGTCGTTGATCTCGCCATAGGCACGCAGCCAGTCGGCCTGGCTGCAGAAGCTCTCGACCCGCTCCACCAATACGCGGCCGTACCAGCTGCGGTCGAAGATGGTGAAATGCCCGCGCGCCGGAATATGCCGCCAGAAGCGCCACAGATAAGGCTGGGCGCGCTCTTCCTCGGTCGGCGCCGCCACCGGCACGATGCGGTACTGGCGCGGGTCGAGCGCCCCAGTCACACGGCGGATGGCGCCACCCTTGCCGGCTGCATCGTTGCCTTCGAACACCGCGATCAGGGCGTGCTTGCGCATGCGTTTGTCGCGCATCAGGCCGGACAGGCGCGCCTGCTCGGTGGCCAGTTGTTCCTTGTACTCGTCCTTGCCCAGCGTCTGGGTCATATCCAGGCTGGCCAGCAGGCCGCGATTGTCCAGGCTGGAAGCCAGCGGTGCCGCATGCGGCTGCAGCTGGATGCGCTGCGGGTTGGCCAGCGCCGCCTGCAGGCCTTCGAGCAGAATGCGTCCGACAGTCAGGCTGCGGTAATAGTGATCGACGCCCTCGACCACGTACCAGGGTGCATAGTCACGACTGGTGCGGCGCAGAATGCGCTCGCCGTAACGCACGAACTTGTCGTAGGTCTTCGACTGCTGCCAGTCCAGCGGGCTGATGCGCCAACTGTGCAGCGGGTCATCCTTGAGCGCTTCCAGGCGCGCCTTCATGTGCTTCTTGGACAGGTGGAACCAGAACTTGAAGATCAGCGCGCCCTCGTCGCAGAGCATGCGCTCCAGGCGCTCGGCGCCGTCGATGGCCTGATCCAGCACCGCGTCCTTGAACTTGCCATGTACCCGCCCCTGCAGCATCTGGCTGTACCAGTTGCCGAAGAACACACCCATGCGCCCTTTCGGCGGCAACTGTCGCCAATAGCGCCAGGCCGGTGGCCGCGCCAGCTCTTCATCGGTCTGGATATCGAAGGTGCTGACCTGGATCAGCCGCGGGTCCATCCACTCGTTGAGCAGTTTGACCGTCTCCCCCTTGCCCGCGCCCTCGACACCGTTGATCAGCACGATCACCGGAAAGCGCGCCTGCTGCTTGAGCTCGTACTGCGCCTCCAGCAACGCCTCGCGCAGCGCCGGCTCCTCGGCCTCGAACGTGGCCTTGTCGATACTGCGGCCGATTTCGGCGGATTCGAACATGCAATGACCTCCCTGGAATGGTCATCAGAGCCTAACGGATAGAACGCGACTTTGCCTGACGGCGGCCAGCAGCGGATTGATCTACGCCGGGAAAAGCGCATGCACTGCGGTTAGAATCGCCGCCTGCTCTGCCCGGAACTCCGTCATGCCCGATCTACACAATGCCCAGCTCGACTGGGACGAACACGGTCAACCGCTGTCGCGCAGCTATGGCGACGTGTACTTCTCCCGCGCCAACGGTCTGGAGGAAACCCGTCACGTCTTCCTCGCCCATAACCAGATCATCGAGCGCTGCCAGGCCCTGCCAGCGGATGGACGACTGGTGATCGGCGAGACCGGCTTCGGCACCGGGCTCAACTTCCTCTGCGCCTGGCAGGCCTTCGCCGACCATGCGCCGAGCGATGCACGGCTGCACTTCGTCAGCGTCGAGAAATTCCCGCTGGCCCTGGCGGATCTGCAACGAGCCCTGGCCCTGTGGCCGGAGCTGGCGCCCTACGCCGAACAACTGCTGGCGCAGTACCGCGCCATCCACCCCGGCTTCCAGCGCCTGCTGCTCGATGGCGGGCGCGTGGTGCTAACGCTGATGGTAGGCGACGTGCTCGACTGCCTGCCGCAGCTCGATGCCAGGGTCGATGCCTGGTTCCTCGACGGCTTCGCCCCGTCGAAGAACCCGGAGATGTGGACAGACACCCTGTTCGCCGAACTGGCGCGGCTGTCGGCGCCCGGCGCCACACTGGCCACTTTCACCAGTGCCGGTTTCGTCCGGCGCGGACTGATCGCGGCGGGCTTCGCCGTGGTGCGGGTCAAGGGCTTCGGCCACAAACGCGAGATGCTCGCCGGCCCGCTCCAGGCGCAGCAGATGCAGCGCCCGGCGCCCTGGTTCGCCCGCCCTGCATTGCCGACAGGCGAGCGTCAGGCCGTGGTGATCGGCGCCGGCCTGGCCGGTTGTGCCACGGCTGCCAGCCTGGCCGCACGCGGCTGGCGCGTCACTCTGCTGGAGCGCCATGACGATGTCGCCCGCGAGGCATCGGGCAATCCTCAGGGTGTGCTCTACCTGAAACTATCGGCCCACGGCACGGCGCTGTCGCGGCTGATCGTCGCCGGCTTTGGCCATACCCGCCGCCTGCTCGAATGCCTGCAACGCGGCCAGGACTGGGATGCCTGCGGCGTCCTGCAACTGGCCTTCGACGCCAAGGAAGCCGAGCGCCAAGCCAAACTGGCCGCGGCCTTCCCGAACGATCTGCTGCATGCACTGACAAAGGATGAGGCCGAGGATCGTGCAGGCATCGGCCTGCCGGCCGGTGGCCTGTTCTACCCGGATGCCGGTTGGGTACACCCGCCAGCGCTGTGCCGGCAACTGGTGCAGCACCCGCGGATCGAATTGCGCCCCTATCAGGAGGCGCTGAGCCTCAGTCGTCAGCAAGAGCGCTGGTGCGTCGAAGGACAGAGCGGCGTGTTGGCCGAAGCGCCCGTGCTGGTCCTGGCCTGCGCCGCCGAAATCGGCCGCCTGTTGCCGGATGCAAACCTGCCGCTCAAGCGCATCCGTGGGCAGATCAGCCGTCTGCCGGCCAATGAGTCCAGCAGTGCGCTGCGCACGGTGGTGTGCGCCGAAGGCTACGTCGCCCCCAGGCGTGATGGGGAACATACCCTGGGCGCCAGCTTCGATTTTCACAGCGACGATCTGGCGCCCAGCGTGGCCGAGCACGCCGGCAACCTCGAGCTCCTACGGGAGATTTCTCAGGACCTGGCCGAGCGTCTGGATACGCAGACGCTCGATCCGGCGACTCTGCAAGGCCGCGCCGCGTTTCGCTGTACCAGCCCGGACTACCTGCCGCTGGTAGGCCCGCTGGCCGAGCCGCAGGCCTTCAACGCGGCCTATGCGGTGCTGGCCAGGGACGCCCGCCAGGTGCCGGAAACGCCCTGCCCCTGGCTGGATGGCCTGTACATCAACAGCGGCCATGGCTCGCGCGGGCTGATCACCGCACCGCTGTCGGGCGAGCTGATCGCCGCCTGGCTGGAGGACGAACCGCTGCCAGTGCCGCGCGACGTGGCCGAGGCCAGCCACCCCAATCGCTTTATGCTGCGCAGCCTGATTCGCGGGAGCTGATCGACTGTGCGCAGCGCACTCGGTTGACCACGCTTAGGCCCTGGCCTCGGCGAGTACCGGCCTGGGCTTGCGAAACACCAGCACGTTACCCAGCATCACCAGCCCCAGGCCGAGCAGCGCCGGGGCCGTCCATTGATAGCCCTCGACGAACACCGAGATATTCAGCGCCACCACCGGGAACAGCACGGTGCAATAGGCGGCGCGCTCCGGACCCATGCGCCCGACCAGGGTCAGGTAGGCGGTAAAGCCGATCACCGAGCCCGGAATCGCCAGATACAGCAGCGAGCCGACATAGCGCGCATTCCACTCGAAGGCGAACGGCGTGCCGCTGACTAGGCAGATGCCCACCAACATCAGCGCGCCATAGAGCATGCCCCAGGCGTTGGTGGTCAGCGGCTTGAGCCCGGCCTTCTGCTGCAGGCTGGAGAGCATATTGCCGGCGGAGAAGAAAAGCGTGCCGCACAGCGCCAGGCCGATGCCCAGCAGGCTTTCGCGACTGGCCTCGTGCCCCGCCAGCTCAGGCCAGAACAGCAAGCCCAGGCCGACAAGCCCCAGCGCACCACCGAGCAGCACGTTGGCAGCGATGCGCTGCTTGAAGAACAGCCGCGCATTGATAGCATTCCACAAGGTAGCGGTAGAAAAGATCACCGCAATCAGGCCGCTGGGGATCCACCGGCTGGCGGTGTAGAAGCACAGGAAGTTGAGGCAGAACAGGCACAGTCCCTGCACCAGGCAGATACCCTGGCCACGGCGATCCATCGGCTGCAGGCGGCCGCTGAACCAGAGCATGGCGAACAGCACGGCCGAGGCCAACGCGAAGCGATAGGCGATGGAGGCGGCTACGGCCACCTCACCCATCTGAAATTTGATGGCGATCCAGGTGGTGCCCCAGATCAGTACGGTAAGCAGATAAAGCGACAGGTTCATCGAGAATCTCCCAAGACTGGAGCACAGTCTGGAAGCGATAGGCGCCAGGCGCTTGCACAAAGTTGCGCATTTATCGCTGCGCCATCACTGCCTGCCATCGCGCTGCTGGCTTTATCATGCGGGCTTTATCCGTCAGGTCATTCTCACCGCATGCTTTCCGCCGTCGCGCGCTACAAACAACTGCTGTCCAGCGCCCTCGCCCGTTACTTCCCCCGCACCACCGCCTACCTGCGCGCCGAGCGCGAAGCGGCGCAGCCGCGCAAGCCGGTGCGCAAGCAGAGCAAGAAGAAATCCACCGGCAACAACAAGAAAGCCGGCAGTCGCAAGACCGCCAGCAGCAAACCCGGCCCCGCCGGTATCTACCCCGCCACCCGGCTGAAGATCGAAGACGCCCAGGTGCAGGCCATGCGCGAGCGCGTGGCCCAGGCGGTAAGCGCCGGACTGATCGGCGCGCCATCGGACGAGCAGTGGGCGATGATTCTCTGCCGCGCCCCGCTGGCGCGGATCTTCGCCGGCGCCGGCTCGGGCAAGTCGAGCACCCTGGTGCTGCGCGTGGTGTTCCTGCTCTGCCACCTGGCAGTCGACCCCAAGCGCCTGACGGTGATCTCCTTCACCAACGCCTCCTGCCACGAGCTGCGCGAGCGCCTGCAACGCCTGCTCGGCTTCTGGCACTACCCGCACGACGCGCGCCAGTGCGTGCGCACCTTCCACGCCGCCATGGCCACGCTGGCCAAGGAGCGCCTGGGCAACCCGCGTTGGTTCGAGCAACTGGACGAGCCCAGTGACGAACCGGACAACCCGCTCGCCGGCGGACGCCTGCGTCCCGCGCAGCAGCGCCTGCTCAAGCAGGCCTACCAGAACGCCTACGCAGACGATGCGCGCTTTCGCGCCCTGACTCACCGCCTGCTCAAACTGCCGGCACCCGAAGAGCCGCCACAGGGCAAGGCCAAGGCACCACTGGACGCCTGCAAGCTGCCCGGTGAATTCGCCGCTCCGCCGCTGTTCGAGCTGCTACACAGACAGATCGATTTCGCCGAAAGCCTGGGGATTCGTCTCGACCGTCTGGACGTGAAGACGCTGGCCTGCGGCCCGCGCGAACGAGACTTCATCGAAGCCATGCAGCGCTTCCACCAGCAGTTCACCGCCCTGGTACAGAGCCAGGGGCTGATCAGTTTCAACGGCGCCTTCGCGCAGTTGAGCGAGCGCCTGAGCAGCGACGGCGGCAAACCCGGCCCGGCCCTGCTCGCCTTGAGTCACCTGCTGATCGACGAATTCCAGGACATCTCGCCGCAGATCGTGCTGTGGCTGCAGGCCGTGCACCGTCGCCTGCACGCTGCGGGCGAGCGCATCAGCCTGATGGCCATCGGCGACGACTGGCAATCGATCTACGGCTGGCGCGGCAGCTCGCCGGAGCTGTTCATCGACTTCGACCGCCACTTCCCCAGCCGCGGACGCGGCAAGAGCACCACCCTGCTGCTGGGTACCAACTACCGCAGCATCGAGCCGGTTATCCGCGATGCCGAAAAGGTATTGGCCGAAGTGCACAGCAAGCAGGCCAAGACCTGTGTCGCGGCCAAGGCGATGCAGCCGGGTGACCATGGCGTCAAACTGATCCAGCGCTTCGACCTGGCCAGCGACATGCCGGCGCTGCTCAAGGAAATCACCGCGCAGTGCCAGCACGTCAGCCAACGCCCCAACGCGGATCGCACCGCCGTGCTGCTGCTCAGCCGACGCAACGAGCCGCTGCAGCAGGTGCGCGCGCAACTGGACAAGGCGCTGCCAGTGAAAACCATGACCATTCACCGCGCCAAGGGCCTGCAGGCCGAGGTGGCGATCATCCTCGACGACTGCCTGCCGGTGGACAAACACCCACTGCGCAACGCGCTCTACGCCCAGTGTGGCTTCTTCGCCGGCAGCTACGACCAGGCCATGCAGGACGAAGCCCGGCGCCTGGCCTACGTGGCCATTACCCGCGGCGTAAGCCGAGTCTTGTGGTACACGCGCAAGGCCCAGGGCGCCACGCAGTGCTTGGCAGCGAGCCGGCCAATCGCGCAAGCTTCAGGCTGATCGGCACTTCAGGCGCTCCCATGGACAAACTGCTGGCTCTGCGCACCTTCGTCGCCACCGTTCGCTGCGGTGGCTTTTCCGCTGCGGCGCGGCAACTGGGGCTGGCTACCTCGTCGGTGACCCGCGCAGTCAATGCCCTGGAACAGGAGCTGGGCTGCGTGCTGCTCAACCGCAACACACGGCAGATCAGCGTCAGCGAGGCTGGACGGGACTACTTCGAGCGAGCCCTGGCCATCCTCGATGCGCTGGACGAGGCCGACGCCGCCGTGGCCGACAAGGACGGCGAAGTCCGCGGTCGTCTGGCCGTAAGCGTGCCGGTGGAGTTCGCCCGACGCATCATCGCACCGCGCCTCGGCAAGCTGCTGGAACGACACCCACAACTGGAGGTGACCCTACGCGTGACCGATGAGGTGGTCGATCTGCTCAGCGAACGGGTCGACCTGGCACTGCGCCTGGGCTCGTACATCGTCAGCGACGACGTGGTCAGCCAGCGGGTCGGCAGCTTCCGCCGCTGGCTGGTGGCGAGCCCGCAGTACCTGGCGCGCACCTCACCCATCAGCCACCCGGAGGCACTGCAGGCGCACGCCTGCCTGCAGTACGACTACGGCAGCCCGGCGAATTACTGGCGCTTCGAGCAGCAGGGTACGACGCTACAGGTTCCAATCAGCGGACGTCTGCGCAGCAACAACGCCGATATCCTGCGCCAGGCGGCGCTGGATGGTCAGGGCATCGCACTGCTGTCGGACTGGCTGGTACGTGACGACGTGGACAGTGGCAAGCTGCAGCGCCTGTTGCTCGACTACGACGTCGCACCCGGCCCGCACGAAGGCACCATCCACCTGCTGTACCTGCCGAACCATCGCGGCTCTCGGCGCATCGCCACGTTCAGCGAATTTCTCCAGGAGCTGCTGCAAGGCTAAGGCTTTTGCACCGCGCGCAACGCAGCGTTGCCGATCCGACGGATTCTCCGCCAGGCGTTACCTGCCTAACCTTGCGCCTGTCGCTTCCTCTCATCGAGATCCCATCATGACTAGCCAGACCTCCTCACTCACGAGCGAGTCGCCAGCCCTGCCGCAGGCACTGGTGCTGCTGTTCGCCCTGTGCTGCGGCGCGATCGTCGCCAATCTCTACTACGCCCAGCCGATCATCGAGCTGATAGCCCCGGATGTCGGCCTCAGCGCCGAACGCGCCAGCCTGATCGTTTCGCTGACGCAGATCGGCTACGCGCTCGGCCTGCTGTTCCTGGTGCCCTTGGCCGACCTGCTGGAAAGCCGCCGGCTGATGCTGATCACCACCGCGGCCGCGCTGCTCTGCCTGCTGGCAGCCGCCTTCGCCCATCAGCCGGATCTGTTCCTCGGCCTGGCACTGCTGATCGGGCTCAGTTCGGTGTCGGTGCAGATGCTGATTCCCCTGGCCGCCAACCTCGCACCCGAGGCCAGCCGTGGCCGCGTGGTGGGCAACATCATGAGCGGTCTGCTGCTCGGCATTCTGTTGGCACGGCCTCTGGCCAGTGTGGTGGCCGGCGAGTTCGGCTGGCGTGCGGTGTACCTGATGGCGGCCGCTCTGATGCTGCTGATCGTGGCCGTGATCGCCACTACCATTCCGCGTCATGCCCCCAGCCACCGCGCCAGCTACGGGCAACTGCTGGTTTCGCTCGTGCAGCTGCTGCGCCGCTATCCGACCCTGCGTCGTCGCGCGCTTTATCAGGGCCTGATGTTCGCCAGCTTCAGCCTGTTCTGGACGGCCGCGCCGCTGGAGCTTGCCCGCCATCTTGGCCTGAGCCAGCAGGACATCGCCCTGTTCGCCCTCGCCGGCGCCATCGGCGCGGTCGCGGCCCCCATCGCCGGGCGCCTCGCCGACGCCGGCCATACCTGGCGCTCCAGCCTGGTGGCGCTGGTCCTGGCGCCACTGGCCTTTGCGCCCAATCTGCTCAGCGCCGGGCTAGGCTGGATCGGACTGGTCGCCACAGCCATCGTGCTGGATTTCGCCGTGCAGATGAGCATGGTGCTGGGCCAGCGCACTATTTATGCCCTGGAGCCGCAAAGCCGCGCACGGCTCAATGCGCTGTACATGACCAGCATCTTCGTGGGCGGCGCCATCGGCTCGGCATTGGCCAGCCCGGTCTACGAACGTTTCGGCTGGCCGGGCACGGCACTGCTGGCCGCCGGGCTGCCGCTGCTGGCCCTGCTGATATTCATCGGCAAAGAGGAGTGAGGAGCCGGCGCAAATACAAAAATCGCAGGCAACAAAAAATCGTCGGGAAAGATTTTTTGACGTCGCTTGCGACGGCCCGAAGGTTGCCGCCAGGGATGGCAGGCAACAAAAAACCCGCCGAAGCGGGTTTCTTCCCAACCATCCGACATCCTGTAGGTAGCCATCTTGGCCTGGTCATCTTCCTTGATCCTCAGCGATCCGTCGCTGCAGGGGATGTGTATAGAGTAGGGACTTACCCTGAGCGGCAACAGCCGTTGTTGCCGTCTCAGCGTGTAAGCCTTTTGCCATAGCGCTCAGGAAGAACGCCCGATCATTCGCCCCAACACATCGACATCGCCCTGGCGGCGGTGCACGAAGGCCATGACGATATGACCGATGATCAACACCAGCAGCAACCAGCCCAGATTGCCGTGCAACAGGTTGGCCGGGGCAAGCATCCATTCGATCTTGTCCCCGTCGAAACCGCTCATGATGGTCATGCCAAAGGCCTCGAAGGCGCGGCCGGAGCCATATTGACGCAGCAGGGCGAGCAGCGGGATCAGTACCATCAGGCCATAGAGCGCCAAATGGCCGAGCTTCGCCGGAACGCTGAGCGAGGCCGGTCGGCAACCGCGGTTGCTCAGCGCCCAGAGCAGGCGGATCACCACCAGCACCAGCAGTAGCAGCCCAACCGCCTTGTGCGTTCCGCCGACGATGCTTTCGAGAAAGTGCCCCTCGGGTACGATCACCGTGAGGTATTGCCATACCAGCAGCGCGGCCATGGCCCAATGCAACAGCCGCGAGACAGCGCCGTAACGCTGCGCGGAATCTTGGAGGTTCGACATATCAGGTTCCCTGTCAGGTTAAATCGGTGAAGCAGCCTCATAAGGCCTGGCTTGCGCACGCGGCAACGCATTATCGGGACTGCGACAGGAAGGCGCGGACACGGTTCCGCGCGCTTCGCTTGTTGGATGGTCGATGCCCTATCTCGGGCCTTTCAGACCATGTCCGGAGCCTATGGTGCCTGCAGCGAAGCGCATGTGGGTAGTCTGGCTGTAAGCAAGTGTGTCGCTGACAGGTCAGCGACACACGTTTTGCCGTCAACCGCCGCGCAGGCGGTCGCTGGCCTCGCGCCAGACATGATGTTGCGGCTCCTGCCAGACGCGCGCGTGCAGGCGCGCCATGCCGTCGGGGTCGTTGAGCAGACGCCAGCGCGTCGCCTCGACCTTGCCTTCAGGCCCGGCATTGAGGATTTCATCGATTCGCTCATCGCGCAGTGCTTCGGCAGCCGGCACCACCTTGGCGTGGCGGGCGCGGGCCATGGCGCAGACCAGGGCGTTGTACAGCGGATCGACCACTGCACGCAGGAACCCGTTGCGCAGCGCGCGTGAGCTGTTCAGTTGTTCGTACTCGGCGGTGTTGCTCAGCTCCACCGGCACCTTGTGCTCTTCCGGAATCAGAAACAGCTTGCTGCGCCGTGCTGCCAGGCCCGGCGCCGTGCGACTGGTCAGCACCGACACCACTGGCGACAGCACCAGCGATACGACGATGGGCGCCAGCCACCACAGGAAGTCCGGGTTGAGCCAGGCCACCAGTGCCGTCCAGCTGATACCGATCAGCACCTGAGTACCGTGACGGCGGAAGGCTTCGCTCCAGGGTGTGGAATCATCCACGCGCTGCGGCGAGTTCCACTGCACCGACCAGCCGAGGAAGGCGGCGGTGACGAACAGGCTGTGGAACAGCATGCGCACCGGCGCCAGCAGCACCGAGCAGGACGCCTCCAGCAGCATCGACAGCAGCACGCGCATGCGTCCGCCGTAAGCTTCTGCGCCCTTGATCCAGATCAGCAGCACGCTGAGCAGCTTGGGCAGGAACAGCAGGGTCATGGTAGCGGAGAACAGGGCGATGGCCTCCTGCGGCTGCCAACGTGGCCACAGCGGGTAGAGTTGGTTGGGCTGCAGGAAGTACTCCGGCACCATCAGCGTGTGAATCGCCAGCAGGCAGGTCGAGAGCACCAGAAACAACAGCCACAGCGGCGCCGACAGGTAGGACATGACACCTGTGAGGAACACCACGCGATGCACCGCATGCATGCCACGCACCAGGAACAGGCGGAAGTTCATCAGGTTGCCATGGCACCAGCGGCGGTCGCGCTTGAGTTCGTCGAGCAGGTTCGGCGGCAACTCCTCGTAGCTGCCCGGCAGGTCGTAGGCGATCCACACGCCCCAGCCGGCGCGGCGCATCAGTGCGGCTTCGACGAAGTCGTGGGAGAGGATCGCACCGGCGAAGGAACCGGTGCCCGGCAGCGGCGCCAGGGCGCAGTGCTCGATGAAGGGTTTGACCCGGATGATCGCGTTGTGGCCCCAGTAGTGCGACTCGCCCAGCTGCCAGAAGTTGAGGCCGGCAGTGAACAGCGGCCCGTAGACGCTGGTGGCGAACTGCTGCAGGCGCGCATACAGGGTGTCCATGCCGGAGGCCTTGGGCGCGGTCTGGATGATGCCGGCACCGGGGTTGGCCTCCATCAGGCGCACCAGGCGGGTCAGGCAATCACCGCTCATCACGCTGTCGGCATCGAGCACCACCATGTAGCGGTAGTTGCTGCCCCAGCGCCGGCAGAAGTCGTCGATGTTGCCGCTCTTGCGCTTCACCCGGCGCCGACGGCGGCGGTAGAAGATATGGCCGAAGCCTTCCACCTCGCGGCACAGCTCCATCCAGGCCTGCTGCTCGGCCACGCAGATGTCCGGGTCGTTACTGTCACTGAGGATGAAGAAGTCGAAGTGCTCGAGCTGCCCGGTGGCCTTGAGTGACTCGAACGTCGCGCGCAGACCGGCGAACACCCGCGGCACGTGCTCGTTGGCGATCGGCATCACCAATGCGGTACGCGCCTGTGGCGAGATCGGCTCGTCACCGCAACTGGAGGCCGAGATGCTGTAGCGGTCACGCCCCTTGAGCAACTGGAAGAAGCCCATCAGCGCGGTCCAGAAGCCCATCGATACCCAGCAGAACAGCAGGGCGAACAGCGCCAGGATGCTGGTCTGCACCACATAGGGCAGGATCTGCCGCGCCGACTCGCGCAGCGGCTGCTCGAACACCAGGCCCAGGTCGACCAGCGACCAGCCCTGATAGGGCAGTACCGACTTCATGTACCAGGTGGCAACCACGGTCTGCACGATCATCAGTACCAGCAGCGCGGCGCGGCGTACCGCAGCGACATGACGCCAGCGTGCTTCGGCGAAGTCCTCGCTTTCGCGCGTACGTGGTCGCGGTGCCGGCTTCTCGCCCTTCAGGCGGCGCCAGCCACGCTGCAGGATGTTGGTCTGCCAGGGCTCCGGCACCATGCGCGTACGCTTGATCGGCGGCGTCGAATCGATGGTGGGCCGGCCCTGATGATCCCGGACGATGCGGCAGCCGCGCTCGAGCGCATCCGGCCAGCCCAGCGCCAGGCGGGCCGGCACCGACTCGAGCATCTCGCGGGTTTCGTCCTGAGGCTCGGCGGCCGCAAGGTCGTCCTCGTGCAGGGCACGATGCAGGGTGGCAAAATCGCAGCCCTGCTCTTCCAGGCGATGAGCCAGTGCTTGCCGGCGCTCATGATCGAGCGGTAGTTCGCCCAGGTAATCCTGGATCTGAGTAGCGTCTAGGCTGTTATTCATGAGAAGGCAGCTGATAGCTCCAGGTTTCCGACACAGGCTTGCCGTCCTCGACCAGCGCGGCACGCATCTCCACCGGCTGCGCCGGGTCCTTGATCTTGACCCGCAGCAACAGACGCCAGCCTTTGCTCACCGGGTTGTAACGCAGGTTCTCTTCCAGCAACTCGGCGTTGTCATCGACACTGACCTGTACCTGCGGTGCCGCATCAGGCGAGCGCTTGGCCAGTTCCTTACCGACAAAATCGATCACCAGCGCGGTGCTGCCATCGGCCTGACGGATCAGGTTGGCCTGCTTGATGTCGCCCTCGGACAGACGGGTCTGGCTGACCATGGCCAGTTGCGGATCGTGCAGCTTGGCGTCGTCACGGCTGAAATGTAGTCGATAGGCCACATCCAGCGACTCACCCGGTGCCGGCTGTTTCTCCGGGCGCCACAGGGCGACGATGTTGTCGTTGGTTTCGTCCGGGGTCGGAATCTCCACCAGCTCGACATGACCCGCGCCCCAGTCACCCACGGTTTCCACCCAGCCGCTCGGACGCAGCTCGTAGCGGTCATCGAGATCCTGATACTGGTTGAAGTCGCGGCCACGCTGCATCAGGCCGAAGCCACGCGGGTTGTCGATGCGGTAGCTGCTGACGTTGAGACGCTGCGGGTTGTTCAGCGGACGCCAGATCCACTCGCCATTGCCGGCGGCGATGGCCAGGCCGTCGGAGTCATGCAGTTGCGGGCGGTAGTTCGGGCGCGGCCAGGGCTGGTTGGCGCCGAACAGGTACATGCTGGTCAGCGGGGCGATGCCGAGCTTCTCCACGTTCTCGCGAAGGTAGACCTTCGACTGCACGTCGAGCACGCTGTCGCGCCCCGGTTTGATCTCCATGCGGTAGGCGCCGGTGGCGCGCGGCGAGTCGAGCAGCGCGTAGATCACCAGACTGCGGCGATCGGGTTGCGGCTTCTCGATCCAGAACTCGGTGAAACGCGGGAATTCCTCGCCAGACGGCAGCGCCGTATCGATTGCCAGACCGCGGGCAGAGAGGCCGAACACCTGGCCCTTGCCGACGATACGGAAGTAGCTGGCGCCCAGCACGCTCATCACTTCGTCATGGCGGCCCTTGGCATTGAGCTCATGAATGACCTTGAAACCAGCGAAGCCGATATCCTTGAGGTCATCGGGGTTCAGCTCGAGGTCGCCGAAGTCGAACATCGACGGGTCGTACTTGATCTCCTGGGTGCCCTCGGCGGTCACTTCGTTGATCTTCACCGGGACATCGAAATGCATGCCCTGGTGGAAGAAATACAGCTGGAACGGCGTCTTGCCGTCGCGCCAATGCGCTTTCTCTTCAAGGAAGCGGACCTTTTGATAGCCGGCGAACGGCAGCTCACGCAGCGAAGCGGGCAACTGGCTTTGCGGGGCGCTGTAGCCTTCGGCGGCAAGCGCCTTGGCCTTGACGGCGACATCATCCAGATCGAAGGCCCAGCTCTGGGCAGCGAACAACAGAGGGAGCACACAGAGGGCCAGCTTGCCGGCCTTGCCCATACGGGCTCCAGAACAACGACTCATCGACACACAGCCTCCAGGGCAACACGTATTGACGGGCAGCGGCCAGCCCACTGGCCGGTCGCTGCGAAAGTTGAAATCAGGCGATTGGTATCAAGACAACGCGAGCGCGATGCACGGAGCCAACCGAATGGCGACATCCGTGCATGCGCGGATTCTTTCTGCGCATTATTACCAGATCGAGAAGTCCGGCACAGGTGCTCGCGCGAGTATATTTTTCGCCTCCTTGGGCCACACCCTCATTGGCGTGGCAACAGTTCGAAACGCGCCTCCTGCACGCTCTCCGAATCCAGCCCCAGCTGGACGCGGAAGGCACCTGGCTCGCTAACTTGCTGCAGGCTGGCGTCATAGAAACGCAGCATGGCTTCGTCGATCTCGAAACTCAGCTCACGCGCCTCACCTGCTTCAAGCTTGACCCTGCGAAAATCCTTGAGTTCCTTCAACGGACGGATCACCGAAGCGGCCTCATCGTGCAGATACAACTGCACCACGGTGGCGCCAGCCCGCGGCCCGGCGTTCTTCAGGGTCACGCTGACGCGAATCTTCTCGCCCGGCTTCATGCGCTCGGCAGACAGCTTCGGCGCCGAAAGCTGGAAGTCGCTGTAGCTCAGACCATAGCCGAACGGGTAAAGCGGGCCATTGGGCTCCTCGAAATACTGCGAGGTGTAGTTACCCGGCGTGCCGGGTGTGTATGGACGGCCCAGGCGCAGATGGTTGTAGTAGGTGGGAATCTGCCCGACCGAACGCGGGAAGGTGATCGGCAGCTTGCCGGAAGGGTTGTGCTCGCCGAACAGCACGTCGGCGATGGCATGGCCGCCCTCGATGCCGCTGTACCAGGTTTCCAGCATCGCGTCGGCGTTTTCCTTCTCCCAGCCGAGCGCCAGCGGGCGGCCATTCATCAGCACCAGCACCAGCGGCTTGCCGGTGGCCTTGAGCGCGCGCAGCAAGGCCTGCTGGCTGTCCGGCAGATCCAGGCGGGTGCGGCTGGACGACTCGTGGGACATCCCCCGCGCCTCACCCACCGCCGCGACTATGACGTCGGCCTGGGAAGCCACACGCACAGCCTCTTCCAGCATCGCCTGTGGTGTGCGCTTGTCCAGCACCACTTCCGGGCGATCCCAGTTGAGCTGGTTGAGGTAATTGATCACGTGGGCATCGTCGGTGACGTTGGCGCCCAGGGCATAGAGCAGTTTGCCCTGGCTTTCGAGCGCAGCCTGCATGCCCTGGCGCAACGTTACCGCCTGCTCAGCCACACCGACCGCCGACCAACTGCCGAGCATGTCCACCGGCGAATCGGCCAGCGGCCCGATCAGCGCGACGGTGGTGTTCTTGCTCAGCGGCAGGGTGTCGCCATGGTTTTCCAGCAGCACCAGGGAATCACGCGCCATGGCCCGTGCGTCGGCGCGGTGCAGGCGGCTTTCGGCATTGACGTCGACCGGGTCGTCCTCGGCGCGGCCGATACGGCGGAAGGGATCGTGGAACAGGCCGAGATCGTACTTGGTGTTCAGCACATGGGTGACGGCTTCGTCCAGCACGCTCTGCGGCACCGCGCCGCTGCGCACCAGTCCCGGCAGCTCCTCATCGTAGAGCGTATCGGCCATGCTCATGCCGACGCCTGCGCTGATGGCCAGGCGCGCCGCCTCGCGGCCATCGGCGGCCACGCCATGGCGCAGCAGCTCGGTGATCGCGCCGTGATCGCTGAGCGCCACGCCCTTGAAGCCCCAGTCGCGACGCAACAGGTCACGCAACAGCCAGGTATTGGCCGAAGCCGGCACGCCATTGATCGCGTTGAGCGCCACCATCACCCCGCCGGCGCCAGCATCGATGGCGGCGCGATAAGGCGGCAGATAATCCTGGTACATGCGCATCGGGCTCATGTCGACCACGTTGTAGTCGCGCCCTCCTTCCACCGCGCCGTACAGGGCGAAGTGCTTGACGCTGGCCATGATGCGCTGCGGGTCGCTGGGGTCATCCCCCTGGTAACCACGCACCATCGCCGCGGCGATACGCGAGACCAGGTACGGGTCCTCGCCGAAACCTTCGGAGGTGCGGCCCCAGCGTGGATCGCGGGAAATGTCGACGGTCGGCGCGAAGGTCATGTCCAGGCCATCGGCGCTGGCTTCGAAGGCCGCAACCCGGGCACTGTTCTCGATGGCCGGAATGTCCCAGCTGGACGCCAGCCCCAGGCCGATGGGAAAGGTAGTGCGATGGCCGTGGATGACGTCGTAGGCGAAGAACACCGGGATGCCCAGACGACTGCGCAGCGCAGCCTCCTGCATCGGTCGGTTCTCCGGGCGCACCACCGAATTGAAGGTGGCGCCGATGCGCCCCGCGGCCATCTCTTCGCGAATGCGTTCGCGCGGCATGTCGCCGCCGATACTGATCAGGCGCAGTTGGCCGACCTTTTCCTCAAGAGTCATGCGCCCTACCAGGTCGGCCATGAAAGCCGACTTGTCATCCATCGATGGCGCAGCGACCAGCAAGTTGGGGACGAACAGGGTAGAAACGAGAGCGAACTGGCGCAGGTATTTCATCGGGTGCGGCATCCTGGATACAGGTCATTGTCTGAATGGTCGCCACGATACTCCGAGTCCTTGCACCGCGCCTTGGCTCCATGCAAAAAAACCGCTGCCATCAACGGCGTGCCAGGTATTACGACGCCCGCCTTGCGCAAAATTGCGCTTTTTATGGGGCATCACTGGTTTTGCCTGCCAGCAGGCGTAGCATGGCCACATCAGGGAGAAGGTGATGGCGCAATTCGAACGTCTGCAGGTATTCCAGAGCATGAGTCGCTCGCCCAACGCGCGCCTGCACGCAATGGCCGAGCTGGGCAACGGCATGGCCTTGGCCCGCTGGAGCAACGCCCATGATGCGCGCGACTACCTGGCGCCCAGTCATCACACGCTGTCCTGCTATCTGGCCGGCGGCACCGGCACCTTTCGCCGCGAGCAGCCGGGCAACAAGGGCGCACCGGACAAACTGTGCATCCTGCCGGCCGAACACCAGTCGGCCTGGGTCATCAACGGCGAGATTCAACTCGCCCACCTTTACATCGAGCAGGAACAGTTCGCCCTCGGCGCGGTGGCCCTGCTCGACCGCGAACCGCGCAGCCTGCAACTGGAGGAAGCGACCTTTCTCGAAGATGCCGAGCAGGCGGCGCGCTTTCGGCAACTGTGCCTCCTGGACTGGCAGGAACCGGGCGAACGCCTGCTGGCCAGCAGCCTGGCCCACCAGTTGCTCGACCATGCACTACTGAATCAGGTCGGCCTGCGTCAGGGCCTGCGTCTCAAGGGTGGACTGGCACCGCAGCAACGTCGGCGTGTGCGCGAGTTCATCGAGCAGCACCTGGAGACGCCACTGCCACTGAGCCAACTGGCCGCGCTTTGTGCCCTGTCGGAATACCACTTCGCACGCATGTTCCAGAGCAGCTTCGGCCTGCCACCGCACCGCTACGTGCTGGCTCGGCGCCTGGCCCGCGCCTGCCAGATGCTGCGTCAGGCACAACCCTCGCTGAGCGAGGTGGCGCTGGCCTGCGGCTTCGCCAGCGCCAGCCATTTCAGCAACCGCTTCCGCCAGGCTCTGGGCGCCACGCCACGGCAGTACCGCGCGGCCTTTCTGTAGGGCGGGTGCAACCCGCCAACTCCGCTACGGCGGGTTGCACCCGCCCTACTCGCCGCACGCCTGAAGCGATACCACGACAACACGTCGACAATCTCGGCGCCACGCCTGCTAATCGCCACGCAGCTATGCGAAAATCTGCGGCTTTGCATCGCCGCGACCGATTTCATGCGCCAGACATTTTCGCCCACGGGGCTTCGCTGATGCCCCTGGATATCCACCAACTCCGCCAGGAAGACTGGCGCTCGGAATTCGGCGCCGGTGACCTGCGTCGCGGTATCGGCTATGCCGAAGAGAAACGCAGCAAGCTGCTCAGCATCAAGGACAACAGCCTGCTCGCCAACTGCCGTGGCTCCGGTGGGCAGACCTACCAGCAGCGCATTACCCTGCACCCCTATGGGCGCAAATGGAGCGTGACCGGGCACTGCACCTGCCCGGTGGGTTTCAACTGCAAGCATGTGGCCGCCGCCCTGCTCACCCTGGAAGCGCAACAGCGCGCAGGCAGCGACCTGTCGGACATCATCGTGGTCAACAAGGAACTGGCGGAAACGCGCCTCGAAGGTATCGCGCCTACCGCCATCCTCAGCCTGGGCAGCCAGGTGCGCGTGCATTTCGATGCGCGCAAGGGGCGCATGCAGGAGCAGACCCAACACCGCGCGGCGCTGGCCTTCGACTATGCCGGACACAAGGTCTTCGGTAAGCCGGCCAAGGACCTGGTCAAGCGCCTGGATGCAGAGACCAACCTGCGCCTGATCCGCGACGGTGCTGCCGAAGCCACCCTGCGCAAGCGCCTGGAAAGCCTCGGCCTGCAGGTTGCCCTGCGCCAGAGCGAAGCGCTGCCGGCCGATGCCGGCGAGGCGTTCGAGTTGGAGCGCGAGCGCGACTGGCTGGATTTCGTCCAGCAGCAGTTGCCGCAGTTGCGCGCCGAAGGCTGGCAGATCCACATGCGCCCGGACTTCCAGTACAACCTCGCCGAGGTCGACGACTGGTACGCCGAGGTCGAGGAAGACCCGCAACAAAACTGGTTCGACCTGGAGCTGGGCATCGAAGTCGAAGGCCAACGCCTGAGCCTGCTGCCGATCCTGCTCCAGGCCATTCGCCGCACGCCCTGGCTGCTGGCGCCCGAAGCGCTGGCCCAGCGCGCCGACGAAGATCGCCTGCTGGTCAGCCTGCCGCAGGGCGGCAAACGCATCGCCCTGCCCTTCGCCCGATTGAAGCCGCTGCTGGCCACGCTCGGCGAGCTGTACTTCCGCGACCCTGGCGACGACCATCTGCCGCTGCGCCTGGGCCGCGCCGACGCCGCACGCCTGGCTGAGCTGGCACAGGGCCCTGAACTGAGCTGGCAAGGCGGCGATGAGCTGCGCGGCTTCGCCCAGCGCCTGCAGAATCTGGCCGTGCGCGAGATTGCCCCACCCGAGGGTCTGCAAGCCGAACTGCGCACCTATCAGGTGCAGGGCCTGAACTGGATGCAGACCCTGACCGAGCTGCGCGTCGGCGGCGTGCTGGCCGACGACATGGGCCTGGGCAAGACCCTGCAGACCCTGGCGCATATCCTCTGCGAGAAACAGGCCGGGCGCCTCGACAAACCCGCGCTGATCGTCATGCCCACCAGCCTGATTCCCAACTGGCAGGACGAGGCGGCGCGCTTCACCCCACAACTGCGCGTGCTGGCCCTGCATGGCAGCAAGCGCAAGGCGCTGTTCGAACAGATCGCTGAGCACGATCTGATCCTCACCACCTACGCCCTGCTGCCACGCGACCTCAAGGCGCTGAACCAGCAGCGCTATCGCCTGCTGATTCTCGACGAAGCGCAGAACATCAAGAATCCGCGCAGCAAGGCGGCCACTGCAGCGGCTCAGGTGCAAGCCGACCTGCGTCTGTGCCTGACCGGTACCCCGCTGGAAAACCACCTGGGCGAACTCTGGTCGCTGTTCCATTTCCTCATGCCGGGCTGGCTGGGCGATGCCAAGACCTTCACCCGCGACTACCGCACGCCCATCGAGAAACGTGGCGACGCCCAGCGCCTCAATCACCTGAACGGGCGCATTCGCCCCTTCCTGTTGCGCCGTACCAAGGAGCAGGTGGCCAGCGAGTTGCCGCCGAAGACCGAGATCACTCAATGGGTCGAGCTGACCCAACTGCAGCGCGACCGCTACGAAACCCTGCGCCTGGCAATGGACCAGAAGGTACGCGACGAGATCGCCCGCCAGGGCCTGGCGCGCAGTCATATCGTCATCCTCGAAGCCCTGCTGCGCCTGCGCCAGAGCTGCTGCGACCTGCGCCTGCTCGGCGAGGACGGCGGCGACCTGACGGCCGCCGATTCGGGCAAGCTCAGCGCCCTGTTGGACATGCTCCAGGAGTTGGTCGACGAAGGTCGTCGCGTGTTGCTGTTCTCCCAGTTCACCTCGATGCTGGCACTGATCGAAGCGGAGCTGCAGGCACGCAAGATCGCCTACGCCAAGCTGACCGGCAGCACCCAGGACCGACGCACGCCGGTGGAGCGCTTCCAGGCCGGCGAATTTCCGGTTTTCCTGATCAGCCTCAAGGCGGGCGGTAGCGGACTCAACCTGACCGCCGCCGACACCGTGATCCACTTCGACCCCTGGTGGAACCCGGCTGCCGAAGCCCAGGCCAGCGACCGCGCCTACCGCATCGGCCAGGACAAGCCGGTGTTCGTCTACAAGCTGATCGCCCGCGGCAGCGTCGAAGAGAAGATCCAGCAACTGCAGCAAGCCAAGGCCAGCCTGGCCAGAGGCGTACTCGACGGCGGCAGCCAGGGCCAGTGGCAACTGAACGAGGACGATCTGGCGGCGCTGTTCGCGCCGCTCGACTGACAGCGCAACGGCGACTCAATCCGAGGTATCGTCGCGCTCGGCCTCGGCATCTTCACGGTTGCGCGCCTTGCTGCGCGGATGCGGGCCGGCCACGGCCGGAAAGCGCGACGACGCGTAGCGCACCACCAGAATCGCCAGGGCCAGCAGCAGGATCGCCCCGGACACCATCACCACGCCCCAGCTCGGCTTGTGGGTGTGGGAAATGTCGGAAATAAGCAAACGGGTCAGCGCGGTGATCGCCACATAGATCATGAAGCGGATCGGCATGTGGTTGGTCTTGAAATAGATGCCCACCATCGCTGCCAATTCCAGGTAGATGAACAGCAGCAGAATGTCATCGACCGTGATGTGGCCCTTCTCCAGCATGCCGATGAAGGTCATCACCCCCGCCCAGGCCGTGATCGCCCCGATGGCGAACAGCGCCAGGTAATGGAAGGCCTCCATCAACAGATTGCCCAGCGACTCCGCCAGGCCATGCATGCCCTCACGCATACGTTCCGCCCAATTCATCCTTCACTTCTCCCCAAACCAGCATGAAGTCCGGGCATCCGACATGGATGCCCGCTGACGAGCATGCAGGAAAAACACCAGCTTGAGGATGATGCAGGGATGTGACGCAAAGACACAGGCGCGGATTGCCGCAGGCCTTTCAGAGCCACCAACTGAGCATCCCGCTCGCCAGCAGCGGCGCCGCGACCGGCAAAGCCCAGCGCAGGCGCCAGGCCAGCACGGCGACCAGCAGCAGTGCGGCGAGCATCAGTTGGCACAGCCACAGCACCGCGCCGATCTCGCCACCCAGGCTCAGGCTGCACAAACCCAGGGCAAGCGCGAAGCAGATCGCTGCAGCCCAGCGCAGAACGCGCTGGCGCAAAGACCCGGACTCGCCGCCGAGCAAGGCTTTGTGATGACGCGACATGGCCAGGCACAGGGCGAGCATGCCGAGATAGGCCAAGGCAAAAGCGAGCAGCATCAGCGTACCTCCCCGGCCGGCTCGCGCGATGCCTGCGCCGGCCTGACCTGCAGCGCCGACGGCACGCCCAGACGCCAAACGTACAAGGCGCAGAGCAGGCCAGTCAGCAACAGGAACAGATCGATACCGGCCAACGCCCAGTCACCGCGTGCCAGGCTGGCCAGCAGATGGCCCTGCGGCGCCAGCAGCCCGGACAGCAGCGGCAGGCCCAGGGCCAGCAGCGCGCCGAGGGTCAATTGCTGACGCAGCAGGCGCGGGCTGTGCCGGCGCAGCACCGCCCACAACGCCAGTAGCAACCAACTGGCGACGAACACCCAGGCCTCCCAACTGGCCCGCGCAGGCAGATTCTCGGGCAGCAGGCGATTGCCCCACAGCAGAGCCAGACTGGCCAGTGGCAGACCGACGAACACCGCGCCATTGAGCGCACGCACTACACCGATACCACGTCCGCAGCGAGTCGCACGCTTGCTCAACCAGACCCGGCTGCCGGCCACCAGCATGGCGCAGCCAGCCAGCCCCAACAGCAGATAGATCGCCCGCACCAGCGCACCGCCGAACTGCGCCATATGCAGGCCAGCCAACCACAGGTAAGTGCTGTAGCCGGCTGGTGCACGCTGCTCATGCAGCAACTCGCCGGTACCCGCATCGAAGGTCAGCGTATCGGCCGGGTTGGCGATGCGCGAGCTATCCGCGCGGTGGATCTCCACCACCGCTGAGGCATCGTCCGGGTGATGCACGCTGATCCACCCCGGCTCGCCGCCCTGCCAGTGCGTGCGCGCCTGCTCGACCAGCGTATCGAGGGAAACCGCTGCAGTCGCCGGGCGATGCAGCTCCTCGCGGTGATACCCACCCATCACCTCGCTGAAGAAGTGAGTGAGGTCGCTCTTGTAAGCCACCTGAACGCCAGCCGGCATGTAGGAGGCGACGAAGATCGCCACGCCGGTGTAGGCCATCAGAAGATGAAAGGGTAAGCCAGCCACGCCGAACAGGTTGTGCGCGTCCAGCCAGGCGCGCTGGCCGTTGGCTGTCGGACGCAGGGTGAAGAAATCCTTGAAGATGCGCCGGTGGATGATCACCCCCGAGATCAGCGCCACCAGCATGAACATCCCGGCCAGCCCCACCAGATAGCGCCCGAGCATGCCGCCGTGCAGTTCATAGTGCAGCGTGAAGAAGAACTCGCCGCCCAGGGTTTCAGCCAAGGGCTGCAGGCTGTGCGGAGCGAAGGTGCGACGCTCGATATGTTCACTGCCGTCGACCTCCCAGGCCAGTAACCAGAACGGAGTACGCTCGCTCGGTGGACGCAACCAGAACGCATGCAATTCATCCGCGACATTGGCCTGCAGCCAGCCACGCAACTGCTCGGCGCTCAGCGTCAACGTGGCGCCCTGCGACAGGTGCAGCGCCGGACGCATCCAGCGCTCCAGCTCCTTGTCGAAGCAGGCCACGGTGCCACTGAACAGAATGACGAACAGCAGCCAACTGGGCAGCAGGCCGCCCCAGGTGTGCAAACCGGCCATGGATTGACGCAGGCTCATGGGCGCGCTCCGAATTCGGCGGGCAGGAAGGCTGCCAGGCACGCCAGGACTGTCAGCCCCACCAGCAGCAGCCAGGCACGCAGAGCGCTGCGCGCGGCGAACGCATAGATCGCTGCAGCACTCCATACGGCAAAGCACAGCAGGCTGGCGAACACCACCCGGTCAGCGCGCGCCAGCGGCAGGTAGACGGAGAAGAACGCGGTAAACCCGTAGGCCAGGGCATAGCCACCGAACAGTGCGGCCAGGATCCGCGAAGCGATATTCCAGCGGGTCATCTTCATGGCCAACTCTTGTGTGAATGATCGGAATGCTGGCGAACACCCTGTGACCGAGCGCCGGTCTTCAGTAGCGTTTTCATGTGCAACACCAGACGTAAAACGGCCGCCATCCGGCGGCCGTCTGCACTCACCAGCTGTAGCTGGCGCTGGCAGTCAGGGTGCGACCGTAGCCGTAGTAACAGGTTACTTCGCTGCAGGAGGTGTCGTACTCCTTGTCCAGCAGGTTGCTGGCGTTGAGCGCCAGGCGCATGCCATCGAGTTGATAGTGCAGGCTGGCGTCGACCAGGGTGTAGGCCTCGGACTCGACGCTGACGATGGGTTCCAGCGTCGGGTTGAACGCCAGCGCGGCGTTGCGCCCGGTATACCGGCTCTCGCCGACGTAGCGCACGCCGATACCGCCGCCGAAGCCCTTGAGTGCCCCACTGAGCTGGGTGTAGTCGAGCCAGACGCCGGCCGAATCACGTGGGGTACGTGGCAGGCGACTGTCCTTTTCCCAGGCGTTGGGGCTCTTGCTGACGAAAGCGTCGGTGTAGCTGTAGAAGGCACTCAGATCCAGGCCTTCGGCCAGGCTGGCCAAGGCTTCCAGTTCGATGCCGCGCGAGCTGACCTCCCCCACTTGGCGGCGCAGGGTGCGCCCCGGATCACTGCTGCTGTCATTGAGCACGTAGTCCTGCTTGGTCAGGTCGAACAGTGCCAGGCTGACGAAACTGCGCGCGCCCTCAGGCTGGTACTTCACGCCGATTTCGTACTGCTTGCCACGCTCCGGGTCGAACGGCTTGCCCGTGAGGGTATCGCTGCCGCTGACCGGGTTGAACGATTCGCTGTAGCTGACATAGGGCGCCAGGCCGTTGTCGAACACATAGACCAGCCCTGCGCGACCGCTGAAGGCTTCGCTGGTTGTCTTGCTGTCGGCCTGCAGAGCGTCGTCGATCTGGTTCTGCGCCCAGTCGTAGCGACCACCAAGCAACAGCCGCCAGTGGTCGCCGAGCTTGAGTTGGTCCTGCAGGTAGAGGCCGGTCTGGCGAGTCAGCAGGCTCTGCTTGCGATCGATGACAGGCGATACGAGTGGCCGACCGTACTGCGGTTCGAGCAGATCCAGCGGCGGCACCGTGGCGCCATAATAGGCCGCTTCGTTGGAACGGCTGCGGCGCCAGTCGAGGCCGAGCAACAGGTTGTGCTCGACGCTGCCGGTGGCGAAACTGGCTTCGGCCTGGTTGTCCACGCCCCAACCACTCATGTGTTCGTCCTGCACGCCGGCGCTGCGCAGCAGGGTGCGGCCATCGGACGGCAACACGGCATAGGCGTTGATGTAGCTGTATTCCAGGTTGGTCTCGTCGTAGCGCAGATTCTGCCGCAGGGTCCAGGTGTCATTGAGACGGTGTGACAACTGATAGCCGACGGAATAATAGCTACGCTGGAAGTCGTTGAAATCCGGCTCGCCATCGAAGAAGTCAGGATCGCGGTCGTAGGGCAGGTTGAAGGTGTCACGCAGGTACGGCGAAAAGTGAGTACTGAAGCCGTAACGCCCGTCATCCTTCTGGTAGGCGGCCTGGACTGTCAGCTCGGTGTCGGCGTTCGGCCGCCAGGTCAGGCTGGGCGCCAGCATCTGCCGCTGCATGCCGGTCTTGTCGACCTGGGCGTTGGCGTCGTTACCGAGCATCACCACCCGATAGAGCAGCGAACCGTCGTCGCTCAACGCCCCGCCGAAGTCGCCGGCCAGCTCCGCCAGATCGTCGCTACCGGCGCGTAAACGCACTTCATTGCGCGCCGTTTCGCTGGGCCGCTTGCTCACCTGGTTGACGATGCCGCCAGGCTCGGCCTGGCCATAGAGCACCGACGCCGGACCACGCAGCACCTCGATGCGCTCCATCGCCCAGCTGTCCAGACGCGGCAGGCCGTAGGTGCTGGTCGGTTGCACCAGGCCGTCGCGAAATACCCGGGTCTTGGCATCGAAACCACGGATGCTGAACCAGTCGTAACGGGTGTCGAAGCCGTAGGGCACGCTGATGCTCGGGGTGTAGCGCAGCGCCTCTTCCAGGGTGGTGACGCCGCGTGCATCCATCTGCTCGCGACTGATCACACTGATAGCCTGTGGGGTTTCCAGCAGCAGCGTGTCGGTCTTGGTGGCGGTAGCGCTGCGGCTGGCAACGTAGCTGCCGACCGGGCCGTTGGCGCGTTCAGCCGGCTGGGCGGTCACGGTCTGGCTCTGCAGCTCGAGGCTGTCAGCTGCCGCTTGCGGCGCCGGCTCGAGGCGATAGTCGCCCTGCCCGTCCAGCACCACGTGCAGGCCGCTGCCGGCCAGCAATTGAGCGAAGCCCTGCTCCAACGAGTAGCGCCCTTGCAGGCCGGAACTGCTGCGTCCCCGAGTCAGTGCCGGGTCGAAGCTGAGCAGCACACCGGACTGCCGGGCGAATTCGGTGAGTGCCGACTCCAGCGCGCCGGCACTGATCTGGTAAGGCTGCGCGGCCCAGGCCGGGATCGCCACGGGCAACAGCGCCAGTGGCAGACTGAGGCTCAGCAGTGCGGCGCGTACGGCACGTGCCAGGGGCTGGGAACGACGGACAACGCGGGGCATGACAACTCCTTCGGCATAGCGCTAGGTAACTATTGCCTGGGAAGCCGGACGAACGAGAAAAACCTGCAAAAGAATTTACGAATTATTTTCAGGCAGCCTGCAGGCTGACCCAATAGCGGGTGCGATAGACCACCCGCACCGGCAGGGTACGCGCCAGCATCGCCAGCACGCGGTCGCTGTCATCCAGCGGGAAGACCCCGGAGATACGCAACCCGGCCACCTCAGGCGCACAGCGCAGCACGCCCGGTCGCTGGCGCCCCAGCTCGGCGAGAAACTCCGCCAGCGGCATGTCGTGGGCCACCAGCAGGCCATCGACCCAGCGCCCGCGATTAACATCGGCAGTGCCCAACTCGTGCAACGCGCCAGCGCTCAGATGCACCCGCTGGCCAGCCTCGATGCGCTGCGCCACACCATCTCTGGGCCGTGCCTCGACCGCCCCCTGATAGACCGCCAGCTCACAGCCATGCGCCTGCTGGCGCACCTGGAAACGGGTGCCGAGGGCGCGCAGCAAGCCTTGCTCGGCACTCACCAGAAACGGCCGACCGAGAGGGTCGGCGGCGGTCTGCACGAGAATCTCGCCCTGATACAGCTGGATCAAACGGCGCTCGTTGCTGTAATGGATATCCAGCGCGGTATCGCTGTTGAGGTACAAAGTGCCGCCATCGGCCAACTGCAGGCGGCGCCGCTCACCGGTGCCGGTACGTTGTTGTGCCAGCAACGGCTGCCAGGGCTGCAGGTGCTGGCCCAGCACCCCGGCGACCACCAGGCTGCCGAACAGGCCCAGTTGCTTGAGCGCGCGGCGCCGCTGACGATCCACTTGAGCGCCAGCCAACGCCTGCCTGGCCAGCGGCGCCGAGAGCCCTGCAAACTGCTGGCCCAGGTGCTCCAGGCGCTGCCAGGCCTGTTCGTGCTGCGGATCGGCCGCCCGCCAGTCGGCGCACAAGCGCAACTCGTGCGCCGTGGCAGTACCCGAGGCGAGACGCACGCGCCAGGTAATCGCCTGCTGCACCACTTCATCGAGCGCACTCATGCGTAGGCCACCCGGTAGCAATGGGTGAAGGCCTGTGTCATGTACTGCTGGATGGAGCTGACCGACCGTCCCAGCCGCTCAGCGATCTGCGGGTAGGTCAGGCCATCGAGCTGCGACAGCAGGAAGGCTTCGCGTACCACCGGTTTGAGACCATCGAGCAGGCGGTCGATGGCCACTAGGGTTTCCATGACCAGCGCCTGGCTCTCAGGCGAGGGCACCTCTGGCTCGGGCAACTGCGCCAGAGCCTCCAGGTAGGCGCGCTCCAGACTGGCGCGGCGGTAGTGATCGATCAGCAGGCCGCGAGCGACCGTGGCGAGAAAAGCCCGTGGCTCACGCGGAACCGGCACCTCGCGCTGCACCAGCAAACGCACGAAGGTATCCTGCGCCAGATCGGCCGCCTGCTGCGGACAGGCCAGACGCTGGCGCAACCAACCGATCAGCCAGCCGTGATGACCGCGATAGAGCGTTGCGAGGGAATCGCCTGAAAGAGGTTGGGCCATCGCCGAGAGTGTTCCATGAGACAGGACAGAAACGAATGCGAATATATTGCATTTGAAAAATGCTGTCACTATGCCCTATCACACGCTGGGCGCTTTAGCCGAGCTCTGCCAGAAATCAGGGACTCCACTCAACGAATCACGGTGAAGGCCGATCAACTCAATACTGGCCAAACGGCAGCGAGTCCTTTATCCTCGCCAACACTGTATAAAAAACCAGTTAAATTCAACGACACATATGAAGGCAGAAGAGGTGATGAATGGCCGTCGAAGTGGTGTACCGCAGCAGCCGCGATCCGGAGCGCTTGTTCATGGATAAGGCCGAAGCCGACCGTTACGACAAGATGCTGGAACTGGCAGAACGCCTGAGCGAGGTCCTGCACAAGGCGGTGCCATCTTTGAGCGAGGAACAGGGCGAGGAGCTGGGTATCTTCATGGCCAAGAATCGCGACGTCTTTGCCAAGGCGTTCAAGAGCCAGCCGGACGCGCTCGACGAACTGGAAATCGACACGGCCAGCGAATGACTAGGAACCGCGGCCTCGTTCCTCCAACGGGGCCTCGACCTATGCGTTACTGACGGGATACTGCGCTGCGGCCTGCTCCAGCCAGACCGGCAAGTCCCGCCGCTTTACACCCTCACGCCGGGCACGGGCCAACTGTTCCAGCATGTACTGACGCTTGTGCTCGTTACCTTCGGCGAAAGACAGCGCCAGGTCACGATCGGTCCACTGACGAATACGGCGAAACAGCCACCAGTGAAAGTAAAGGCCGGCTGCAGTGGTGACGACGATGATGAAATAGTCCATGGTAAATCCTCCTTTCACCACGCTAATCGAGCCTGCAGGCAGCGCCAAGTGCGGCATTGCCGCAGGCGATGGAGGCAGGTCCATGATCCGCTGCAAACGGGTTTATCTCGAGGCCGAGACTAGCGACGGTATACGCGTCCTGGTCGATCGCCTGTGGCCTCGCGGTATGTCCAAAGATGCCCTGGCGCTCGAAGAATGGCTACCCGATGTCGCGCCCTCCACTGAACTGCGCAAGTCCTTCGCCCACCGCACCGAGGCCTTCGAGGCGTTCCGTACGGCCTACCGCCGCGAATTGTGCGCCCACCCCGAGCACTGGCAGCACCTGCTGCACTGGGCAACGAAAGGCACGCTGACGCTGCTCTATGCGGCACGCGACGAAACGCACAACAACGCGCGCGTGCTGGCCGATTTTCTCGAAGAGGAACTACTGCGCCATGATTCGCCGAGTTCGCCGGTGTGCTATCAGGGCGAATTCGACGCTCATTGACCGCGCAAACCTCGGCTAGCGACTACGCGTCGTACAGCAGGCGCTCGGCGAGGTAGTCGGCAACGCGCGCCGGGGAGCGTTTTTCAGCCTGGGCGTGGGCGTAGATTTCCATGAGCCGCTGACTGATTTGCGCCAGGTGCGCCGTGATCGCCGCCAGCGCCTCACCGCGATGACGCAGCGCCACGTAGATCAGCCCGCCCGCATTGAGCACGTAATCCGGCGCGTAGAGAATACCCCGCGCTTCCAACTGATCAGCTACATCGGGGCTGGCCAGCTGATTGTTGGCAGCCCCTGCCACCGCTGCGCAGCGCAGGTGGGCGACCGTCTGCGCATTCA
This sequence comes from Pseudomonadota bacterium, assembly GCA_023431055.1. Classification (GTDB taxonomy): domain Bacteria; phylum Pseudomonadota; class Gammaproteobacteria; order Pseudomonadales; family Pseudomonadaceae; genus Aquipseudomonas. The sequence goes on from JAEYXX010000186.1 coordinate 31,923, forward strand.
GCACGCCACCCAGACCGCAAGGCGCGAGGATGTCGCATGGCGTGCTGAGCAGGGCATCGCAGGCAACCGGATGTGCTCCCAGTTGCTCGACAGCCAGTTGCACACGCCCGGCATCAAGATCGCTGACCAGCAGTTCGGCCCCGACAGCATGCAGCGCTTCGGCCAGGGCGAAGCCGACATTGCCCAGCCCCTGTATGGCCACCCGCAAACCCTCCAGGTCGTCACTGCCCAAACGTGCCTGAGCCGTGGTGCGAATCCCGGCAAAAACACCCAGCGCCGTGTGCGGCGACGGGTCACCTTCCCGGGTCGTGCTGGTGACATGATTGGTGTACTGGGCGATGCAGTCCATGTCGGCACTGGAGGTGCCGCTGTCGATGGCGGTGATGTAGCGTCCATTGAGGGTTTCGATAAAGCGTCCGAAAGCTTCGAACAAAGCGGCACGGCTGGGTACATGCGCAGGACGGATGATCACCGCCTTGCCGCCGCCATGATCGATGCCGGCCAGCGCCGCCTTGTAGCTCATGCCCTGAGCCAGGCGAATGGCATCGGCAATGGCGCTCTGTTCATCGGCATAGGCCAGGTAGCGACAACCGCCGAGCGCTGGCCCGAAGCGGGTGTTGTGAATGGCGATAACGGCCTTGAGGCCGCTGGCCGGATCCTCGGCCAGGTGCAGGGCCTCGAGGCGGGCGGCTTGCATCATGCTGAACATGGCTGCGCTCCCGGTCGGACTTCAGGCCTCAGTATAGGAGAAGCCCACTGGACGACGCCCCTGACAGGGGCTACAAGAACAGAAGTCAGCGGAGAATGCGATGAGCCCACGCCAAGCCTGCCTGCAGTGCCTGCAACGCGATCCCCCCGCCTTGTTCGAGGCGGCGCTGTGGATTGCCGCCGAACACGATGACCGTCTTCAACCCGCCCAGGTATTGAACGACCTGCATAGCCTGGTGCTGCAGGTCAGCGCCGGTCTCCCTGCGCTGCCCGCCCGCGAACTGGCCCAGCCGCTGTTGCGCCGGCTCGCCGAACTGGATTTTCAGGAAGACGACGAGGGTGTCACACGCCCGCACCACGCCCAGCTTCATGAAGTGCTGCGCCGTCGACGCGGCCAGCCGCTGGCACTGGCCTTGATCGCCCTGGAGATGGCGCGGCGCCTGGACATTCCCTTGCAGGGGGTGAATTTTCCTGGGCATTTCATGTTGCGCGTACCGGGTGCCGACCACCTGCTCGACCCGTGCGGCGGGCGCCGCCTCTACACCCGCGACTGTCGTGATCAGCTGCTTCGCCAGTTGGGCCCGGGCATCGAACTCAGCGCCGAGCACCTGCAAACGGCCGACGCCCAGGCCATGCTGCAGCGCCTGTCACGTAATCTGCGCATGCTGCACATGCAGCACGATGCGCCCGAGGCGGCACTCAAGGATGCCGAGCGCCTCCTGCAACTCGGCCCGGCGACCCTGGTCGACCATCTGGCCCGCGCCGACGTGTATCGGCAGCTAGACTGCCCGCAGGGCGAACGTTACGACCTGGAGCACGCCCTGCTGCTCTGTGACGAGGACGGTCTGCGTCTGAAACTGAGCGAGCGCCTGCGCAACCTGGCCCGTGTTCCGGCGATGCATTGATTCGAAGACGGGGAATGTCAGGCCGAAGCCGCCAGGCTGTGAAAGCTGAAGTAGTAACGCAGGGCGTCGATCATCTCGACATAGTCGGCAGGTGGTGCGACCAGCGCGAAGCCAGAGTCGTAGACGCCAGGGTTGACGTCTTCTCGGCACCACTGGCAATTGGCGGAAAAGTCGATGAAGTGAATGCCATGCTGGCCGGGAATCTTCAGGCGCATGTCGAAGCGCGCACCTACCAGCATCGGCAACTGACTGATCAGCATCAGGCCGTCGAGGGAGACATTGCCGATGGAACCCATCGGTTTGTCGGTGATGCGGTTGAACACCTTCAGGTAGTAGGGCAGCTGGTGGCGTTCGATTCGGCGCTGGCTACGCATAGTGGCAGATCGCTACAAAGGGTCTTGAGTATGGCCCTACTACGGCCGCTAAACCACCCTCAAGTACAGCGTTGGGCTATCCGCTCGCGCAGCTGGCGACGAGCGGCGTCTGTTTCATCATCACTGTAGTAGATGCGCTCGCCACCGGCGCCCTCACGGTAATAACGGTAGCCCTCCGGCATCTGCTCCAGGCGCCGGCGCAGCTCGCGACATTCACCGGCCCGTTCTTCCCGCTGCGCGGCTGCCGTGGCCGCTGCCTGCTGCTGCTCCTCGCGCCTGGCGTCGTAGAAACGCTGCGTGCGCGCCTCACGCTCCTGCGTGTGCGTGTCGCGCTCGACCACTTGAGGTTTCACCTGCACGGGTTCCGCTCCTGCGACGGGACGCTGACCGAAATGCACGCGCCCCTGCTCGTCCGTCCAGCGATAGATCTCGGCTGTCGCCAACGTCGGCAGCAGCGCGGCGATCAACAATAAATGACGCATCTTCATCCTCCATGAAGGCCATGCGCCAGCTTATACCGCACCGCGGCAGGGAGAAATGCCGGACGACCGAAGGCTCAGAGCGCGGCGGGGCTGACCTTCGCCGCAGGCGCCGGGCTGTGGTGGCCCAGTTGCTCCAGCGTCTGCAGACGTGCGCGCGCGCGGTAGGCGTACTCGCTAGCCGGGTAGCGCGTGATGATGAACTGATAGGTCTGCGCCGCATCGACGAACAGGCTTTCCCGCTCCAGGCATTGGCCACGCAACAGGGAAATCTCGGGCTGCAGGTAGCTGCGCGAGCGACTCTTGCGCTCGGCCTGCGAAAGCTCCAGCGCGACCTGGGCGCAATCGCCTTCGTTGTAAGCGCGATAGGCGTTGTTCAGATGATGATCGAGCGAGACGCGGGTGCAACCTGTGGCAGCCAGGGCCACGGCCAGAATGATCAGGGTACGCATGGGCAAGTCCTCCAATGAGCAGTGTATCGACAGCGCAGGGAAAAACTGAACAGCGACAAACCTCCGATGGGTTTTGCCGGCAGCGCCTTGGCGCTGACCGATGTGCTGACTAGACTGCGCCGCATCGGCCCGTTCCGGCCAAGGAGCCCGCATGCCGCTCGCCCGCCTGCTTCCCCTCGTCATCGGTGCCAGCCTGCTGAGCGCCTGCGCCCCGACCACGCCGCTGTTCATCGCCCAGGTCACCACCAACGAGGTGGTGGAATACAAGGCGCTGAAGACCAAACGCATGACCGCCGCCATCGAAGAAGAAGGCGACCTGCTCACCTACAGCGCCCTGGCCATTCGCGACGCCCACAGCGACAAGGCCGAAGCGCTGTATCTGGACGGCTACCGCGACCGCCGACTGAGCGGCGAGGTGCGTGCCATTGCTCTGTATCAGATCGGTCTGATCTACATGAACCGCTTCAACGAGCAGCGCGACGATGCCAAGGCGCTCAACTACTTCTACAAGGTGCTCAACGAGTTTCCCGCCAGCCAGGCCGCCAGCCGCGCCGAGGAGCGCATCGCGACGATCCGCCTGCGCGCTGACGAGCTGATCCAGCAGACGTCGCGCGAGCTGCTGGCGAACTGGCAACCGAGTCAGAATCTGGACTTGTACAAGCCCAGCCTGGACCCGGACATGACCCTGCTGTCGCGTCGTGCCGTGCTCAAGGGGCGCGTCGACGAAGCCGAGCAACTGTACCTGCTGGGCCTGGCCGACCCGCACGTGCCTGCGGACATCAAGGAAAAGGCGCTGTATCAACTGGCGCTGATGCACATGGCGCCGGACAATCCCGACGCCAACCGCGACAAGGCCATTGCCTATCTGCGCCGTCTGCTGGTGCAGTTCCCCAATGGCGAGCTGAGCGCCAAGGCCGCTCGTCATCTGGACCTGGCGCTCAATCCGGGCCTGCGCTGACCCATATCAATGCCGCGCGCCGTCACCAGGTCTGTAATACCCATACAGCCCCCTGGCGAGGCCACTGCCATGAAACTACAACGACTGTTGGTCGTCATCGACGCCGAACACCAGCAACAACCAGCCCTGCAACGCGCCGTCGACATTGCGCGTCAGGTCGGTGCCGAGCTGCACCTGCTGAAGATCGAATACCACCCGAGCCTGGAGAGCGGCCTGCTGGACAGCCGGTTGCTCAACCGTGCCCGTGAAGCCATCCTGCGCCAGAGCCATGAGGCGCTACGCACCAGCGTCGCCCACCTGAGCGATGAAGGGTTCAGAATCGATGTGGACGTGCGCTGGAGCAAGCGCCGACATGAAGAGATTCTCGCCCGCGTTGCCGTGCTGCAACCGGACATCCTGTTCAAGTCGACCCATCCCAGCAATGCACTGCGTCGCCTCCTGTTCAGCGATACCAGCTGGCAACTGATACGCCGCTGCCCGGTACCGCTGTGGCTGGTGCACGACGCCAAGCCCCGCGGGCAAAGCCTGTGCGTCGCGCTCGACCCGATGCACAGCGCCGACAAGCCTGCCGCCCTCGATCATCAGCTGATTCGCGCCAGCCAGGCCCTGCAGGCCGCGCTCGGTCTGCAGGCCGAATACCTGCATGCGCAGGCGCCATTGCCGCACTCGCTGCTGTTCGATGCCGAGGTAGCGCAGGCGTATGACGACTACGTGATCCAATGCCGCCGCGAGCACCGCGAAGCCTTCGACAAGTTGATTGGCCAGCACGCCATCGATCGGGCGCAGGCCCACCTGCTGGACGGATTTGCCGAGGAAGTCATTCCGAAATTCGTGCATGAGCACAATATCGGCCTGCTGGTGATGGGCGCCATCGCCCGTGGCCATCTGGACAGCCTGTTGATCGGCCACACCGCGGAGCGGGTGCTGGAACGCGTCGAATGCGACCTGCTGGTGATCAAACCGGACGGCAAAGGGTAGTGCACAGGAACAATGACTACAGCTGAATGGCGTAGTAGCCTCCCTGGCATAGTTCACTAGGGAGTTCGTGCATGACCTTTCGCCGCACCAAAATCGTCGCCACCCTGGGCCCGGCCAGCAGCTCGCCGGAAGTGCTGGAGCAACTGATCCTCGCCGGTCTCGACGTGGCCCGCCTGAACTTCTCCCACGGCACGCCCGATGACCACAAGGCCCGCGCCGCCCTGGTCCGCGAGCTGGCTGCCAAGCACGGCCGCCACGTCGCCCTGCTCGGCGACCTGCAAGGCCCGAAGATCCGTATCGCCAAGTTCGAGAACAAGCGCATCGAGCTCAAGGAAGGCGACCTGTTCCGTCTCTCCTCCAGCCACTCGCGCACCGCCGGCACCCAGGAAGTGGTCGGGATCGACTACCCGGCGCTGATTCAGGACTGCGATGTCGGTGACGAACTGCTGCTCGACGACGGCCGTGTGGTCATGCGCGTCGAACTCAAGGGCGCCGACGAACTGCACTGCCGCGTGGTGATCGGCGGCCCGCTGTCGGACAACAAGGGCATCAACCGCCGCGGCGGCGGCCTGACCGCCCCAGCGCTGACCGACAAGGACAAGGCCGACATCAAGGTCGCTGCCGAGATGGATCTGGACTACCTGGCCGTCTCCTTCCCGCGCGATGCCGCGGACATGGATTATGCCCGTCGCCTGCTCACCGAAGCCGGCGGCACTGCCTGGCTGGTGGCCAAGATCGAACGCGCCGAAGCCGTGGCCGACGACGAAGCCCTCGACGGCCTGATCCGCGCCAGTGACGCGGTGATGGTCGCCCGTGGCGACCTGGCCGTGGAAATCGGCGACGCCGAACTGGTCGGTATCCAGAAAAAGATCATCGCCCACGCCCGCCGCTTGAACAAAGCCGTGATCACCGCCACGCAGATGATGGAATCGATGATCCACAGCCCGATGCCGACCCGCGCCGAAGTCTCCGACGTGGCCAACGCCGCGCTGGACTACACCGATGCGGTGATGCTGTCGGCCGAGAGCGCCGCCGGCGAATACCCGGTCGAGGCCGTGCAGGCCATGGCCCGCGTCTGCCTGGGCGCCGAGAAGCACCCGACCAGCAAGCAGTCCAGCCACCGCCTGGGCCGCACCTTCGAGCGCTGCGACGAAAGCATCGCCCTGGCGACCATGTACACCGCCAACCACTTCCCGGGCGTCAAGGCCATCATCAGCCTGACCGAGAGTGGCTACAGCCCGCTGATCATGTCGCGCATCCGCTCGTCGATCCCGATCTTCGCCTTCACCCCGCACCGCGAGGCCCAGGCCCGCGTGGCGCTGTTCCGTGGTGTCTACACCGTACCGTTCGACCCGGCCTCGCTGCCGGCCAACAAGGTCAGCCAGGCGGCTGTGGACGAGCTGCTCAAGCGCGGCGTCGTCGAACCCGGCGACTGGGTCATCCTGACCAAGGGCGACAGCTACCACGGCACCGGCGGCACCAACACCATGAAGATCCTCCACGTCGGCGATCCAATGGTGTAAGACCCCCGTCAACGCACAAGGCCGCTCGATGAGCGGCCTTCTGTTTTCTGGCCGGGCGCAGCCTATGCGAAGCGAGAGAAATCCGGTTTTCTGCGCTGCATGAATGCGGTCAACGCCTCGATGGCCTCGGGCGAGCGCAGGCGTTGACCGAACAGCGCGCCCTCCTCCTCGATCACCTTGCGCAACTCCTCGCGCCCCGGCGCACGCATCAGGCGCTTGCTGTCGACCACCGCCGATGGCGCCAGCTCAAGGAAACGTTGCGCCATCTCGCGCGTCTTGCTCAAGGTCGCCGCACCATCATCGAGTGCCTGATTGGCGATGCCCCAGGCAGCCGCCTGCTCCCCCGAGAATGACTGGCCTAGCAACAGCAGTTCGGCAGCACGCGCATGCCCCAGCAAACGCGGCAGGATCAGGCTCGAGCCGTACTCAGGGCACAGACCGAGATTGACGAAGGGCATCTTCAACTGCGCATCACGGCTGACATAGACCAGATCGCAATGCAGCAACAAGGTGGTGCCGATGCCCACCGCCGGGCCTGCCACCGCCGCCACCACGGGTTTGGAGAATTCGAACAGCGCGCGCATGAACTGGAACACTTCGCTGTTCAGCCCGGTCGGCGGCGCCTGAATGAAGTCGGCGACATCGTTGCCGCTGGTGAAGCAGTCCTCGCCACCGGTCAGCAGCACCACGCGCACACTCGTATCGTGCTCGGCTTGGTCCAACACCTCGGCCATAGCGGCATACATGGCGCGGGTCAGCGCATTTTTCTTGTCCGGGCGATGCATGCGCAGGGTTAGCAGACCGCCGTCGCGTTGGATATGCAGGTGTTCGCTCATGCAAGGCTCCAGGCCAAGGTGCGGGCCACCCTGCCAGCAGGAGCCGTCAGGCGCAGCCTATGCGCGGGTGAGAAAGACGTCGGCGAGCATCTGGCTGCGCGGCAAACCCGCCATGTAGAGGCGCCGCGCGAAGCTGTCGAGCGTCTCCGGATGGCCGCAGAGTAAGGCGAGGGTCTGCCGGGAAACAAGGCGCAGTTCGGCCAAAGCAGCCGGCAACTGCGCCGCCGTCACCAGCTCCACCTGCAGGTTGGCATGCTGCGCCGCCAGCGCCTGCAGCTCGCTGGCCAGATAGTGCTCGGCCGCATCATGCGCCACGTGCAGCAGACGAATGGCACCCTGATGTTCCTGGCGCAGCGCTTCACGCAAGACGCCATACAGCGGCGCGAGCCCGGTGCCGGCAGCCAGCAGCCAGAGCGGACGCGCCTGCCAATCGGCGTCGTAATGCAGCGCACCGCCGCGCAACTCACCCAGGCGCAGCCCATCGCCCGGTTGCAGGCGCCGCGCTGCGTCACAGAACGCCCCGGGCTTGCGGCAATCGATATGAAACTCCAGCCAGTCGTCTTCGCCCGGCACGCTGGCCAGCGAATAGGGCCGGGCGACTCCCCCTTCGCTCCACAGCAACACATGCTGGCCGGGGCGATAGCGCAATGGCCGCGCCGGCTGCAGGCGCAGACGCAAGACCTGCGGACTGGGCCAATCCAGGGCGACCACTCGGGCCGCCAGGCCATCACGCTGCGGGTCGAAGGGCTCGACCTGCAGATCACCTACCACCTGACATTGGCAGGCCAGACGCCAGCCCTCGGCGCGCTTGTCGCTAGCCAGCGCCGAGGGTTGCAGATCCAGCGGCTCACCGTCCACGCAACGCACCAAACAGGCGTGGCAACTGCCGGCCCGGCAGCTGTAGGGCACAGCCACACCGCCACCGAGCAGCGCATCCAGCAAGTTGGTTTGCGGGGCGACCTGCAGCTGTTGGACACCCACACGCAGCTCAGGCACCCGCGCGCTCCCAGCTGGCATCGCAGCGATTGCGCCCGCCACGCTTGGCCTGATAGAGCGCCTGATCGGCGCGCTGCAAGGCCTCGTCGAGGTCATCGCCGGCGACCAGCAGCGTCATGCCGGCGGAAAGACTGAGATTCTCCAGCTTCACGCCCACCGGCTCGGCCTTGGCGAACGCCTCGCGCAGCCGTTCGCAGCAGGCAGTGAACTGATCGGCATCGGTATTGGGCAGCAGCAGCACGAATTCCTCACCGCCGTAGCGGGCAATGATGTCGCCGTCACGCAGACAGGCACGGGCTACCGCGGCGAAGGTCTGCAATACCCGGTCCCCCGCCGCATGGCCATGAGCATCGTTGATTCGCTTGAAATGATCCAGATCGATCAGCGCCAGGCCGTGCTGCCCTCCGGGCGCCGTATGTTCCAGCTCACGCGTGGCCACACGCAGGAAATGACGACGGTTGAATAACCCGGTCAGCTCATCGGTGGCCACCAGATCCTCGAGTTGGCGCATCATCCCGCGCAGCGTGTCCTGATGCGCCTGCAGGGCAAAACGGCGCTGGCGCATGCGTTTGCGCATGGCCTGCACATAACTGGAAAACAGACACAACCAGACCAGCAGGATGAACAGCACCCACACCTGCAGCCAGGCCATGCTCGAGTCCAGCATCGGCATGCGATAAGCCTCGAACAGGAGCATGGCCGCAAAACCGAAGAAAGCGAAAATGGCACAGCGCACGAACACCTTCGGCGTCAGCTGGAAGACGCCGAACAGCAGGATCAGCATGTAGAAGATCATCATCACGCCGCGCGCGCTGTCGAACTGCGCCAGCACCAGTGGCTGCCAGGCCAATGCCACCAGTACCTGGGCTACGGTCAGGCTGGGGTCGTCATAACGCAGGTTGCGGCCGGACAAGAACAGCCAAAGAAACACCAGTTGGCTGCCAAATACACCAAGACTGAGCCAGGCAGCGGTGCTGATCGTCCCCAGGGAATGACCGTTGATTACGGCAAACCAGCAGACAAGCGCCATCATCACGTAGGTCGCGAAGGCCATGGCGAAGCGTTTGAGCAGAAGGCTCTGCAGACTGCGTTGCGTTCCCCGGCGAGTCATTGAGCTCATGGGCTCCGTCCCATACTGGCATCTGGCCGTACTCTACCCGCATGCCCACAAAAAACCTAGGAGGTCGATAACCGCCCACTGCCTCTGCCATCGACTTTCGGCTGCTGTGCCCGCTGCGGGCGGGTGCGCTATACTGCCGCGCCTTTTTGGGCGGCTGCGGGAAATATCGCCGAGATGGTTTTGCGCAGACGTCCCAATCGTCATTGCGCCGGGTCGTTGTCCGGCGCTTCCTTGTAGATGTTCCCTGATAGAGGAGCGCGCCAATGACCGTGATCAAGCAGGACGACCTGATTCAGAGCGTCGCCGACGCCCTGCAGTTCATCTCCTATTACCACCCCGTCGACTTCATCCAGGCCATGCATGAGGCCTACCTGAAGGAAGAGTCGCCGGCAGCCAAGGATTCCATGGCGCAGATCCTGATCAACTCGCGCATGTGTGCCACCGGCCACCGCCCGATCTGCCAGGACACCGGCATCGTCACCGTGTTCATCAAGGTCGGCATGGACGTGCGCTGGGACGGCGCCACCA
>JAEYXX010000004.1 GCA_023431055.1 Pseudomonadota bacterium
CATGGGAAATGGCCGGGAGTCATGTTCAACGTCGCTTGGCGACGGCCCGAAGGTTGGCCACTGACTGCAGGCCAGAAAAAGGGGAGCTGATGCTCCCCTGTCGTCCTTTTGCGTCACTTTGCCTTTAAGCGCCGACGCCTTCAAGCGTCGCGATCGTGTTGCCCGACCAGGCTGTCCACGGGCGGAACGCGGGTGTCGCTTTCCATCTGTGCATCGTGCTCCAGCTGATGGCTGAAACGCTCCAGAGAGCCCTGGGCCGGCTGGGCGTCGCTGGCGAATACCGGTGGGCTCATCATGTAGGCGGTGAGCAGGCGGCTGAGGGCCTTGAGGCTGTCGATATGGGTGCGCTCGTAGCCATGGGTGGCGTCGCAACCGAAGGCCAGCAATGCCGTGCGAATGTCGTGGCCGGCGGTGACCGCCGATTGCGCATCGCTGTGGTAGTAACGGAACAGATCACGCCGCACCGGCACCTCGTTTTCGGCAGCCAGGCGCAGTAGCTGGCGTGACAGGTGATAGTCGTAAGGCCCGCCGGAGTCCTGCATAGCCACGCTGACCGCATGTTCGCTGGATTGCTGACCCGGCGCGACCGGTGCGATATCGATGCCGACGAACTCGCTGACATCCCAGGGCAGGGCAGCGGCGGCGCCGGAGCCCACCTCCTCGGTGATGGTAAACAGCGGGTGGCAGTCGATCATCGGTTGCAGGCCCTGATCGCGAATCGCCTTGAGTGACGCCAGCAGCGCTGCGGCGCCAGCCTTGTCATCGAGGTGACGGGCGCTGATATGACCGCTCTCGGAGAACTCCGGCAGCGGATCGAAGGCGACGAAATCACCCACGCAAACGCCGAGTGAATCGCAATCGGCACGGGTGGCGCAGTAGGCGTCCAGGCGCAGCTCGACGTGATCCCAGCTGATCGGCATGGTGTCGACGGCGGTGTTGAAGGCGTGCCCGGAGGCCATCAGCGGTAGCACGCTGCCGCGAATCACGCCGTTGTCGGTGAACAGGCTGACACGACTGCCCTCGGCGAAACGGCTCGACCAGCAGCCCACCGGCGCCAGGCCGAGACGGCCGTTGTCCTTGATCTCGCGGACGATGGCGCCAATGGTGTCGAGGTGCACGGAAACGGCACGGTCGAAACGTTCGTACTCGCTCTGACGCCCGCGCAGAGTAGCGCGGATGGTGCCGCGGCGGGTCAGCTCGAAGGGGATTTCCAGCTCTTCGAGGCGCTCGGCTACGTAACGCACGATGGTGTCGGTGAAACCGGTAGGGCTGGGGATGGCGAGCATCTCCAGCAGCACCTTCTGCATGTAGTCCAGATCGGGTTCGGGTAACTGTTGCATAGGGGCTCCTCGCGTTCGGATTGCCCCTCTCCCGCGTGTGGGAGAGGGCCGGGGGGAGAGTTTTTCAGCTCGTTGCCTGGCTCAGTGGGAACAGCAGGTCGACGAAGCGCTCGGCGGTCGGCTGCGGTTCGTGGTTGGCCAGACCGGCCCGTTCGTTGGCCTCGATGAACACATGGTCCGGCTGATCGGCAGCAGGTACCAGCAGGTCGAGACCGACGACCGGGATTTCCAGGGCGCGGGCAGCCTTGATTGCCGCGTCACGCAACGCCGGATGGAGAATCGCGGTGACGTCCTCCAGGGTGCCACCGGTGTGCAGGTTGGCGGTCTTGCGCACCGCCAGGCGTTGGCCGGCCGGCAATACGCTGTCGTAGTCGAGACCGGCACCGTGCAGGGTGCGCAGGGTTTCGGCGTCCTTGGGAATGCGGCTCTCGCCGCTGGTGGCGGCCTGGCGCCGACGGCTCTGGGCGTCGATCAGCTCGCCGATGCTGTGGCGGCCGTCGCCGATGATTTCCGCCGGGCGGCGAATGGCGGCGGCCACTACCTCGTAGCCGATCACCAGAATGCGCAGATCAAAGCCCTCGTGATAGCTCTCCAGCAGCACGCGCTGGTCGAACACGCGGGCGCGCTCGATGGCTTCCTGCACTTCACCCGGCGTGCGCAGGTCGACCGCCACGCCCTGGCCCTGTTCGCCGTCAACCGGTTTGACCACCACCGAGCCATGCTCGGCGAGGAAGGTGGCGTTGTCCTCGGCGCTGCCGGCCAGGCACTGCGCCGGCACGCTGAGACCGGCGCGCGACAGGGTACGGTGGGTCAGGCGCTTGTCCTGGCAAAGGGTCATGCTGACGGCGCTGGTCAGATCGCACAGCGATTCGCGGCAGCGGATGCGCCGACCGCCGTGGCTGAGGGTGAACAGCCCGGCCTCGGCGTCATCCACCTGCACCTCGATGCCGCGACGCAGCGCTTCGTCGACGATGATGCGTGCGTAGGGATTGAGTTCGGCCTGTGGGCCGGGGCCGAGAAACAGCGGCTGGTTGATGCCGTTCTTGCGCTTGAGGCTGAAGGTCTGCAGCTCGCGAAAACCCAGCTTGGCATAGAGGCGCTTGGCCTGATTGTTGTCGTGCAGCACGGACAGGTCGAGGTAGCTCAGGCCACGACTCATGCCATGCTCGATCAGGTGGCGTACCAGCGCTTCACCGACACCGGGGCGGCTGCACTGCGGGGCTACCGCCAGGCACCAGAGGCTGCTGCCGTTCTCCGGGTCGCGGAAGGCACGCTGATGGTTCAGGCCCATGACGCTGCCAACCACTGCGCCGCTGTCTTCGTCCTCTGCCAGCCAGTAGGTCGGGCCGCCTTCGTTGTAGGGGGTGAGCTTGGCCTGGTCGATCGGCAGCATGTTGCGGGTCTGGTACAGGCAGTTGATGGCTTGCCAGTCTGCATCGTTCTGCGCACGGCGAATGCGAAAACCGCGGAAGCTGCGGCGTGCCGGCCGGTAATCGCTGAACCACAGGCGCAGGGTGTCGGAGGGGTCGAGGAACAGCTGCTGGGGGGCATGCGCCAGCACCTGATGCGGTGCGGCGACGTACAGGGCAATGTCGCGTTCGCCGGGTTGCTCGTTGAGTAGCGCTTCGGCCAGCACGGTTGGGTCGGGGTAGGTATGGCCGATCAGCAGGCGGCCCCAGCCGCAATGGATGGCCTGCGGCTGGCTGGGCTGACTGGTGTGGTCTTCGGCCAGGCGCGCTTGCAGACGTTCGTAGGAGGGTGTCTGGCCGCGCAGCAGGCGTTGGTTGAAGGCAGTGGAGCGCATGGAATAGTCCCTGTCCGTGTTCATTACGTCCGGTCTTGGCCGGATCGTCATTGAGTCGCGACATATCCCGGGGTTACCGGGCTACGACCATTGATCCTGCAAGAGCGGCCCGAGGGCCGCTCCGTTTCGGTTACAGGCCCTGTTCACTCAGCCACAGGTTTAGCGCAGCCAGCTGCCATAGCTTGGAGCCGCGCAGCGGTGTGAGCTGGCTCTGCGGGTTGGTCAGCAACTGGTCGAGCATGTTCGGGTTGAACAGGCCGCGATCCTGGCTCGGGTCGAGCAGCAGGTCGCGCACCCAACCCAGGGTGGCGCCTTCCAGATGCTTGAGGCCGGGAACCGGGAAGTAGCCTTTGGGCCGGTCGATCACTTCGCTGGGGATCACCTTGCGCGCCGCTTCCTTGAGCACGTATTTGCCGCCTTCCGGCAGCTTGAACTGCGCCGGAATGCGCGCCGACAGCTCGGCCACGCGGTAGTCGAGAAACGGCGTACGTGCTTCCAGGCCCCAGGCCATGGTCATGTTGTCCACCCGTTTGACCGGGTCGTCGACCAGCATCACGGTGCTGTCCAGGCGCAGCGCCTTGTCCACCGCCGCCTCGGCACCGGGCATGGCGAAATGCTCGCGGACGAACTCGCCGGCCATGTCGCCGGTCAGCCACGCGGGTTGCACGCAGGCGGCGTACTCGTCGTGCTCGCGGTCGAAGAACGCCGCGCGGTAGGCGGCGAAGGCATCCTTGGCGCCGTCGACCTGCGGGTACCAGTGGTAGCCGGCGAACAGTTCGTCGGCGCCCTGGCCGCTCTGCACCACCTTGCAGTGCTTGGCCACTTCGCGCGAGAGCAGATAGAAGGCGATGCAGTCGTGGCTCACCATCGGCTCGCTCATGGCGCGGAAGGCCTGCGGCAGCTGGTCGAGAATCTCATGCTCGCCGATACGCAGCTGATGATGGCGGGTGGCGAAGCGCTGGGCGATCAGATCCGAATACTGGAACTCGTCGCCGCGCTCGCCGCCGGCATCCTGGAAACCGATGGAGAAGGTCAAGAGGTTTTCCACACCGGCTTCGCGCAGCAGGCCGACCAGCATGCTCGAATCGACGCCGCCGGAGAGCAGTACGCCAACGTCCACCGCAGCACGCTGACGGATGGCCACGGCTTCGCGCATGGTTTCCAGCGTCAGATCGCGCCATTCTTCAACGCCGTAATTAGTCTCATCGCCTTGCGGGCCGAACTGCAGGGTCCACCAGGTTTTCTGTTCGATCCTGCCGTCGGCATCGACGCGCATCCAGGTGGCCGGCGGCAGTTTCTCGACGCCGGCGAGGATGGTGCGCGGCGCCGGCACCACGGCATGGAAGTTCAGGTAATGGTTGAGGGCGACGGCATCCAGCGTCTTGGCGATATCGCCACCCTGCAGCAGGGCCGGCAGCGACGAGGCGAAACGCAGGCGCTCGCCGGTGCGCGACAGGTACAGCGGTTTGACGCCGAGGCGGTCGCGGGCGATGAACAGGCTCTGCGTGTCACGTTCCCAGACGGCGAAGGCGAACATGCCGTTGAGCTTGGGCAGCAAGGCCTCGCCCCAGGCGTGATAACCCTTGAGCAGTACCTCGGTGTCACCGCCGGAGAAGAAGCGATAGCCCAGTGCTTCCAGTTCGCTGCGTAGTTCGGGGTAGTTGTAGATGGCGCCGTTGAACACCATCGACAGGCCGAGATCGCTGTCGATCATCGGCTGGCCCGAAGCCTCCTGCAGATCCATGATCTTCAGACGGCGGTGGCCCAGGGCGATGGGGCCCTGACTATGAAAGCCGTGGGCGTCGGGGCCGCGAGGGGCCAGGTGGTGGGTGATGCGTTCGACTGCCGCCAGATCCGCGGGGCGTCGATCAAAACGTAGTTCTCCAGCTATTCCGCACATAGTTCCTTACCGGTGTTGCCGTTGGGGAGTGGCTCGTGGCCGAGCCTTTTACACCAAAACAAGAAAATGCTTTCATGTCAAAGTGTTGGTTGTTAAGAATTGGTGTTTATGAGTGCTAAAAAAGTTCCTGCTGAAATAGATTTGTCATCTGTCATGGCTTTTGAAATGCCACTATTCCAGGCGCTGCGGCGCCTGCAGCAGGCAGGGGAAGTGCATGCCAAGCGGTTGGCCCGTTTTGGTGGACTGACACCCGTGCAGTTGATGGTCTTGCAGGTACTGGCCAGCGAGACCCGCATGACCGCCAGCGTGCTGAGCAGCCGCGTCAGCCTGACGGCCGCGACGCTTTCCGGTCTGCTCGATCGCCTCGAGGAGCGTGGTCTGTTGCAGCGTCAGCGCGACGACCAGGATCGTCGACGGCAATGGCTGTTGATCAGCGACGCGGGCCGCGAGTTGATCCAGCAGGCGCCGTCGCTGATGCCGCCGGAGTTCAATCAGCGTTTTGCCGTGCTGGCCGACTGGGAGCGCCACAGTCTGACGGCGGCGTTGTTGAGGGCTGCCGAGTTGTGCGGCGAGATGGACTGAGGTACCGCGCTTTTTTCAGAAAAAATTCAAGCAGGGTGTTGACTTAGCTTCGCCACCTGCATAAAGTGCGCGCCTCGCTAAGGCACATGGGTGGTTAGCTCAGCCGGGAGAGCATCTGCCTTACAAGCAGAGGGTCGGCGGTTCGATCCCGTCACCACCCACCATAGCGAATTCGGACGCAAGTCCGGCCGACGCGCAGCGGTAGTTCAGTCGGTTAGAATACCGGCCTGTCACGCCGGGGGTCGCGGGTTCGAGTCCCGTCCGCTGCGCCATTATTTCCTGGATCGAGCATGGCTCGGTTCGAGATGGCAAGGCCCGCAAGGGCGCCATCGGATGCTACAGAGTTTCAAGAGTTCTTTGGACGCAAGTCCAGCCGACACGCAGCGGTAGTTCAGTCGGTTAGAATACCGGCCTGTCACGCCGGGGGTCGCGGGTTCGAGTCCCGTCCGCTGCGCCATACAAGAAACCCGCTGATCGCAAGATCAGCGGGTTTTTCTTTGCCTGCGACTTTTCGTCATCTTGTCTTCATGCTTGCAAAGTAGCTTGCTATCGATCAGGCGAAATGACTCAGGAGAATGCCCGATGGACGATTATCAGGAAGAGCTGCTCGAGCGCGATGCTTTCGATCAGGACGTGACCGAAGCCGACGACGCCACCGAGCTCTGAGCTTCACCGCTTGCCCTGCGCTGTGCGCGACGGTAGTCGCCCGGCGTTTGCCCCAGCCAGCGTTTGAAGGCGCGCTGAAAGGCTTCGGCCGAGGCGAAGCCGAGCAGGTAGGCGATCTCGCCGAAGGCCAGCTCGGTGTCACGGATATAGGCCGTGGCCAGGTCACGGCGGGTATCGTTGAGAATGCTGCGAAACTGCGTGCCTTCCTCGGCCAGCCTGCGCCGCAGGGTCCAGCTCGGCAGGTGCAGGCTGCGCGCGACTTCATCCAGGTCCGGTTCGTGCCCGTGCAGCAATGGCCCGAGTAGCTGGATCACCCGTTCGCGCACGCTGCGTGTGCGGGTCAGTTGCTCCAGCTCGCGTTCACATAACTCCACGAGATGCCGCCAGGTGCCCGGGCAGTGCTGCGCATTGCGCAGCGCCAGGGTTTCGTTGCTCAGGCGCAGCCGGTTGGCACCAGCGCAGAACTCCACCGGGCAGCCGAACTGCGTTTCATAGCGATCGCCATAGTCCGGCGCTGGAAATTCGATCTCGACCTTTTCCGGGCTGATCGAGCGGGTGACCAACTGAGCCAGGTTGCTCTGCCAGCCTGCCAGCACCGAATCCACCACGAAGCGGTTATAGGCGTTGTACGGGCTGATGGAATAGAAATGCAGCCAGGCACCGCGTTCGTCCTCGCGAAAACTCGAGCGTCCCCGGTAGTTGGCCGCGTACAGCGGTTCGAAGCGGGTGAGGGTGCGCGCCGCTTCGCGCAGATCCGGCGCCTGCATGGCGCAGATGCCAGCCAGGCCGATCTGGCTCAGGTGGCTGTGGCGGCCCATGTCCAGACCCAGCGCCGGATCGCCACACAGGGCAATGGCGCTGTGGCCAAGGCGCATGAAGCGGGGGATCGACAGGCGCGCCCTCGGTTCGCTCAGACGCGCGGCGTTCAGGCCGAACTGCTCGAACAGTGGTTCGGGCGGCTGGCCTTTGGCGCGCAATGCATCGGCCAACGCCAGGGTGAAACCGACGGAAAGGTCGCCGAGGCGAACGCGTGAAGTCTTCATAGCCAGAGGTTGATCAGTTGTGCGCCACGCTCGCCTGAGCCGCGCTCACTGCGGCCGGCATCGAACGCCAGGGCTTGGGGCTGGCCGCTGCGTTCCCACAGCCTGCCGCGCAGGTGGACTTTCACTGCCGCGCGAATGCCCTGGGCCTGCAGGTGTTCGCCGAGTTCGGCATCGTCGCTTTGGTCATCCAGATCGGCGGGCATGGCAAGAAGCTCGGCGGCGTCGCCATCGGCCGCTTCGCTCGGCAACTGGCCGACGCTGCCGCCCAGCAGCACGCCAAGCCGGCCCGCAGGGGTATCCAGCACCTGCAGGGTGTCCGGCGCAGTGGTTTTCAGGTTGGCAGCGCTGAAGACGTGACGTTGTGGCTGGCCCAGCGGGTTGCCGGCGCGGTCGAATACCAGGCTGGTGTTGTACAACGGCCCGCGCCCGACTTCGAGGCGACCTAGCTCCACGCGAGGTTCGGGCAGGACGATGGAGCCAGCGACCAGGGTGATCTGGTAGTCGCGGGCCAGGTCGCCGAACCGCTGCTGGTAGTCATGCGCCATCGATTTCGCCTTGGTGCGCAGCATGGCGTCGTCCAGGCGTGCGTCACTCCTGGCATTCAGCAGCGCGCCGAGAAAATCCAGCGGATTGGTTGCCGCCAGCCAGTGCATGGCCTGCTGGCGATCGTTGGCGCGGTGTAGCTCTTCCTTCTCGCCGACGGCCAAAAGCCAGGTGCCGATATGCTCGGGTAACACGACGACGGTGCGCTCGTTGAGCAGGCCCTGGTCACGGGCGTGATCCAGATAGGCGGCGAGTTTCAGGCGCAGGCGCGCGAGGCTCTGATAGTCGGCGGCGAACAGCTCCGGCTGAATGCCCAGCAGGTTGCCGCGAGGGCCCGGCTGGCCGATATCGAGCGCGACCTGGCTGCGCAGATCGGACAGGTAATGGCTGCTGGGGCGCTGTTCGATCCAGTGGGCGTAGCTGCCGAGACCGGCCAGCAGAGTCAGCGAGAGGAGGAGAGTGATCAGTAGGCGCATTTCAGGGTGTTCGGTCTGGTTGCGGTGCAGGGTAGGTCGGTCGAGCCGTGCTGCCAAGACATGTTGCTATTTTTGATCATTATCTTGTTACTTTTGATCATTGAGCATGGCTGGCGGCCTCTTTATCGTCTGGCTCCATAACCGACCGCGTGACCATGAGACCGCGGCAATCCGTGAACTGCACCGCGATGTGG
This sequence comes from Pseudomonadota bacterium, assembly GCA_023431055.1. GTDB lineage: Bacteria > Pseudomonadota > Gammaproteobacteria > Pseudomonadales > Pseudomonadaceae > Aquipseudomonas. The sequence continues at coordinate 8,549 of JAEYXX010000004.1, forward strand.
AGAATTCCATGACTGCTCGTTACCCGCACCTGCTGGCCCCGCTCGATCTCGGCTTCACCACGCTGAAGAACCGCACGCTGATGGGCTCCATGCACACTGGCCTGGAAGAGAAGCCGGGCGGCTTCGAGCGCATGGCGGCCTACTTCGCCGAGCGTGCCCGGGGTGGCGTCGGCCTGATGGTCACCGGCGGCATCGGCCCGAACGAGGAGGGCGGCGTGTACGCCGGCGCGGCCAAGCTGAGCACGGTCGAGGAGGCGGAGAAACACAGGATCGTCACCCAGGCCGTACACGAGGCCGGTGGCAAGATCTGCATGCAGATCCTGCATGCCGGGCGTTACGCCTACAGCCCGAAGTCCGTGGCGCCCAGCGCCATCCAGGCGCCGATCAACCCATTCAAGCCGCGCGAGCTGGACGAGGAAGGCATCGAGAAGCAGATCGCCGACTTCGTCAACTGCGCCGCGCTGGCGCAGCAGGCCGGTTATGACGGCGTCGAGGTGATGGGCTCGGAAGGCTACTTCATCAACCAGTTCCTGGTGGCCCACACCAACCACCGTACCGACCGCTGGGGCGGCAGCTACGAGAACCGCATGCGCCTGCCGGTGGAGATCGTGCGCCGCGTGCGCGAGGCGGTCGGGCCGAACTTCATCATCATCTATCGTCTGTCGATGCTCGACCTGGTCGAAGGCGGCAGCAGCTGGGACGAGATCGTCCTGCTGGCCAAGGCCATCGAACAGGCCGGTGCCACCCTGATCAACACCGGTATCGGCTGGCACGAGGCGCGCATCCCGACCATCGCCACCAAGGTGCCGCGTGCCGCCTTCACCAAGGTCACCGCCAAGCTCAAGGGCGAGGTGAACATCCCGCTGATCACCACCAATCGCATCAATACCCCGGACGTGGCCGAGCAGGTGCTGGCCGAGGGCGATGCCGACATGGTGTCCATGGCGCGTCCGTTTCTTGCCGACCCGGACTTCGTCAACAAGGCCGCCGAAGGCCGCGCGGACGAAATCAACACCTGTATCGGCTGCAACCAGGCCTGCCTGGACCACACCTTCGGCGGCAAGCTGACCAGTTGCCTGGTCAACCCGCGCGCCTGCCACGAGACCGAGCTGAACTACATTCCCACCACCACGGTGAAGAAGATTGCCGTGGTCGGCGCCGGCCCGGCCGGCCTCGCTGCTTCCACCGTCGCCGCCGAGCGCGGCCACAGCGTGACCCTGTTCGATGCGGCCGGTGAGATCGGCGGCCAGTTCAACGTCGCCAAGCGCGTGCCGGGCAAGGAAGAGTTCTTCGAGACCCTGCGCTACTTCAAGCGCAAGCTGGAAACCACCGGCGTCGACGTGCGCCTCAATACCCGCGTGTCGGTGGATGACCTGGTGGCGGGCGGTTTCGACGAGATCATCCTGGCCACCGGCATCGCCCCGCGTACCCCGGAGATTCCGGGGATCGAGCACCCCAAGGTGATCGGCTACCTGGACGCCATTCTCGAGCGCAAGCCGGTCGGCCAGACGGTGGCGGTGATCGGTGCCGGCGGTATCGGCTTCGATGTCTCCGAGTTCATCACTCACCAGGGCAAGGCCACCAGCCTCGACCGTGACGAGTTCTGGAAGGAGTGGGGCATCGACACGGCGCTGGAGGCCCGTGGTGGCGTGGCTGGCGTACAGGCGCATCCGCACCCGGCGGCGCGTCAGGTGTTCCTGCTGCAGCGCAAGAAGTCCAAGGTTGGCGATGGTCTGGGCAAGACCACCGGCTGGATTCACCGCACCGGCTTGAAGAACAAGAACGTACAGATGCTCAACAGTGTCGAGTACCTGAAGATCGACGATGCCGGCCTGCATATCCGTATCGCCGGTGGCGAGCCGCAGGTGCTGCCGGTCGACACCGTGATCGTCTGCGCCGGTCAGGACCCGCTGCGCGAGCTGCAGCACGGGTTGGAGAGCGCAGGTCAGCGTGTGCACCTGGTCGGTGGCGCGGATGTCGCCGCCGAGCTCGATGCCAAGCGCGCGATCAACCAGGGCTCGCGCCTGGCGGCCGAACTCTGATCGAACCGATGCCCCGCCTTGTGCGGGGCGTCTGCCTAGCAGGCCGTTAAAAAACTACCTGCGTTGCCATTGCTGCGTTAAAAACAGCCTCGCGTGCGAGCCCAGTCAAAATGCTCATTTACAACACGTAAACTGCGCTTTTTCGCCTGTTTTTGCCTTGCACTGGCTGCCTCGCCTACGTTTTTCAACGGCCTGCTAGTGGCTGACAATAACAAGGAGAAGCCCATGTCGCTCGATGCTCAACTCAACCCATCCGCCGCCGCCAGCCTGGCGCGCTGGCACCAGTTCGTCGCCGCCAGGGACCTCAGCGCCTTGCCCGAGCTGCTGCATCCGCAGGCGGTGTTTCGTTCGCCCATGGCGCATACGCCATATCCGGGGGCGCAGGCAGTCAATCTGATCCTCAATACGGTGCTCAAGGTGTTCGAGGATTTCACCTATCACCGGGAGCTGGCCTCGGCCGATGGTCTCAATGTCGTGCTGGAGTTCTCCGCACGGGTGGGCGAGCGCGAGCTCAAGGGCATCGACATGATTCGTTTCGACGAGTCGGGGCGGATCGTCGAGTTCGAGGTCATGGTGCGCCCGATGAGCGGGCTGCAGGCCCTTGGCGCGGAAATGGCGCAGCGCCTCGCGCCTTTTCTCGCCGCAGCCAAGGGCTGAGGCGCGCCCTATTCGAGCACGCCTACTTCACGGTAGAAGCGCTCGGCACCTGGATGCAGTGGAATCGGCAGGCCATTGGTTGCCCGCTGCAGCTGGATGTCCTTGGCGGCCGGATGAGCTTCGGCCAGGCGGTCCAGGTTCTCGAACAGCAGCCTGGCCATCTGGTAGGCCACATCGTCGGCAACGCTGGTCTGGCTCACCAGAAGGTTGGTGATGGTCGCCGTGGCCACATCGCTGGCCTGTCCCTTGTAGGTGCCGGCCGGGATGATGCCCGGCTGATAGGCGCCGCCGACACGTGACACCACCTGCTCCGGAATGGCCACGAAGGTGATCGGCATGCGCTCGGCCAGTTCGCGAATGGCCGCCATGCCCAGCCCGGCCGACTGCAGGGTGGCATCCAACTGGCCTTTTTCGATCAGTTCCACCGAGTCGGCATAGGGTTTGAATTCGACCTGGCCCATGTCCTTGTAGCTCAGACCAGCGGCCTTGAAGATGGCCCTGGCATTGAGCTCGGTGCCCGAGCGCGGCGCGCCGACGGAAATGCGCTTGCCGCGCAGGTCTTCCAGGCTGCGGATGCCTGACGCCTGGCTGGCGACGATCTGAATGTAGTTCGGGTAGATGCCGGCGATGGCTCGCAGGCGGTCTCGCGGTGCTCTGAAGCCGGCCTCCTCGTCGCCCTTCCAGGCATCGGCCACCGAGTCGCCGAGGGCAAAGGCCAACTGGCCACGGGCGATCTGCAACAGGTTGAGGTTCTCCACCGAGGCCTTGGTGGCGCGCACGCTGGTGGTTGAGCCCTTGATATTCTCGCGATAGAGCTCGGACAGGCTCATGCCCAGCGGGTAGTACACGCCACTGGTGCCGCCGGTAAGAATGTTGATCGCCGGTGGGTTGGCATGAGTGTTGGGGCTGTTGACCAGGAACGCGGCAGCGACGAGCAGGCCAAGCCGTTTGGCTAAGCGCATGGGGATTCTCCGTTATTGTTGTGTTCTTGAGCTGACAGCGAGTCAGTGCCGCAGGGCTATGCAGGCGTAAGGGCAGGCACTCGCCAAGCGGCTCGAGTGGGAGGAACTGGCAGTGAAGCATTGGCAGAACATGGCTGACCTCTTGTCTTTTTTTATCAGTCCGGTCGCGTGGTGAGCGCGTGGTGCGCTGTATGGCGAGCAGGTCACGTGCCAGGTTGTCAGAGTGCCGTTCTAGAGCGGATGGGGATTTCCATGCCGGTTTCTCTAGGCGGATATTCGCTTGCCTGATGGGGCGCGATGGCCGAAATTCGCCGATTGGCCCGTGCCATGTAGGCCAGGCAGCAAGCAATGATCGCTGCGGAACTTAGCGTTCTCGTCACATTTTGGCCTCAGCGGCGTGCCTATCCGGTCTGGCTCGCGGAGTGAGTGCCAACCCAGTCACATTGCTGGGTGCGGGTTTTCCCCTAGACTTGGCAGACCGATCAGGGACGGCATCAATCGCCAAAGCAGGATGGGCTTTGACGATCGATGCCGTACGCGCATATCCCCCGTTGGTTCAGAGGGCCTTCGATGAGCATGCAGAACAAGCCGCAGATGGTGGAAGCCGTGATGTTCTTCAGTGAACGCGGTGTCTGCAAACAGATGATGTTCCCTGAGTTCGAAGCCTTGCTCGACGGTGTGGTGAACATGCCCGAGTTCGCCGATGAGCAGATGCGTGCGGTATTCGTGGTGATCAACCCGCGCCTGCTGGTCAGGGCTGCGGTGTTCTTCTTGCTGGATTTCGACGAGGACGGTCGGCCCGACAAGGGTTGGAACATTCCTCTGCAGCATCTAGCCGAGCGTGCCGGCCGTGGCCCGGATCTTGGCGCCGGGCCGATTCGTCTGGCCTGTCGCAGCCAGTGCCCGGTGTCCTGGCACCAGATGCACCTGTGGGACCCCAGCCTGGCGCCCGGGCAGAACGACCTAGTGCTGCTGCGCGATGCGGTCAAGCGCAATCAGCTCGGGCTGCTGGTCGAAGACGACAGTACTCAGGCGGTGGTTGCCGAGCGTTTGCAGGTGGCTTCCGAAGACAAATGGTATGCGCCTGACCCGGCCAAGGAAGTGGCCGACCAGTTGGCGCAGAAGATGGATCAGGAGCACCGCGCCAAGACCGCGCAGCTGATTCAGCAGCAGCGCCTGCGTATTACCAGTCTGACCCAGCAGCACGAGGAAGAACTGGCCAAACTCAAGCTGGCCAGTGAGGAGCAGAGCAAGCATCTGCAGGCGCAGTTGCATGGCCTGCACCAGGTGTTGCGTCAGCAGGAGGAACTCAACGCCAGTCTCAAGGCGCAGCTGGCGGCTCAGGCTGAAAGTTTCCAGAGCAGCCGTGAGGAGATGACGCAGCAGCTGCGCGCCCTGGAGCGTCATGGGCGTACCGAGGGCGATATCCTGCGCGCGCAGTTCGACGGTGAAGTGCGCGCCAAGGTCGCTGCGGCTGTGGCCGAATACAAGGAGCAGGTCGCCGTCCGCGATGTCGAACTGGCCTATCGCAACGAGCTGGACGCCCAGTTGCAGGCGGAGATCGAGCGTCTCAAGCGTGAGCGCGATGCCCTTGCCAGTCAGGGGGGAGACCAGGTGCTGGAGCGCTTGGCCAAGCTCGGCGTGGTGTTCGTGGTGTACCATCCCGGCGCCGGGCACCTGACCATTCCGCTGCAGGATGTTGCCCGCTATCAGGACAACCCCATGGCATACGCCGCTGGCAAATGCTTCGTTACCGAAGAACAGTACCGGCACTGGTTGGCGCATTATCAGCAGCCCAGCTGCGATGCGACCTTGCCCAGTGGTGAGCGCTGCGCCATTCCCATCGACCGTATCGATACGCCGAGTCGTTTCACGCTCGGTGATTCGAATTGCTGTAATCGGCACAAGGCGAGCAGTCGTCTGCGCACCGTCAGCTGATCTTGCCGGTACGCATTCCCCACTGGCGCCCGCAGGCGCCGTTGCATCCAGTGAAGCTGCCCTGGCTCGAGGCGGCTGGCGTCGAACTCGCCTGTTTGCGCCTCGATCTCGTCGATCCGCTGGTGTCCGGCAACAAATGGTTCAAGCTTGCGCCCTACCTGGAGCAGGCCGCTGCGACGGGCGCGCAGGGCGTGATCAGCCTCGGTGGCGCACACTCCAATCATCTGCATGCGCTGGCCGCCGCTGGGCAGCGCTTCGGCTTCGCCACCGTCGGCTTGCTGCGCGGTGAGGCGCAACGAACGCCGACCGTCGATGACCTGCAGCGCATGGGCATGCAATTGCACTGGCTGGGTTATGGCGGTTACCGCGCCCGTCATCAGGCTGATTTCTGGACGCCCTGGCTGGCCCGCTACAGTGGCTTTCACGCGATAGGCGAGGGAGGTCTGGGGCTGCAGGGGGCACGAGGTTGCAGCGCTCTGGTCGAGATGGCCGAAAGGCAACTGGCAGCGATCGGCTGGGCTGATTTCGAGGGCTGGTGGCTGGCGGCCGGAACCGGTACGACCCTGGCCGGATTGGTGCTTGGCGAGCCGCATCGCGCCGTATTCGGTGCGCTGGCGGTGCCGAGTGACCACGGTGTCGCCGGCCAGGTGGCTAGGCTGCTGGATGAGGCCGGTGAGACGCAGCGGCGCTACTTGCTTATAGATGCTGCGCTCGGCGGTTTTGCCCGACTCGACGAGCCGCTGCGGCAGTTCATCCAGCAGACCGAACAGACCTGCCATCTGCCTCTGGAACCGGTTTATACCGGCAAGGCGCTCATGGCGCTGCGCGAATTCTGTGAAAGTGGTCAACTTGCCCGCGGCAGTCGGCTGATCTTCATTCATACTGGCGGCTTGCAAGGGCGTCGTGCGCTGATGGGCGCAGAGGCCGACTACACTCAGGACTGACCAGCGGAGCCTGGAAAACCTCATGAGCGAACCACTTACCCCCGAACAACTGCGCAGCCTGACGCCGCTCAACGTGCTTTCCGAGCAGCAGTGGCGCGAGTTGCGCAGCCAGCTGGTGCCGCAGCCGCTGTTGGCCGGGCAACTGCTGTTTCGCCAGGGGGATCAGGCGCGCCTGACCTGCTATCTGCTGGCCGGCGAGCTGCAACTGCAGGATGGCGAGGGGCGCACGCATAAGGTCCAGGCCGGCAGCGAGATCAGCTGTCATCCCTTGTCGCCGGGGCTGCCGCGCTTGCATGACGCGCGCGCCCTCACCGATGTCAGCGTGCTGATGATCGACAGTGCCACCCTCGATCGCCTGTTGACCTGGCGTGTGGCGCATCAGGACCTGTTGCTGGCGCTGCAGCAGAGTGGCGCCGATATTGAGTGGCTGGAGCGCCTGCTGGAGAATCCGCTGTTCGCCAAGGTACCGCCGGCCAACGTGCAGAGCATGCTCGCTCGCCTGCAGCGGGTCGAGCTTGCGGCTGGCAGTCAGGTGCTCGAGGAGGGCACCAGTGGCGATTGCTGCTATTTCCTGGAAAGCGGTCGCGCCGAGGTGATCCGCAGTGTCGGCAGCGATCGTCAGGTGCTGGCGGAGCTGGATGTGGGCGCCTGTTTCGGTGAGGAGGCGCTGCTTGCCGATCGGCCACGCAATGCCACGGTGACCATGGTCGAGGCCGGCACTGTGCTGCGCCTGGATCGCCAGGATTTCTTCGCCCTGCTCAAGGCACCCGTGGTGGCCGAGGTTTCGCTTGGCGAGGCGGCCAGGTTGCTGGCACAGGGCGCGCAATGGCTCGACGTACGCCTGCTGGAAGAATACGAAAAGGCGCATGCGCCCCAGGCCCTGCACATGCCGTTGCAACTGTTGCGCCTGAAGGCGCGTCTGCTGGATCGATCGCGCACCTATCTGTGCTATTGCGACAGCGGCAAACGCAGCAGCAGCGCGGTGTTTTTCCTTGCGCAACTGGGTTACAGCGTTTACGCCTTGCGCGGCGGCCTGGACGCCCTGCCGGCGGTGCAGCGTGATGCGCTGCTCTGTGAAAGCGGCGCAGGGTATCTGGCCCGTTCCGGCGGGCGTACCGAGCGCAGCCGCTGAGCAGCACCCGCGCTACCACAGGTAATCAAGGGGCGTAGCCCGGATGAAATCCGGGGATTGCAGGCGCATGCATCCCGGATTACATCCGGGCTACGAGTGCGTCGGCCACTGGTCGTTGACCAGAAACATTCGCTCGACTTCCCGCCAATCCCCGGCCTGATCTTCCTCCAGTCTTACCAGCAGCTGTGCCTGAGCCTCGGGGCGCAGGGTGCTCAGCCATTGCTGGAACATCTCTGCAGACCAGGCCTCGTCAGCCTTCAGCAGCGCCGGTGCCAGCCAGGCCAGCCTGGGCAGCGGTTGCCAGTGAGCATTCGGCCTTGTTGCCGCGAAGCAATCCCAGTCGCGTCGATGCAGCCAGCCACCCCGACAATGGTCAGGTAATGCGCCGCGCGGCGCCGAGCAACCGTCAGGCCAGGGGTAGAACAGATAGCCGCCGAGCCAGAAGGCCGCGCGAGCCTCGCTTACCTGCAGCTCGTTCAATGCCCCGCGTGCTTCACGTCGTGACGACAGGGGCAGTTGATGCTGTGCCAGATGGCTCAGCTTCAGGTCGAGTCGGTCATGGCTGCCGGGGCCGAGCCAGTCAGCGGCCTCGCTGCCGCCGGTGCCCAGGTAGAACTTCACCGCCAACTCCAGATGGTGTTCGCCCTCGTCGTCGCACAGCAGCAGGTCCAGCTCGCCCAGCGTCTGGCCGTCGTGGCGGATCGGCAGATTGGCGGCGACCACTTCGACGTCAGGTGCGGCATGCAGGGCGAACTGCCACAGACGCTCGTAGTACAGGCCGAGGCGGCGTACCGGCTTTTCTGCCAGCCAGCTATGCAGGAGGCTGGGGTCCCTGTCCTGCTGCGCAAGCCAGTCTGCCAGCCGCTGCGGTTGTCGCGTCCAGCAGCTGGCTTGCAGGGGATGACGTTGGACTTTCGTGGTCTCACCGAGCAAGGGCGAAGAGCGCAGCGTCCAGGCCAGGTCGCGCACAGCAGGATTGCGCAGGCTCTGCAGCAGGTCGTGCATCACATCATGGGTGGTCATGAAGCCGAGCATAGCTTAGTCACAGTGCTGGTTTGCTGCGGCCCAGGCCTTTGGCCGATAATCACCCATCGTTTCTTATCTGTCTGGCGGGAGTCCCATGGAGCAATTTCGCAATGTCGGCATCATCGGGCGCCTGGGGAGCACGCGGGTTCTGGAAACCGTGCGTCGCCTCAAGCGCTTTCTGATCGACCGCCACCTGCATGTGATTCTCGAGGACACCATCGCCGATGTACTGCCTGGCCATGGCCTGCAGACATCTTCGCGCAAGATGCTGGGCGAAGTCTGCGATCTGGTGATCGTCGTCGGCGGCGACGGCAGCATGCTCGGCGCAGCGCGCGCGCTGGCGCGGCACAAGGTTCCGGTGCTGGGGATCAACCGCGGCAGCCTGGGCTTTCTCACCGACATCCGCCCTGACGAGCTGGAACTGAAGGTGGCGCAGGTGCTGGAAGGCCAGTACCTGACCGAAAACCGCTTCCTGCTCGAGGCCGAGGTGCGCCGCCAGGGCGAAGCCATCGGCCAGGGCGATGCGCTCAACGACGTGGTGCTGCACCCTGGCAAGTCGACGCGGATGATCGAGTTCGAGCTGTACATCGATGGCCAGTTCGTCTGCAGTCAGAAGGCCGACGGTCTGATCGTCGCCACGCCCACTGGCTCGACCGCCTACGCGCTGTCTGCCGGCGGGCCGATCATGCATCCCAAGCTCGATGCCATCGTGGTGGTGCCGATGTACCCGCATACCCTGTCCAGTCGCCCCATCGTGGTCGACGGCAACAGCGAGCTGAAGGTGGTGGTGTCGCCGGACATGACCATCTACCCGCAGGTGTCCTGCGACGGCCAGAACCACTTCACCTGTGCCCCGGGCGACACCCTGCACGTGGCCAAGAAGGCGCAGAAGCTGCGCCTGATCCATCCGCTGGACCATAACTACTACGAGGTCTGCAGAACCAAGCTCGGTTGGGGCAGCCGCCTGGGAGGGCAGGACTGAATGTCCCTCGACCCCCATCGTGGCTATGACCTGATCGGTGATATCCACGGTTGTGCGCGCACCCTCGAACGTCTGCTCGAGCGCCTGGGTTACAGCCGGCACAGCGGCGTGTGGCGCCATCCGACGCGTATGGCGATCTTTCTCGGCGACCTGGTCGACCGTGGCCCGGGTATTCGCGAAGCCCTGCACCTGGTGCATGACATGGTACGTGCCGGCCAGGCGCTGTGCATCATGGGCAACCATGAGTTCAACGCGCTGGGCTGGAGCACGCCGGCACCGCCAGGCAGTGGCCGCCAGTACGTGCGCGAACACAGCCCACGGCATCAGCGCCTGATGCGCGAGACATTGGCACAGTTCGAAGACCATCCGCAGGAGTGGCGCGAATTCCTGCGCTGGTTCTACGAAATGCCACTATTCATCGATGCGGGGCGTTTCCGTGTCGTACATGCCTGCTGGGACGCCGAGCTGATCGCGCCGCTCAGGGCCCAGTTCCCCGATGGCTGCATCGACGAGCATTTCCTCCAGGCCGCAGCCGTACCAGGCAGTTTCGCCAACATGGCGCTCGACCGCCTGCTGCGTGGCACCGACATGCGCCTGCCGCATGGCCTGACCCTGACCGGTGGTGACGGCTTTACCCGTTCCTATTTCCGTACCAAGTTCTGGGAAGAAAATCCGCAGACCTATGGCGATATCGTCTTCCAGCCTGATGCCCTGCCGGAACTGGCGGCGCAGACGCCACTGAGCGAGCTGCAGAAGGACGAACTGCTGCGCTATGGCGCGCACGAGCCGCTGTTGTTCGTCGGCCACTATTGGCGACGTGGCAAGCCCGCGCCGATCCGCCCGAACCTGGCCTGCCTGGACTACAGCGCGGTGGTGGGCGGTCGTCTGGTGGCTTACCGTCTGGATCAGGAGACGCGTCTGGACGCGGGCAAGTTCGTCTGGGTCGATGTCGACCCACAGGAGGCGCCGCGATGACACCTGTGGAAGTACTGCGCCTGCCGCTGGAGACCGACCTGAGCGGGTTCGTCACCTTGCTGCAGCGCCTGCGTGTGCCGCACCGGGTGGCGGAAGAGGGCGGTCAGCAGGTGCTCTGGGTGCCGGGTGAGGCGCTTGCCGAGCAGGTGCGTGAGCTTTACGTGCGCCATCCGCAGGGCGACGCGGGCGCGGAGTTGCCGCCCAACCCGGCCCCCGTGCGTGAGAGCTTTCTTGCCCAGTTACGGCGCAGCCCGGTGACGGGCCTGATGCTGCTGGCGACCTTTATCGTCTTCGCCGTGACCTGGGCGGGCGAGAATTTCTCGGCAATCCGCTGGCTGAGCTTCGTTGATTTTCGAGTCGACGGCGAGCGCATCTATCTGACTTACCTTGAGGCCACGCTCGATAGCGGCCAGTGGTGGCGCCTGATCACGCCCATGCTGATCCACTTCGGCTGGCTGCACCTGGCGATGAACAGCCTGTGGTACTGGGAGCTGGGTCGGCGCATCGAATTTCGCCAAGGGGCCATCGGCCTCCTGGGGCTGACCCTGCTATTCGGCTTCGCTTCCAATTTCGCTCAGTACTGGTGGGCCGGTCCATCGCTCTTCGGTGGTTTGTCCGGCGTGCTCTACGGCTTGCTCGGGCATTGCTGGATCTACCAGCGCCTGGCGCCGAACCCGGTTTATCGCCTGCCACCCGGTGTGCTGGTGATGATGCTGATCTGGCTGGTGGTCTGCATGACCGGCATCTTCGAAACGCTGGGGGTTGGCGCCATTGCCAACGCAGCCCACGTCGGCGGCCTACTCATCGGCTGCCTGACCGGGCTGCTTGGCGGTATGCTGGCGCGACGAACTGCTTAAACTGACTATTTTGGCCTGTAGGGCGGGTGAAACCCGCCATCTCAGCGTTTCGGCGGGTTTCACCCGCCCTACGATTCAACGGAGATCTTCATGTCGTCCTTTCTCGATGCGATTGAAAATATCACCCCGGAAATCTACGAGAGCCTCAAGCTGGCCGTGGAAATCGGCAAATGGCCCGATGGCCGCAAGCTGACCCAGGAGCAGAAGGAACTGAGCCTGCAGGCGATGATCGCTTGGGAAATGCAGAACCTGCCTGAGGAAGAGCGCACCGGTTATATGGGTGAGCAAGCGTGCAAGTCCAAGTCCGAGCCGGTGCCCAACCTGCTGTTCAGCTCTTCGGATACCCTGCACTGATGACTGAGCTTGGACGTGGCTCGCTGAGCAAGATGAAGGCGCACCTGGATGCGCCGGTGCAATACGCCTTCCGTCTTGGCGACGAAGAAGTACCGGTCAACCCGCTGGTGGGCAAGCACCTGCGCCTGGAGTATCTCGGCGCCATTCATTGTTCGCACTGCGGGCGCAGAACCAAGACCAGTTTCAGCCAGGGCTACTGCTACCCCTGCATGCAGAAGCTGGCGCAGTGCGACATCTGCATCATGAGCCCGGAGAAGTGCCACTTCGATCAGGGCACCTGCCGCGAGCCGAGCTGGGGCGAGCAGTTCTGCATGACCGATCATGTCGTGTACCTGGCCAACTCCAGTGGCGTGAAGGTCGGCATCACTCGCGCCAGCCAGGTGCCGACGCGCTGGATCGACCAGGGCGCGACCCAGGCATTGCCCATTCTCCGTGTCGCCACCCGGCAGCAGTCCGGCTTCGTCGAGGATCTGCTACGCAGTCAGGTGGCGGACAAGACCAACTGGCGCGCGCTGCTCAAGGGTGATGCTGCGCCGGTCGATCTGATCGCGATTCGCGAGCAATTGTTCGCCGCCTGCGCAGCGGGCATCACCGAACTGCAACAGCGTTTCGGCCTGCAAGCCGTCCAGCCGCTGAGCGCAGCCGAAGTGCTGGATATTCGTTACCCCATCGAGGCCTATCCGGCCAAGATCACCAGCTTCAATCTGGACAAGCAGCCCCTGGCCGAAGGTACTCTGCTCGGTATCAAGGGCCAGTACCTGATGTTCGACACCGGCGTGATCAATATCCGCAAGTACACCGCCTATCAGCTGGCCATCCACGAGATCGCCGCCTGACACCCGATTGCCACCGGCGCCCGGGGCGCCGCAGACGAGAGGCCAAGAGCCATGCGCACCGAACAATCCAAGACCATCTATCTGAAGGACTATCAGGTTCCCGATTACCTGATCGACGAGACCCACCTGACCTTCGAGCTGTTAGAGGATCACAGTCTGGTGCATGCGCAGCTGGTCATGCGGCGCAACCCCGAAGCCGGCGCCGGCCTGCCCAAGCTGGTGCTCGATGGCCAGCAGCTTGAGCTGCTGGAGCTCAAACTCGATGACCGCGAACTGGGCGCGGGCGATTACACCCTGACCGATAGCCACCTGACCCTGCAGCCGACCCAGGAGCGCTTCGTGGTCGACAGCAGTGTGCGCATTCATCCGGAAAGCAACACCGCGCTGGAAGGCCTGTACAAATCCGGCACGATGTTTTGCACCCAGTGCGAGGCCGAGGGTTTCCGCAAGATCACCTTCTACCTCGACCGTCCGGATGTGATGAGCAAATTCACCACCACGGTCAGCGCCGAGCAGCATGCCTACCCGGTGCTGCTGTCCAATGGCAACCCGATTGCCAGCGGCAGCGAAGAGGGCGGTCGGCACTGGGCGACCTGGGAAGACCCGTTCAAGAAGCCAGCCTATCTGTTCGCCCTGGTCGCCGGTGATCTCTGGTGCGTGGAGGACAGCTTCACCACCATGAGCAACCGCGAAGTCGCGCTGCGCATCTATGTCGAGCCGGAGAACATCGACAAGGTGCAGCACGCCATGGACAGCCTCAAGCGCTCGATGAAGTGGGACGAGGAGGTTTACGGCCGCGAGTACGACCTGGACATCTTCATGATCGTCGCGGTCAACGACTTCAACATGGGCGCCATGGAGAACAAGGGCCTCAACATCTTCAACTCCAGTTGCGTGCTGGCCAAGGCCGAGACCGCTACCGATGCCGCGCACCAGCGCGTCGAGGCCGTGGTGGCGCACGAGTACTTCCACAACTGGTCGGGCAACCGCGTGACCTGCCGCGACTGGTTCCAGCTGTCGCTCAAGGAAGGCTTCACCGTATTCCGCGACAGCGAGTTCTCCGCCGACACCCACTCGCGCACCGTCAAACGCATCGAGGATGTGGCCTACCTGCGCACCCACCAGTTCGCCGAGGACGCCGGCCCCATGGCCCACCCGGTGCGCCCGGACGCGTACATGGAGATCTCCAACTTCTACACCCTGACCATCTACGAGAAGGGTTCGGAAGTGCTGCGCATGATCCACACCCTGCTCGGGCCGGAACTGTTCCGCAAGGGCTCGGACCTGTACTTCGAGCGCCACGACGGCCAAGCCGTGACCTGCGACGATTTCGTCAAGGCCATGGAGGATGCCAGTGGCATCGACCTGACCCAGTTCAAGCGCTGGTACACCCAGGCCGGCACGCCGCGTCTGGAGGTCAGTGAGGCTTATGACGCCGCCGCGCAGACCTACAGCCTGAACTTTCGCCAGAGCTGCCCGGCCACGCCGGGGCAGAGCGAGAAGCTGCCGTTCGTGATTCCGGTGGCACTGGGCCTGCTCGATGCGCAGGGCAATGAGTTGCCGCTGCGTCTGCAGGGCGAAAGCGCGGCGCAGGGCACCAGTCGCGTGCTGTCGGTGACCGAAGCCGAGCAGACCTTCACCTTCGAGGGCATTGCCGAGAAGCCGCTGCCTTCGCTGCTGCGCGGCTTCAGTGCTCCGGTCAAACTGCACTTCCCTTATGACCGCGATCAGCTGATGTTCCTCATGCAGCACGACAGCGATGGTTTCAATCGCTGGGAAGCCGGTCAGCAGCTGTCCGTGCAGGTGCTGCAGGAGCTGATCGGCCAGCACCAGCGCGGTGAGGCCCTGGTGCTGGATCAGCGCCTGGTCACTGCGCTGCGCACCCTGCTGGACGACGAATCGCTGGATCAGGCCATGGTCGCCGAGATGCTTTCGCTGCCGGGCGAGGCCTATCTCACCGAGATCAGTGAGGTGGCGGATGTCGAGGCCATCCACGCCGCGCGCGAGTTCGCCCGCAAGGCGCTGGCCGACGCGCTGTTCGCGCCGCTGTGGGCGCGCTACCAGGCCAACCGTGAAGTCTCCAAGGCCACGCCTTACGTGGCCGAGGCGGCGCACTTCGCTCGTCGCAGCCTGCAGAACATCGCGCTGTCCTACCTGATGCTCAGCGAGAAAGCTGAAGTGGTGGCGGCTTGCGTCGACCAGTTTGAGAACGCCGACAACATGACCGAGCGTCTGGCGGCCCTGGCCGTGCTGGTCAACTCGCCGTTCCAGGACGAACAGGGCAAGGCCCTGGCCATGTTCGCCGACTTTTTCAAGGACAATCCGCTGGTCATGGATCAGTGGTTCAGTGTGCAGGCCGGCTGCCCGCTGCCGGGAGGCCTGGAGCGCGTACATGCGCTGATGCAGCACGAAGCCTTCACCCTGAAGAACCCGAACAAGGTGCGTGCATTGATTGGCGCCTTCGCCAACCAGAACCTGATCAACTTTCACCGCGCGGACGGGGCGGGCTACCGCTTTCTCGCCGACCAGGTGATCACCCTCAATGCCCTCAACCCGCAGATCGCCTCGCGCCTGCTGGCGCCGCTGACCCGCTGGCGCAAATATGGTGAAGCTCGCCAGGCGCTGATGAAGGCAGAACTGGAGCGCATCCTCGCCTCTGGTGAGCTGTCCAGTGATGTTTATGAGGTGGTGAGCAAGAGCCTGGCCTAAGGCGGGTCTGCTCGACAAGAAGTGTTACCGGTCGCTGGCTGGTAACACTTTTTTGTTACCCAATGAAATATGCATGCGGCTTGTTATGCATTCGCACACTTAAGTTCGGCTTTCGTTGCTTGACAGCGAGACGGTCTTCGTTTCTCTGCATCACCGCAAGAGCGACATAAAGCGTCGGATCGTAGGACAAGATGCGCCAGTTTTTCTGACGTATTGGTCAGTGGCTGATCAGTCACGAAAAGAAACCGGTCAACAGCTCTCCGAAGCCTGTTTGCGCTGATACACCTGTTTGAATTGGCACCATGGTTGCAGTGCTGAGCGGGATTTGACCGCGGGCGAGCGCTCGCTGGTCGTTGGCACTGTCGCAGCAAATAAAAAACATAAGCCGTCGTCAGTACGGCAATTCGCGGCCCGGCTACGGGATCGCCCAAAAGAATGATCTGTCCACGGAGTGAGTCTCGATGGAAATTAAGTCCCGCAAGCCCGTTCTACGTTTTGCTCCGGCCAAGGCCGGCTTTGCGTTCGCAGGCGTTCTGCCGTTGCTGGTCGCCGCCCAGGCTCAAGCGGTGGAGTTCAGCTTCGCCGATAACGAAATCACCGGCTCCCTCGATACCACCATCTCCTACGGTCAACTGTGGCGCGTACAGGGCCAGGACAAGACCAACGACGATATCAACACCAACGACGGCAATCGCAATTTCGATACCGGCCTGGTTTCCGAAGTGTTCAAAATTACCTCGGATCTCGAGGCGTCTTACCGTAACTACGGTGTCTTTATCCGTGGTACTGCGTTCTATGACACCCAGATCATGGACAAGCGCAACGACTATTACGATGCCAACTCGCCCGCTCAGCCGAGCCAGAGCTTTCCTCGCGACAACAGCTTCACTCGCGAGACTCGCCACAAGGCAGGGCGTGATGCACAGATTCTCGATGCCTATGTTTATGGCAACTGGGATGTGGGCAACATGCCGGTTTCCGGGCGTCTGGGTAAGCAGGTATTCAACTGGGGTGAGGGTCTTTTCTACCGTAACGGTGTAAACACCACTAACCCTGTCGATGCTGCCAAGTTCCGACTGCCGGGTTCGGAGGTGAAGGAAGTCCTAGTGCCGGTGGAGGCGCTGAGCTTCAACATCGGCCTGACCGACAATCTGTCGATGGAGACTTTCTACCAGTTCAACTGGAAAGAGTCGGCTATCGATCCGTCTGGCACTTATTTTTCGGAGACGGATCTGTTTGCCGATGGTGGCAACACGGCATATAGCACCAACCCTAGGCTGGGTAGCACGGACTTCCGTACCAATTACGCTGGTCTGAGTGCTGGGCGCATTGGCGGCCTTCAGGGCACCAGTTACTTGGATAGCAATGGCGTATTCAAAGTGGCCAATATTGGATCGGATCTCAACGCCAAGAATGATGGCCAGTTCGGCGTTGCGTTTCGCTACATCGCCGAAGAGCTGAACTCCACCGAGTTCGGCTTTTATTTCGTGAACTATCACGCCAAAGAGCCCAGCATTTACGCGGATCTTGAGGGCTTCGATGGCTTGGATCTGGACGCGATTGCTACCGCAGCTACTTTGGGGGCGATAAGCAGCTATGCCAACCTTGTCGCCGCTGCCACTGGTGGCGCTCCTGGAGCAGCTGACGCGCTTGCACTCGTCAATGGTGCTGCCACCGTCGACGTAGCCAACCAAGTCAACGCTCGCCGCGAGTACGCCGAAGACATCCGTATGTACGGTATGAGCTTCAACACCACTGTGGGCAATGCCTCGGTATTCGGTGAGCTGTCCTATCGCCCCAATCTGCCGATCGGCATCGCAGCTACCAACGACCTGCTGGGTGACCTGCTGACCCAGGCTCCGCAACTGGCAAATGGCCGTGTCGTCAATATCGGTGGTCAGCAGGTGCAGCTGGGCGACCAGATTCATAACTACAAGCGCGTAGAGGCCTTCAATACCTCGCTGGGTACCATCTACAACTTTGGCCCGACCATGAGCTTCGACTCGTTGTTCGGTATTGCGGAACTGGCCTCCGAGCACCTGCGCGGCGACAGCCTGCAGTACAGCTCGCCTACCGGTAACCGCTATTACGCCGGCCGTGGTAACGGCTCCTATATTTCCGGCTACGACCGCGACGATCAGGTCAACAAGAACGCCTACGGCTACACCCTGATGATGTCGGGTACCTGGAACGACGTGTATGCCGGGGTCAACCTGTCGCCCTTTGCCGTGTTCAAGCACGACTTCGAAGGTAACTCGCACCAGACCGGTAACTTCATCGAAGGTCGCAAGGCGTACACCGTCGGTATGCGCGCCAGCTACCTGAACAGTCTGGAAGCCGAGATTCAGTACACCGAGTTCTACGGCGCGGGCCAGAACAATGGTGCGCGTGATCGCGACAACATCGGTCTGAACGTCAAGTACTCCTTCTAATACCCATAATCAGAAAAACGCCGGGCGCTCTTGGGCGCTCGGCAATACTCTTCACGGAGAATTACCCATGCTGAACAAGCACAGGCTGATGGCCGTAGCCGTTGCACTGGCGTTTTCCGCCGGTTCCGCACTGGCCGGCGTTTCCCCGCAGGAAGCCGCCAAACTCGGCGATACCCTGACTCCCTTCGGCGCCGAGAAGGCCGGCAACGCAGCCGGCACCATTCCGGCCTGGACCGGTGGCCTCACCCAGGCACCGGCTGGCTACACCCGCTCGGGCCAGCACCACGTTGACCCGTTCCCGGAAGACAAGCCGCTGTTCACCATCACCGCGGCCAACCTGAGCCAGTACGAGGCCAACCTGACTCCGGGTCAGATCGCCATGTTCAAGGCCTATCCGGAAACCTATCAGATGCCGGTGTACCAGACCCGCCGCTCCGGCTCCGCGCCGCAGTGGGTCTATGACAACACCATCAAGAACGCCACCAGCGCCAAGCTGGCCGATGGCGGCAACGGTTTCACCAACGCCTATGGCGGTATTCCGTTCCCGATTCCGCAGAACGGCGTCGAGGCTCTGTGGAACCACATCGCCCGCTACCGCGGCACCTACATCGTGCGTCGTGCATCGGAAGTAGCCGTACAGCGCAACGGTTCCTACTCGCTGGTCACCTCGCAGCAGGAAGCACTGTTCAAGTACTACCTGCAGAACGGCTCCTTCGCCGATCTGAACAACATCATGTTCTACTACTTGTCGTTCACCACCAGCCCGGCGCGTCTGGCCGGTGGCGCGACCCTGGTTCACGAGACCCTGGATCAGGTCAAGGAGCCGCGTCAGGCCTGGGGCTACAACGCCGGCCAGCGTCGCGTGCGTCGTGCGCCGAACCTGGCCTACGACACGCCGATCGCCGCAGCCGATGGCCTGCGTACCGCCGACGATACCGACATGTTCAACGGTGCTCCGGATCGCTATGACTGGAAGCTGGTGGGCAAGAAGGAAATCTACATCCCGTACAACAACTACAAGGTCACCAGCCCTGAGGTTAAGTACAAGGACCTGCTGCAGGTCGGTCACCTCAACCCGGCGCTGACCCGCAACGAACTGCACCGCGTATGGGTAGTCGAGGGCACGCTGAAGTCCGGCGCCCGTCACATCTATTCCAAGCGTACCCTGTTCCTCGACGAGGACAGCTGGCAGGCTGTGGTGGTGGATCAGTACGATGGCCGTGGTGAGCTGTGGCGCGTTTCCATCGCCTACCTGAAGAACTACTACGACCTGCCGACCACCTGGTCTGCGCTCGACGTGTTCCACGATCTGCAGGCGCGTCGTTACCACGTGCAGAACCTGGACAACGAAGAGAGCAACACCATCGACTTCACTCAGGCGGTTCCGGACGACGGTTATTTCAAGCCGGCTGCCCTGCGTCGCCGCGGCACTCGATAATAGTCGTGTAGCCTCAAGCGAAGGCCGCTACAGTAGTAGCGGCCTTTTCGTATCAGCTTGGCGAATAGGCTTCTATAACGCGGGTTTTGCCTTAACAAAACATAACGTTGCGCCAATTGTCAGGGCTTTCCGAAGCTCGCTAGGATGGGCGGAATCAGTAGTACCGCCTATAACAAGAAAGGGGGAAGGTATATGAGTGAGCCCGTCATGCGGCGCACCCAGTCCGGTCTGGCGCCCAAACAGGCGCGCAAATCGGCGCTCCGTGTCCATTCGCCGCTGGCTAAAGCGCTCTCGCTGTGCAGTGTGCTTTCCATTCTGGCTTTCGCTGCCGCACCCTTGCAGGCCGAGACTACGGCTGGAGCCGATGCCGTCTATGCCATCGAGTCACCCAAGGCCGTACACAGCCTGCTGCTCGATGTGGTCAACACTGGCGAGCGCCTGGTCGCCGTGGGCGACCGCGGCCACATCCTCTATTCCAACGATCAGGGGCAAAGCTGGGAGCAGGCCAAGGTGCCGACCCGGCAGATGCTGACCTCCCTGTTTTTCGTCGATGCCCAGCATGGCTGGGTGGTCGGTCACGATGCGCAGATTCTCGCAACGGCCGACGGCGGCCTGACCTGGACCAAACAGTTCGAAGACCTCGAGCGCGAAGCGCCGCTGCTGGATATCTGGTTCAAGGATCTCGAGACCGGTTACGCCGTAGGCGCCTATGGCGCGCTGCTGGAAACCACCGACGGCGGTGAGAACTGGGAAGACGTCAGCGATCGTCTCGACAACGAAGATGCCTATCACCTCAATGCCATCACCGCGGTGAAGGACTCGGGCCTGTTCATCGTCGGTGAGCTGGGGCAGATGTTCCGCTCCGCCGACTGGGGCCAGACCTGGGAACGCCTCGAGAACCTGCCTTACGAGGGGTCGTTGTTTGGCGTGCTCGGCACCGACCAACCCGCTACCTTGCTGGCCTACGGTCTGCGTGGCCACCTGTTCCGCTCCACCGACTTCGGTGACAGCTGGCAACAGATCAGGCTCAACACGCCGAACAATGGTCCGTTGGAGTTCGGCCTCGCCGATGGCACCCTGCTGCGTGATGGTAGCGTCGCGGTGGTCGGCCACGGCGGTACCGTGTTGCGCAGCACCGATCACGGCCAGACCTTCAGCCTGATCAATCGTCCCGACCGCCTCTCGCTGGCCGGGGTCACTGCACTGGATAACGGCAACCTGATCCTGGTGGGGCAGGGCGGCGTTCACCTCGCCGCCTCGACTGGCGCCGATCTGGGCCAACAATAACAAGCCGGGAGCCTTTGCATGAGCAAGCACCAACAACAGCCCGCGTCCTTCCTCGAGCGGCTGATTTTCAACAATCGCCCGGTAGTCATCCTGATCTGCCTGCTGATCAGTATCTTCCTGTTCTACCAGGCCGCGCAGGTACGCCCGCAGACCAGCTTCGAGAAGATGATTCCGCTGGGCCATCCCTACATCCAGAAGATGCTCGAACACCGTAATGACCTGGCCAACCTGGGCAACACGGTGCGTATCTCGGTGGAGGCCACCAACGGCGACATCTTCAGCAAGGAGTACATGGAGACGCTGCGGCAGATCCATGACGAGGCCTTCTACATTCCCGGTGTCGACCGTTCCGGCCTGAAGTCGCTGTGGAGCCCCAGCGTGCGCTGGACCGAAGTGACCGAGGAAGGCTTCGCCGGTGGCGAGGTGATTCCGCAGACCTACGACGGCTCTGCCGACAGCCTCGAGGATTTGCGCAGCAACATCCTCAAGTCGGGGCAGATCGGTCGCCTGGTGGCGAACAACTTCAAGTCCAGCATCGTCGATATCCCGCTGCTGGAGTCCTACCCGGACCCCAATGACCAGAGCAAGCTGATCAAGCTCGACTACCAGAAGTTCTCCCACGAGCTGGAAGAGAAGATCCGCGAGAAGTACGAGGCGCAGAACCCCGATGTGAAAGTGCACATCATCGGTTTCGCCAAGAAGGTCGGTGATCTGATCGACGGCCTGATCGGCGTGGCGCTGTTCTTTGCCGTGGCCATCGGCATCACTTTCGTCCTGCTGCTGTGGTTCACCCACTGCTTCAAGAGCACCCTGGCCGTGGTGATCACCACGCTGGTGGCGGTGATCTGGCAACTGGGTCTGCTGCACACCCTGGGCTTCGGTCTCGATCCCTACTCGATGCTGGTGCCGTTCCTGGTGTTCGCCATCGGCATCTCCCACGGGGTGCAGAAGATCAACGGCATCGCCATGGCCTCGGGCGAGGCGACTGACGCCCTGTCCGCCGCGCGCATGGCCTTCCGTCAGCTGTTCATCCCCGGCCTGGTGGCGCTGCTGTCCGATGCCGTCGGTTTCGTCACCCTGCTCCTGATCGATATCGGCGTAATTCGCGAACTGGCCATCGGCGCCTCGATGGGCGTGGCAGTGATCATCCTGACCAACCTGATCCTGCTGCCGGTGGTGATTTCCTATATCGGCATCGGCAACCGCGCCGTGAAGAAGAGCCGCGAGGAGGCCGCCAAGGATCACCCGATCTGGCGCGCGATTTCCAACTTCGCTCACCCGATGGTGGCGCCGATTTCCGTGGTCATCGCCGTGGTGGCGCTGGCCGGCGGTGTCTGGTACGGGCAGAACCTGAAGATCGGCGACCTCGACCAGGGCGCGCCGGAACTGCATCCGGATTCGCGCTACAACCTGGACAACGACTTCGTCATCCGCAATTACTCGACCAGCTCCGATGTGCTGGTGGTGATGATCAAGACGCCTAGCGAGGGTTGCTCCACCTATGAAGCACTGTCCGCCATGGACGAGCTGATGTGGAAGATGGAGAACACCGAAGGCGTGCAGTCGGCCATTTCCATGGTCACCGTGTCCAAGCAGGTGATCAAGGGCATGAACGAGGGCAACCTGAAATGGGAAACCCTGTCGCGTAACCAGGACGTGCTGAACAACTCCATCGCCCGTGCCGAAGGCCTGTACAACGCCGACTGTTCGGTAGCGCCGGTGCTGATCTTCCTCGAGGACCACAAGGCCGAGACTCTGTCGCGTGCCGTGGCTGCCGCCGAAGAGTTCGCCGCGCAGCACAACACCGACGAGCTGCAGGTGGTGCTGGCTGCCGGTAACGCCGGTATCGAAGCGGCCACCAACGAGGTGATCGCGGCGTCCGAGACCATCATGCTGATCGCGGTCTACGCGGCGGTCAGCATCATGTGCCTGCTGACCTTCCGTTCGCTGGCCGCGACCCTGTGCGTGATCCTGCCGCTGGTGCTGACCTCGGTGCTGGGTAACGCGCTGATGGCCTTCATGGGCATCGGCGTCAAGGTCGCCACCCTGCCGGTGATCGCCCTGGGTGTGGGTATCGGTGTCGACTACGGCATCTACATCTACAGCCGTCTGGAGACCTACCTGCGTCAGGGGCTGTCGCTGCAGGACGCCTACTACGAGACGCTCAAGTCCACCGGCAAGGCGGTGCTGTTCACCGGCGTCTGCCTGGCCATCGGCGTGGCGACCTGGATCTTCTCGGCGATCAAGTTCCAGGCCGACATGGGTCTGATGCTGACCTTCATGTTCCTGTGGAACATGATCGGTGCGATCTGGCTGCTGCCGGCTCTGGCCCGCTTCCTGATCAACCCGGAGAAGCTGCGCGCCAAGGGCTGATGGCCTTTGCATAGAACGAAAAAACGCGGCCCTCGGGCCGCGTTTTTTGTCTGTGCCGCGTATAGTCATCCCCCGGATTGCATCCGGGCTACGTCACCTGATCGTTCCCACGCTCCGCATGGGAACGCAGTTCAGTGCGTAGGGTGGGCCGGGCGGCGATCCGCTTCAGCCACCAAGGTCAGCCGCTGTCGGTGGGCTGAAATCCGGGGCTCCGTACCGGCGATCGAATGCGCGGCTACCGGCCAGGGCGGGTGATCGGTTGCCGAGCATGGCAGAGCGCGGATAGTGCCGGCATGGCCGATTGGGCGGCGATCCGTTTCAGCCCACCAGGGGCAGCCTATGTTGGTGGGCTGAAGCCCACCCTACATTGCTACCAGTTGCACGCCTCGGGCTGCATATCCTGCAAGCCCATCGCCCGCCTAGCGCGGATACAGGGGCGGCAGCGCGCTGCTTTCCTGCGGCGCGGCGCTCGGCTCCTGCGCGGCGGGCAGGTTGCGAATGGCTTTCCATAGCTCTTCGCCTTGCCATTGCTGGCCGGTTTCGCTGTATAGCGCGCCGTTGAGGCCGTCCAGCGCATCCGATAGTGGCACGTAGCGCGCCGCCATATCGGCAAGCGTCTCCGGCTGCTGCCGCGCCCAGGCATCGAGGGCGTGACGGGTCGCCTGGGCGTCGCCAGCCTGACAGGCGCGTTTGAGGTCGTCGAGCAGCGTGCGCGGGCTCGGGCCTGCCTGTGCTGCGCGCTGGATCGCCGGTTGCCGGCGGGCATGCCACCATAGGCCGAAGCCCAGCAGCGTGGTCAGGCTCAGCAGGGCGCAGGCCAGTTGCCAGGGCCATAGCTCCGGCCCCTCGATCACCTGGGGCGTCACCATCGGGGTGTTGGGTTGCTCGTCGTTCTGCAGTTGCGGATTCTCGGCAACCTGAAGGGTGCGGGCAGAGAGGGTAGTGCGCTCCAGCGTGTCGGTCTGGGTGTTCCACCACAGCACCTCCAGCGGCGGCAGGTCGAAGCTGCCGGCGCGGCTGGGCACCAGCGCTTCGCGCTCTTCGCGGGTGCCGATGATGCCGTTCTCGCTTTTCTGGTCGTTCATCTGCGGCTGATCCGGATAACGCCGCAGCCCGTCGACCTGGGTTGCCGGCAACGGCGGCAGCTGAGCGCTGGAAAGGCCATCGACCTTGAGAATCAGGCGGCGGGTCAACGAGTCGCCGACCTGGCTTTGTTCCGGTTGCGGGTTCCAGGTTTCCGCCAGCCCCAGGGCTCGTGCCGGTAGCCAGGGGGCGTCAGCCGGGTAGTCGGCCGGTTTGGGTTTGACCTGCAGGGGAATGTCTGGGGATTTGACCCGCGTGACCTTGCCGGTGCGCGGGCCGAAAGGCAGGAAGTCGTTGTTGCGCGAGCGGTCGACCAGTGTGGCACTGAAGGTTTGCCCGGGAATCACCAGTTGGCCACTGCGCTGCGGATAGATGGCGTACTGCAGTTCGATCACGCCGTGCAGCACGCCACCGATGCTTTTCTCATAGGTGCGCGGCTCGCCCAGTTGTTCAGCGCGGGCGTCTTCTATGCGCAGAGGCGTCAGGTTGCTGTCGTCATACATGGAGACCGAGTGGTAGATGCGCAGGGTCAGCACCGCCTGAGCCTGTACGTAGACACTTGGCTGGTCGAGGCTGGCATCGATGAACACCGGCGCCAGCTTGTCGCCATCGCCGGCACTGACGGCTTGCTCGACGTTGAGCGTGATCGGCAGGGTTTCGGCATCTTCCAGACGAATAGCCGGGATGATCACTTCGCCGCTGCGGCGTGGCTGCAGGGTCAGGATCCAGCGCGTGCTGGCGCGTGGCGTATCACCGATGCTGCTCAGGCGGTTGACCTGACGGCTGCCGAGAATCTCGAAATCCTGCTCCAGTGGGCTCAGATCGGGTCGGCCGAAGCGGGTCGGATCGGTCGACTCCAGCGTCAGTACCACAGTCTCACCTTCGCTCAGGCGGGTACGGTCGACGCTGGCGAAAAAGGCTTCGGCATGAGCCTGCCCGGCGAGTGTTAGAAGAAGCAGGAAGACCAGACGCTTCATCGGTTCGAGTCCTGACGCTGTTGCTGTTCATACCAGAATTTTCGCCGCAGCAGCTCGGCCGGATCGTCCGGAATCTGCCGCAGCCATTGTTCCAGTGCTTGGCGACGCTCTGCGGCGGTGCCCAGATCGGCTTCCGTGCGGGGCTGCCCTACGGCTTCGGTATCGTCCGGGGTTTCACGGGCGGTAGCGGGTTGGCTGTCTTCCCCGGCGCCATTGGCGCTGCCCTGTGCGTCGCTGCTTTCACTGTTCTCACCGCTACTGCCCGCCTGGGTAGGCTGTGCGGCAGTACTCTCGGCGGGCTGGCCGGCTGGCGATTCATTCGGCTGCGACTGCTCGTTGGTTGGTTCCTGCTGCTCGGCCGAATCACCCTCACCGGATTGCTGCTGATTTTCGCGCTGGCGCAGCGCTTCTTCCACCAGCGCCTTGTTGTACTGCGCGACTGCCAGTTCAGGCTGGCGTTCCAGGGCCTGCTCGTAGGCGTCCAGCGCCGCCTCCAGCTCGCCGGCCTTGGCCAGGGCGTTGCCGCGATTGTAGTGATCGGCTGCGCTGTCGCCCTTGGCGAAACGCTCTGCCGCGGCGGCATAATCTTCGGCCTCGAACAGCGCCTTGCCTTGCCACTGCGGGGCGACGAAGCGCTGCGCCGCCTCCGCCGGGCGTTGCGCCTGCAGTAGGCGCTGGCCTTGCTGATCGCGACGTAGCCACAGATCGTCGAATTCGAAGGCCTGGCTGCTTTGCGGCGGCAGCATCAGCAGCAGCGGCAGGCAGAACAGCCAGCCGCGCCGACCGGCGCAGGCGGCCAGTAGCAACAACGGCAGTAACAGCCAGTAGCCCTGGTCGACATAGCTGTCGAGCAGTGTCGGCTCACCGGCTGCGCGCATTGCCTGGGTACCCTCGAGCAGGCCGAGGCGGCGCAGATCTTCGTCGTCCAGGCGCATCGCCGCATAGCGGCCGCCGTGGGCTTCGGCAGTTTCCCGCAGACTGCGGACATCCAGACGCGGGATCAGAATGGCGCCGCGCGAGTCCTTGAGAAAGCTGCCGTCCTCCTGGGCCACCGGTGCGCCTTCGCGGCTGCCCACACCAAGCACCAGCAGGGGGACCGAGCGTTTCTGCAGCGCTTGCTGGATGCCGCTGCGTTCCTCTTCATCGAGGGCGCTGCTGATCAGCAGCAGGCGACCCTGGCCCAGTTGCGCCTGGTCGAGCAGTTGCAGTGCCCGGGTCACGGCCAGATCGGCGCGACGGCCCGGCTCGGGCATCAGCGAGGGCTTCAGCGCTTCGAGCAGGTTGCGGCTGGTGGCCAGGTCGTCTGACAGCGGCACCAGGCTGTGCGCACTACCGGCGTAGACGATGATCGCCGTCTGCGCATCGCGGCGCGCTTCGAGCAGGTCGAGCAGTTTGCGCCGGGTCTGTTCCAGGCGGTTGGGGCGGCCGTCGGTGGCGAGCATCTGTGGCGTCAGTTCGAGCAGAATCACCAACGGATCTGCAGGCCTCTGGTTGCTCTGCTCGACGCGCTGCCAGCTGGGGCCGAGCAGCGCCAGCACGGCCAGCAGCCAGGCCATACCGAGTGCCAGCCAGGGCAGCTTGCTCGAGCGGCCGCTACCGCCCTTGAGCAACGCCTGATGAAATGCCGCCGGCAACAACAGCTGCCAGCGCCCGCTCTGCCGTTCGCGATGCCACAGGCGCCAGAGCAACCAGGCCAGCACTGGCACGGCCAGCAGCCACAATGGGCGCAGCCATTCCGGCCAGAGCAGGCTCATGCCCGCCTCCTTAGCCGCTGCAGCAGGTCGGGCCAGAGCACCTGGCCGACCAGCAACAGCGAGCCCAGCAGCGCCAGCGCCAGCGGCCAGGCATAGAGCGCCTGGGCCGGGCGGGCCAGGGTGGGTTGCTGGGCGACCGGCTCGAGGCGATCGAGGGTCAGTTCGATCTGCTCCAGCTCGGCCTGATTGCGTGCGCGGAAATACTCGCCATCGGTGACGTCGCTGATCGCGCGCAGGCTGGTTTCATCCAGGTCCAGCGCGCTGAAACCGAAGGTGCCGAATGCGCCGCCTTGTTGTGGATCGGCGCCGATGCCGATGGTGTAGATGCGCACACCTTCATCCGCGGCCAGTTGCGCGGCGACCATCGGATCGATCTCGCCACCGTTGTTCGCGCCATCGGTAATCAGCACCAGCACCCGGCTTTGCGCGGGGCGTTGACGCAGGCGTTTGACGGCCAGGCCGATGGCGTCGCCGATGGCGGTGTTCTTGCCGGCGATGCCGATCAGCGCCTCGTCCAGCCAGGTGCGTACCGTGTGACGGTCGAAGGTCAGCGGCGCCTGCAGATAGGCCTGGCTGCCGAACAGGATCAGGCCGACGCGATCGCCACGGCGGCCTTCGATGAAATCGCCGAGCAGACGTTTGACCAGCTCCAGGCGACTGATCGGCTCGCCGTCCCACTGCATGTCGGCATAATCCATGGAGCCCGAGACATCCACCGCCAGCAGCAGATCACGGCCGCTGGCTGGCAGCGGCAGCGGTTCACCGACCCATTGCGGCCGCGCGGCGGCGCACAGCAGCAGACACCAGAGCACTATCAGTGGCGCCTGTTGACGCCAACTGGGCAGGGCGGCGCGGGCGCGGCGACCGCTCAGGGCCTGCAGCTCGTCAAGAAAGCCAACCCGTAGCGCCGCATCGCCGCTGTCGGCCGCGGGTAGCAGTAGACGTAGCAGCCAGGGCAGCGGTGCGAGCAGAAAGATCCAGGGCCAGGCGAACTCAAACATGCTTGCGAATCCAAGTGGCGACGGCCTGATCGAGTTCCGCGATGGCTTTGTCGCTCAGCGTGCACTGCGGCCTGTAGCTGCCGTCGACCAGGATCATCCAGCGGGTCAGGCCAGCTGCCGGGCAGCGGTTGTCGAGAAACGCCAGCCAGGCACGGCTGCTCAGGGTGTGGCTGGCGCTGTCCGGGTAGCGTTCGCGGCACAGGCGCTTGAGCAGGGCGTTGAGCTGCTGCAGCCAGGGGCCGGCAGGGGCGCCGTCATAGGGTTTGCGCAAGGTGGCCAGCTCGTCGAGCGCGGCCTGGCGCAGTGGGTCGAGCGCCTGCTCCGTGGCCGCCTTGGGCCGTCGACGCTGCCAGTTGCGCAGGAGGTGCCACAGCCCCCAGCCCACCAGCGGCAGCAGTACGGCGAGCAACCACCAGCCCGGTGCCGGTGGCCACCAGGGCACCGGCGGCGGGTCGATCAGCGGCTGCAACTGGTCGATGGGGTTCATAGGGATTTTCTCGCGTGCAGGTTGCTGAGCTGTTCCTGCAACTGCTCGACCAGTTCGAACTGCGTGCTCAAAGGTAGCAGCGGCACACCGAGCTTCTGCGCCAGGCGTTGCCAGCGCGCCTCACGGGCCTGCGCCTGGGTGCGATAGGCCTGGCGCAGGTCACCGTTGTGGCTGTCGAGCTCCAGTTGCGCGCTGTTCTGGGTAAAGCGCAGCAGCCCGGCCGCCGGCAGTGCGCGATCGAGTGGATCGGACAGCGGCAGCAACAACAGATCGGTATGGCGCGCGAGCAAGGTGAGTTGCTGCTCGGCGTTGTCGCTCAGCGCACGTTCGTCGCAGAGCACGATCACCAGGCTGCCCGGTCGCAGCACCTCGCGCGCGCGACGCAGGGCCAGGCCGAAATTGTCGCGGCCGGCACTGGCCTGAGTCTGTGGCCCGAGCGCCTGGTTGGCGCGGGCCAGCAGGTTGAGCAGTTGCAGCAGGCTCTGTTTGCTGCGCCGGGGTTTGACTTCATGGTGCTCGTTATCGGCGAACACCAGGCCGCCGATGCGGTCGTTATGGCCCAGCGCGGCCCAGCCGATCAGCGCGGCGGCGCGGGCGGCCAGCACCGACTTGAAGCACAGGCCGGAGCCGAAGAACAGACGCTGGCTCTGCTCGCTGATGATGAAGATGGGACGCTCGCGCTCCTCGTGGAACAGCTTGGTGTGCGGCTCCTGGGTGCGCGCGGTGACGCGCCAGTCGATGGTGCGCACGTCGTCGCCCGGTTGGTAGACGCGCACCTGGTCGAAGTCCACACCACGGCCGCGCAGCTTGGAATGATGCAGCCCCGTCAATGGGCTGCGCCGGGCCGGAGTGGAGAACAGCGGCACTTCATGCACCTTGTGGCGCATGTCGATGAGCTCGCCGAGGGCGATATGGATGCCGGGGTTGCCGGCCGGGGTTTGCATGGGCTTCAGCCCGTAGCCCGGATGCAATCCGGGGAGGCAGCGCAAGCAGTCCCGGATTGTATCCGGGCTACGCAGGGCGAGCGCAGGTCGCGCGGTTGCATCAGGCCACCGCCACCACGTCGAGGATGCGCTGGATCACGCGGTCCTGATCGACGCCCGAGGCTTCGGCCTCGAAGGACAGGATGATGCGGTGGCGCAGCACGTCGAACAGCACCGCCTGGATATCTTCCGGGCTGACGAAGTCGCGCCCGGCCAGCCAGGCATGCGCGCGCGCGCAGCGGTCGAGAGCGATGGAACCGCGCGGGCTGGCGCCATAGGCGATCCAGTCGGCCAGCTCGGCATCGAACTTGGCCGGGGTGCGGCTGGCCATTACTAGCTGCACCAGGTATTCCTCCACGGCATCGGCCATGTACAGGCCGAGAATCTCCTTGCGTGCGGCGAACACCGCCTGCTGGCTGACCCGATGCTCGGGCTTGGCCTCGCCATTGAGCGCATCACCACGGGCCTGGGCGAGAATCTTGCGCTCCACCGCCGCATCGGGAAAGCCGATCTTCACGTGCATCAGGAAACGGTCGAGCTGTGCTTCGGGCAGCGGATAAGTGCCTTCCTGCTCGATGGGGTTCTGCGTGGCCATGACCAGAAACAGCGGCGACAGATCGTAGGTCGAGCGGCCCACCGAGACCTGGCGCTCGGCCATGGCCTCGAGCAGCGCCGACTGCACCTTGGCCGGGGCGCGGTTGATTTCGTCGGCCAGCACCAGGTTGTGGAAGATGGGCCCCTGCTGGAACACGAAGCTGCCGGTCTCCGGGCGATAGATCTCGGTGCCGGTGATGTCCGCCGGCAGCAGGTCCGGGGTGAACTGGATGCGATGGAACTCGCCTTCGATGCCTTCGGCCAGCTCCTTGATCGCCTTGGTCTTGGCCAGACCGGGGGCGCCTTCGACCAGCAGGTGGCCGTCGGCGAGCAGGGCGATCAGCAGGCGCTCGATGAGCTTGTCCTGGCCGAGAATCTGGGTGGAGAGAAATTGGCGTAACGCGACCAGCGCTTCACGGTGTTCCATCGTCGGGCTCTTCTGGCGGATGAGCGGGCTTTTCAAGCCGCGCGTGCAGACCGCCGACTTTAATGCATTTGCCGCTTCAGCCGCTATCAGCCGCGCGGTTCATGAAGGCTCTGGCAACAGAAATGCGAGCGAGATCGCCAAGTCCGAAGGCGGTGCGCCGTGCAGATTGCCGAGACCTTCGTGGCATGCTGGCGCAGCTGCCAGCGGATCGAAGACCACCCCGCGCGTCTCGCCACGGCCGCAGCCCTCTGCCATGGCGGTCACGCTTCAAGGCTGTGCCGGAAGCCAACGTGCGACGGCTACAGGAACAGTCGATCAGGCTCAGGCCAGGCGGAACTGACTGGCGCTGCGCCCCAGTGCATCGACCTGGGACGACAGCCCCTCGGTGTGACCGCCCAAAGTCTGGCGCAGGTCCTTGCTCTGCCCGGTATGTACGTGGATGGTTTCCATCTTGTCGGCGATGTCCTCGGTGGTTGTGGAGACCTCCTCGATGGCCACCACGACCTGATTCATTTCGCCGGTCAGTCGTTCCATAGCCGAGGTGATGGAGGTGATCGCATCGGCCACCTGAGCGGCGTGGCGTTCGCTGTCGGCGGCCAGGCTCAGGCCGTTGCTCATCAACTGGTGCATGTGTCGGGTCTGCTGCTGGAATTCACCGACGATGGCGCTGATGTCGGTGGTCGCAGCGACTGTCTTCTGCGCCAGGGAACGTACCTCATCGGCCACCACCGAGAAGCCTCGACCGGCTTCGCCGGCACGGGCAGCCTCGATGGCCGCGTTGAGCGCGAGCAGGTTGGTCTGATCGGCGAGGCTGTTGATCACGTCGACGATACCGTTGACCCGCGCGCTGCTCTGGCCGAGGGCGTCAACCTGGATGTGGGTGGCTTGAATCAACTGCGCCAGGCGGCTCATGCTATCGACGCTGGCGGCTATCACCTCGCCGCCGTTGCGCGCTGCATCGTAGGCGCTAGTGGTGGCGGTGCCCACCTCGGCCGTGCGTTGCGCCATGTCGTTGAGGGTGGCGCTGATCTGATGCGAGGCGGAGGCGGCCTGCTCGGTCTGCATTTCCACCTGAGTGCTGTTGTCGCCCAACTGGCGCATGGCATCGCCCAGGTGATGGTGCAGGCGGCCCAGCTCGCCGTTGGCGCGCACCACTTCGGCAACGATGCCGCCGATGCCCTGGATCATGCGGTTGGCGGCGTCCGCCAGTTGGTTGAACTCGTCGCGCGGGTTGCTGCCCACCGGCAGCTTGCCGGTGAGATCGCCGGAGGCGACCTGAGTGAGCAACTGAATGACGTTGCGCAGGCGAGTGACCAGCGTGCGTGAAGCCTGCAGCAAGGTGAGGCAGAGCAGGGCGGCGACGGCGAGGAAACTCAGCCCCATCATCCATAGCGCGGACAGGCGAGCCTGTTCGGCTTCCTGGGTACGGCGCAGCAACAGGCCGTTCTGCAGTGCTTGCGCTTGTTCGTCGATGCGCGCCTGCAGTTGCTCGCCCAGTTGGCGCAGGCGCTGATTGGTAGCGTTGATGCGCTCGATGCTGCCATGAGTGTCTGTGAACGTTTGGGCATAACCCTGTACGTTCTTGCCGATCGGTGTGTCCTGCCATTCGAGATCGGCGATCTGCTCCTGCAATTTGCCGATCGCCGTCAGGGTTATCTGGGCGAACGCCGGGTCGAAGGTCGACAGATAGTCACGCTGGCTGCTCAGGGCACTGGTAATGAAGGGCTTGATCAGATCGAAGCTGATCGCCTCCAGGGCCTTGCCTCTTTCCGTGAGCGCTTTGCGCTGGCCTTCGAAGGGGGTCAGGCCCAGGGCCTGATTGAGGGTCAGCCACTGGCGCTGTTGGGCCAGTTCCTCCAGCAGCACGGCCTGGATCTGCCGGGCATGTTGCACAGTGTCGTCGTCATCCAGTGCCTGCGCCTGTGTCAACAGTTGTCCGATGAGTTCTTGCAGCTCATTGAGTCCACTTTCGAACTCGGCCTGCAGGTCGGGGGTGATCTGTTGGCGCAGTGTGTTCTGCCGCCACCAGCGGTTCATCAACTGGGTACTGGCGCTGGCATAGGCTGCCGCCTGTTCCCTCGCCTGTAACGCACTGCTGACGCGATGATTGGCCCATAACGAGGCAACTGCCATCAGCATCAGGCTGATCAGGGTTAGCGCGACAAGGGCGCGGAATTTTTGTTGCCAGGACAGTAATAAGCTCACGATGTCGCCTCGCCATCTTCTTGTGGATGATTCTCAGGAGTCGGCAAGTTGTCATACAACTTGATTAAAATCTATGGCTGTGTGGCGTTTATGCGTTGGCCGGTTACAGACCCGGCTCGCGCCCTTGCGCGCAACCGGGAGCGCCCGCGAACCTCGGCGTAGCGGATTCAGATGGCGTTGCCCTGCGGTAGGAGTAGGGGCGGAAGTGGTTCCGTTTGTCATGCCCCACAATGGCTTACCGGTCGGCCTGTTCTGCAGTCATGCACCGTCTCGGTGCAGCCTTGAAAGAAAATGTCGCAGCGCCGCAAGCGGGGGCAGGGCGTCCCTCGTTAAGCTCGCGGATCAAGTGTGACCACCTGGTCGCCCGCCCTCACGCTGGTCCGCATGCGACTTGCAAGTGTCATTGTCGCTTCATGGACTAACGTTGAACTAACACCCTGCGACAGCAATCCAGACGTCCTGTCGAACCACCAGCCCAATGGAGCAAAACAATGGCGTTCTTTACGGCGGCCAGCAAAGCCGACTTCCAGCACCAACTGCAAGCGGCCCTGGCACAGCACGTGAGTGAGCAGGCGCTGCCACAAGTAGCCCTTTTCGCCGAACAGTTCTTCGGCATCATCGCCCTCGAAGAGTTGACCCAGCGGCGCCTGTCCGACCTGGTCGGCTGCACCCTGTCGGCCTGGCGCATGCTGGAACAGTTCGATCACGCCAAGCCGCAGGTGCGGGCGTTCAACCCCGATTACGAGAAGCACGGTTGGCAGTCCACCCACACTGCGGTGGAAATCCTGCATGGCGATATCCCATTTTTGGTCGACTCGGTACGCATGGAGCTGAATCGCCACGGCTACAGCATCCACACGCTGCAGAACAGTGTGTTCAGCGTGCGTCGCGACAAGAATGGCCAGCTGCTGGAAATCCTGCCGCGTGGTACTCAGGGCGAGGGCGTGCTGCAGGAAGCGCTGATGTTCCTGGAAATCGATCGCTGCTCCAGTTCCGCCGAGCTGAAGACCCTGGAAAAAGCCATTCACGAAGTCTTCGGTGACGTGCGCATGAGCGTCGCCGACTTCCAGCCTATGAAGGCCAAGGCACGCGAGCTGCTCGCCTGGCTGGATCGCGCCAAGCTCAAGGTGGACAAGACCGAGCTGGACGAAATCAAGGTGTACCTGAACTGGTTGCTGGACAACCACTTCACTTTCCTCGGCTATGAAGAGTTCACCGTCGCGCCGA
>JAEYXX010000020.1 GCA_023431055.1 Pseudomonadota bacterium
TAGTGAAACGACGCATCGCCGATGGTAGTGTGGTGCTTCACCATGTGAGAGTAGGTCATCGTCAAGCTCCTATACGAACGCCCAGTTTGCTCACGCAGACTGGGCGTTCTTCTATGTGCGCAAAAAAATGGTGCGTGGTGGTGAGAGTCCCGGTGCGCCGGCCGGGGCCTCATCAAGCGCCTATACGAAACCCCAGATCGCCTAGCGGTCTGGGGGTTCTTCTTTGTGCGCGGGAAAGTTTCAAAGTGGCGCCAGTAGGCGAGCGGCTACCCTACAGCAGGCATGTCGGCCTTTTACGGTGCTCAGGTAGAATGCGCGAATTCTGCAGGGGACTTTCATGTCTGACTCGCCGTCCGAACCCGCCTTGTCATCCTTACCGCTCGAGCAACTGGTCGCTTGTCACGAGTGCGATCTATTGATGCGCAAGCCGTTGCTGCAGGATGGCGAAAGTGCCGAATGTCCGCGTTGTGGCTACGAGCTGTTCAGCCATCGGCATCATGTGGTGCGACGCAGCATGGCATTGGTGCTGACCGCTTTATTGCTGTATGTCCCGGCGAACTTTCTGCCGATCATGCAGCTCAATCTGCTGGGCCAAATTTCGCAGGACACTGTCTGGAGTGGTGTGCTCGGTCTGTACGAGAGCGGCATGCAAGGCATCGCTGTGGTGGTGTTTCTGTGCAGTATGGCGGTGCCACTGCTCAAGCTGCTCTGTCAGTTGCTGGTTCTGTTGAGCATCCGTCTCGACTTCGGGCGTAGCTATGGTCTTTTGCTCTACCGGATCTATCACCACATGCGCGAGTGGGGGATGCTCGAGGTCTATCTGATGGGCATTCTGGTTGCCATGGTGAAGTTGATGGACCTGGCCGATCTTAGCCTGGGTCTGGGCTTGTTCTGCTTTATCGCATTGCTTCTGGTGCAGGTGTGGCTAGAGGTGACCATGTCGCCACATCAGATCTGGGAAGCGCTGTCCGGGGAGAACATTCATGCGGGCGATTGATGCAGGGCTGCTCGTCTGCCATGAGTGCCACCAGCTCAACCCGGTTGAAGAGGGCGTCAGGCATCAGTACTGCAGTCGCTGCGGCGGGCAAATACATGCGCGTCGCCCCAATAGCCTGGTGCGCACCTGGGCCTTGTTGCTGACGTCGGCGATTCTCTATATACCGGCCAACCTGCTGCCGATCATGACCGTCAACAGCCTGGGCAAAGGAGCGCCAGCGACCATCATGGGCGGTGTGGTTGAGCTCGTTCACCTAGGCATGCTGCCGATCGCTGCGGTGGTGTTCATCGCCAGCATTCTGGTGCCCACGTTCAAACTGGTGGGTATTGCGCTGCTGTTGTATTCGGTGCAGCGCCATCTGCCGATGACGGCGCGCCAGCGTATTCTCATGTACCGCTTCATCGAGTGGATCGGCCGTTGGTCGATGCTCGATATCTTCGTCATCGCCATTCTGGTGGCGGTGGTGAATTTTGGCAGCCTGGCTAGTATCGCAGCTGGAGCCGGTGCCGCTGCCTTTGCCAGTGTGGTGATCCTGACCATGCTGGCTGCACTGACTTTCGACCCTCGCCTTATCTGGGATAACACGGAAACCGACCATGACTGACCTTCCTCTGGCCAAGACGCGTCCCGCTTCGAACTGGTCGGCCATCTGGGTGTTGCCTCTGATTGCGCTGCTGATCGGCGGCTGGCTGGCCTGGCGCGCTTACAGCGACGCCGGCATTCAGGTCGAACTGATCTTTGCCAGCGGCGAGGGCATTCAGGCCGGTAAAACCGAGCTGATGTACAAGGGTATGGCCGTCGGCAAGGTAACGGACATCAGTCTCGATACCAGCGAGAAGAATCGGGGTGTCGTGGCCAAGCTGGAAGTGAACCAGGAGCTTGAACAGTACCTGCGCAGCGGCACGCGTTTCTGGTTGGTCAAGCCAAATGTCAGCCTTGCCGGTATCAGTGGCCTGGAGACGCTGGTTTCAGGCAACTACATCACCTTCAGTCCCGGCACGGGAGACACGACACGCAGCTTCACCGCATTGGCGCAAGAGCCGCCCATGAGTGATGACGTACCGGGTTTGCACATCACGCTCAAGGCCGAGCGGCTGGGGTCGCTCAATCGTGACAGCCCTGTGTTTTATCGACAGATCCAGGTGGGGCAGGTCAAGAGCTACACCTTGGGTGAGGACCAGAGCACCGTCGAGGTGAAGGTCTTCATCGAGCCGAAATATGCCCATCTGGTGCGAAAACACACACGCTTCTGGAACGCCAGTGGGATCAGCGTCGATGCTGACTTGTCCGGCTTCAAACTGCGCAGCGAGTCGTTGGCCAGCATCGTCGCTGGTGGTATCGCCTTCGCCACGCCTGAACATCGCAAGGACAGCCCGCCCACCGACCCCGCGTTGCCGTTCCGCCTTTACGAGGACTACGACGAGGCTCAGGCCGGGATCAAGGTCGTGGTGACGCTGACCGATTTCGAGGGGCTTCAGGAAGGCCGCACGCCGGTGATGT
Organism: Pseudomonadota bacterium; assembly: GCA_023431055.1. Classification (GTDB taxonomy): domain Bacteria; phylum Pseudomonadota; class Gammaproteobacteria; order Pseudomonadales; family Pseudomonadaceae; genus Aquipseudomonas. Next base: position 2,498 of record JAEYXX010000020.1, read on the forward strand.
ACAAGGGCATCCAGGTCGGTTCGCTGAAAACCATGAAGGTCGATCGTGACCTCAACAGCGCCACTGCCGAGCTGACCATCAACCCCTTGGCCGAGGAGTATCTGGTCGAAGGATCGGAGTTCTGGGTGGTCAAACCGTCCATTTCCCTGGCCGGCATCACCGGCCTCGAAGCCTTGGTCAAGGGCAACTACATCGCCGTGCGGCCGGGTGAGAAGGGCCAGCCGCCAGCGCGCAACTTCGTCGCACGCAGCAAGGCGCCGCCTTTGGACCTGGGCGCGCCGGGCTTGCATCTGGTGCTGTTCACCGAGCAGCTGGGTTCCATCGAAGTGGGCAGTCCGGTGCTCTACAAGCAGATCAAGGTGGGGTCGGTGCAGAGTTACCAGTTGGCGCGAGACAACAGCCAGGTCGTGCTGGGCGTGCATATCGAGCCGGACTATGTGCACTTGGTGAACACCTCCACGCGCTTCTGGAATGCCAGCGGTATCACCCTCAAAGGCGGTCTTTCCGGTGTTGAGGTCAAGAGCGAATCATTGCAGACCCTGCTGTCCGGTGGTATCGCCTTCGAAACCCCTGATTTGCAGGCAACCCGGTCGGATCGCCAGGTTCAGCGTTTCGCCCTGCACGCGGACCGTGAAAGCGCCTTGCAGCTGGGGCAGCAGATCAGTATTCGCGTCAGTGACGGCGACGGTCTGCAACCAGGTACGCTCGTGCGCTACAAGGGCCTGGAGGTCGGCAAGGTGGAGAACCTGAGTCTGACCGACGACCTGCAGGCAGTGATCCTGAATGTGCGCATTACCCAGGCGGCCGAGCAGATCGCCCGTGAGGGATCGCGCTTCTGGGTGGTGAAGCCGGAGTTGAGTCTGACCCGCGCAGCGAACCTCGGCACGCTGGTCAGTGGTCAGTATCTGGAAGTCCAGCCTGCTGGGCAGAGGGGCGCGCGGCGTACCGAGTTCGTTGCCCTGGCCAGTGCGCCGAATCAGGCCGTGCGTGAGGAAGGTTTACGACTGGTGCTGAGCGCACCGCGGCGTGGTTCGATCAAGCCGGGGGTGATCGTCAGCTACCGCGAGGTGCCGGTGGGCAAGGTGGTGGATTTCGAACTGGGGCCGACTTCTGATCGCGTATTGATTCATGTGCTGATCGAGCCGCGTTATGCGCCGCTGGTACGTTCGGGCAGCCGCTTCTGGAATGCCAGCGGGATTGGTGTGGATGCCGGGCTGTTCAAGGGCGTGAAGGTGCGCACCGAATCGCTGGAGGCGTTGCTCGAAGGCGGCATCGCCTTCGCCACGCCGAACAACCCTGAGATGGGTGGGCCGGCGCAGCCGGGGCAGACCTTTGCACTGTTCGACGAGCCGCAGGAAGCCTGGATGCAATGGGCGCCGAAGATCGTGCTGGAGCAGTAAGACGATCATGGAAATGAAAGGGGCCACTGTGAGCGGCCCCTTTCATTTTTTGAGGCTATAAAAGCTCGCGGCTGAAGCCGCTCCTACGCAAGGTTGACCGTAGGAGCGGCTTCAGCCGCGATGCGTTTAGGCCGGCTCGGTGGCTTCCTCCTGTTGAGGCGCCTGCGCCTTGGCACTTTCGCGTGGCTTGATGAACTTCCAGTCCGCCTCGTCGATATAGATGCCGTTGGGGCCGCTGCCGCCTTCCAGGTCGATAGCCACGTGGGCCGAGACCTGCGGCTTGACCGAGGCCAGGATCGGCACGAAGCCCAGCTGCAGGCTGGTCTCGATCAGCGCCTGCTGGTTGCGTTCGTCGATGTCTGCCGCTTCGTCGAGGTAGTAGGGCAGGCGCACGCGCCCGGCCTGCTCGCGGTCCATCAGGTGCAGCAACAGGTACATGTTGGTCAGCGCCTTGATGGTCATGGTGGTGCCGTTGGAAGCGGCGCCATCGATATCGGTGTGAATCACCGGCTGGCCGTGCACCTTGGTGATCTCGAAGGCCAGCTCGAACAGATCCTTCAGGCCCAGCTGGTTACCGTTGGCGGCCACCAGGCGCGACAGGTAGTCCTTGGCCTCTTCGTTCTTGGCGTCCTGCTCGGCCGATTGCGACAGGTCGAACACCGACAGGGTTTCGCCTTCCTCGTACTGGCCGGCGCTGTGGATGATCTGGTCGATGTGGCGCAGGGCTTCCTTGTTCGGTGCCAGGACGATACGGAAGCTTTGCAGGTTGGAGACCTGGCGCTTGTTGATCTCGCGGTTGAACAGTGCCAGTTGGTGTTCCAGGTTGTCGTAGTCGCTGCGGATATTGCGCAGGGTGCGGGCGATATCGGTGACTGCGGCGCGGCGAGCCTTGGCCAGGGTCAGGGCCTCGTCCTGGCGGTGGGCGTAGGCGTTGACCAACAGTTGCAGGCGGCGCTCGACGTCGTCCTCGCTGTCGAACTTGGCCACGCCCTTGAGGCGCACCTGGGCATAGAGGGCTTCGATCTGGCCGTCGATACGCTGCAGAGCCTGCCAGGTGTCCTGGTAGTCATTGAGCAGCGGCAGCAGGTTGTCCAGCGAGTCGTCCACCGGGTCCATGAACGGCGTGCCGAAGGGCAGGTCGGCGGGCAGCAACTGGCGACGGCGCAGGGCGTCTTCCAGGGTGCGTTCCTTGGCTTCCAGATCGGCCAGTTGACGGCCGACCAGCTGCAGCTTGGCGGAAATCTGCTGCACGCGCTCGGCGAAGGCATCGCTGGCACGCTTGAGTTCGTCCTGGGCGCCTTCCAGCTCGGCCAGGCGCTCCAGCTTCTGCGGTTCCTCGGCAGCCAGGGTCTGGCTCTTGCGGAAGTCCTCCAGGGCCTTCTGCGCATCCAGCACGGCTTGGTACAGCGTCTCGGCCTGGGCCTTGCTGGCGGCGCGGTCGGCGGCGACCGACTGCTGGGTCTTGAGCTGCTTGAGCTCGCGCTCCAGGCGATCCTTCTGATCGCGCAGGGCGGCGCGGTCGGCCAGGGCCTGCAGAGCCGGCGGTTCGATATGGCTGAGGTCGATGGACAGGCCCGGTACGGCGAAGGTGTCGCCCTTGAAGCGATCGAGCACCGCTTCGACCGCCTTGACCCAGTCGTCGCCCTCGGCCTGGATGCCTTTCTCGCCGAGCGGCAGGCTGAACAGCTGGCCGTTGAACAGACGCATCAGGCGGTCGACGTCCTGCTGGCTGAATTCCTCGCGCAGGCGCGAGTAGCTGTTGTTGTCGGCATGGTCGAGCTGCTGCTTCACCGACTTCAGGCGCTTTTCCAGATCGCGCAGGCGCTCGTCGAGGTCTTCGCTGGAGAACTGACGGGACTGCGCCAGTGCACCGGCCAGCTCGTCGTGGGCGTCCTTGGCCGCGAGCAGCTGCTGCTCCAGCATGCGGGCGTCCTCGACCAGGGCAAAGCGGTTCTTCAACAC
>JAEYXX010000114.1 GCA_023431055.1 Pseudomonadota bacterium
ATCCGGACAGGTTCAGGTGGTATTCCTGGCTGGTGGTGGTCTGGTCACGATCCAGCACGGCGAAGGTCAGGTCTTCGACGTCGAGGCTGATGCCGTAGCCGATGATGAACAGCAGCAATACCGTGCCGAGCAATGCCATGCCACCGCGAATCGGGTCGCGGCGCAGCTCCAGCGCCTCGCGGCGGGCGTAGCTGAGCAGGCGGCGCAGGCTGAAGCGCTGGCGCTGCGGCGCCGGCGCGTTCTCCAGCGGCGGCGCCGTGCTGGCCGGCTGTTCGCCGACCGCCTCCTGCAGGTAGGCGATGAAGGTCGCTTCCAGGCTGTCGAGTCCGCGCTTGTCCATCAGCCCCTGCGGCGTGTCGCTGTCGAGCACGCGGCCGGCGTGCATCAGCGAGATGCGGTCGCAGCGCTGCGCCTCGTTCATGAAGTGGGTGGAGATGAAGATGGTCACGCCGTCCTGGCGCGACAGGTCGAGCATCAGCTGCCAGAAGCCGTCGCGGGCGACCGGGTCGACGCCCGAGGTGGGCTCATCAAGGATCAGGATTTCCGGCTTGTGGATCACCGCCACGGCCAGTGACAGGCGCTGGCGGATGCCCAGCGGCAGGCGTTCGGGGAGCATGTCCATGACTTCGCCGAGGTCGAATCGCTTGGCCATCTGCGTCACGCGTGGTTCGATCTCCTCGGTCGGGACATGGAACAGTTGCGCATGCAGCACCAGGTTCTGCCTTACGGTCAGTTCGCCATACAGGGAGAACGCCTGGGACATGTAGCCGACCCGCTTGCGCGTGGCCATGTCGCGAGGGTCGACGGCCTGGCCGAACAGCAGCGCCTCGCCCTCACTGGCCGGCAGCAGGCCAGTGAGCATCTTCATGGTGGTGCTCTTGCCGCAGCCGTTGGAGCCGAGAAAACCAAAGATCTCGCCACGGCGGATGCGGAACGACACCGAATCGACGGCGACGAAATCACCGAAGCGCATGGTCAGGCCCTTGGCCTCGATGGCGATCTCGTTGCTGCCATGCAGGGGCGGAATCACCACCTGCTGATGGCCGCGTCGGCGTTCCTCCGGCAGCAGGGCGATAAAGGCCTGCTCAAGGCTCGCGCTGCTGGTGCGTGCACGCAGGTCGGCCGGGCTGCCTTCGGCCAGCACGTGGCCGGCATCCATGGCCACCAGATGGTCGAAGCGCTCGGCTTCCTCCATGTAGGCCGTGGCCACCAGCACGCTCATCTGCGGGCGCTGCGTGCGGATGCGCGCGATCAGTTCCCAGAACTGGTTGCGCGACAGTGGGTCGACGCCGGTGGTCGGCTCGTCGAGGATCAGCAGATCCGGGTCATGGATCAGCGCGCAACACAGCCCCAGCTTCTGCTTCATGCCGCCTGACAGCTTGCCCGCTGGACGCTCGCGGAAGGCCGACATACCGGTGCTGCGCAGCAGGTCGTCGATGCGTCGCTCGCGCTCGGCAGCGTCCTGGCCGAACAGGCGGCCGAAGAAGTCCAGGTTCTCGAACACCGACAGCGTGGGATAGAGGTTCTTGCCCAGGCCTTGCGGCATATAGGCGATATGTGGGCAGACGTTGCGCCGGTGGCGAGCATCGGCCATGTCGCCACCTAGCACCTCGACCTGGCCGTCCTGAATCTTGCGCGCGCCGGCAACCAGCGCCAGCAGGCTGGATTTGCCGACGCCGTCCGGGCCGATCAGGCCGACCATGCAGCGCGCCGGCAATTGCAGATCAATGGCGTCGAGGGCGTGGGTCTGGCCGTAGCGCAGGCCGACGCCGGCCAGGCGTGCGACCGGCGTGCTCATTGCGGAACCTTGATCGCCAGGTGCGCGGGCCATTCGGCGTCGGGGTCGAGGCGCAGATAGGCCATACCCGGTACGCCGGTCTTGACCTGCTGTAGATGCTTGCTCAGCAATTCGGGGTCGATGCGCGCCTTGACCCGGAACATCAGCTTCGCGCGTTCGCTGGCGGTTTCCACGGTCTTCGGCGTGAACTGGGCGACGCTGGCGACATAACTGACCTTGGCCGGGATCACGTATTGCGGCGCAGCGTCGATCACCAGGCGTACCTCGCTGCCGAGGGCGACGCGACCGGCCTGGCGCTCGGGCAGGAAGAAGGTCATGTAGACGTCGGTGAGATCCACCAGGTTGAGCAGCTTGCCGCCGGCACCGAGCACTTCGCCGGGTTGTGTGACGCGATACTGCACGCGACCGGCACGCGGCGCCTTGAGCTGGCTGTCGTCGATGTCCACCTGCAGGCGCTCGACGCTGGCGCGGGCAGCTTCGGTGGCTGATTGCGCCTCGATGGCCTGCGACTGGGCTGCAGCTATGCCGGCCTCGGCCGAGCTGACCTGAGCGCGCGCGGCGGCCAGTGCGGCCTCGGCGCTTTGCAGGCGGGCCAGGTCATCATCCAGGGTTTGTTGAGCCAGGGCGTTGCGCTGTACCAGGGTGGCGCTGCGCGCGTGACGTTTGCGCGCGGCATCCAGCTCGGCCTGGCGCTGGCGCACCACGGCTTCGGCGGCAAGTTTTTCGCTTTGGCGCAGGCTGATCTGGCTGGCCGCCGTGTTCTGGCTGTTCTCGGCCTGGCGCAGCTGGGCGCGGGCCTGGGCCAGCTGGGCTTCGAGCGCCTGGGTATCCATGCGCGCGAGGATCTGGCCGGGCTCGACGAAGTCACCTTCGTCGACTTCGATGCTGGCGATGCGCCCGGCGAGCTTGGTCGCCACATCCACCTCGGTGGCTTCGATGCGTCCGTTACCGCTGGCGAAACCGGCGCCGAGGCCTTGCGGGCGCAGTTGCCACCAGGCCACTGCGGCCAGTACGGCCAGGGCAGCGGCGATCAGATAGGGCAGGCGACGTGGTCTGTTCATTGGTCATATCCTTTCGTGAACCTCTCGCAAGACAGGCTCCATGAAGAAGTTTCCATTGTCCGTCGCCACCAGTCTAGGTGGTTTGATGCAGGTCAAGCGTAGTTTCCTGCCGCGGGGCCGGCTGTTCGTCGCGGCCGGTGCGCACCGCTCTGGAGCGCCGATTCAGCGCATGGCGAGAATCGCCTGCCACTGGGCTTCGCTTACCGGCATCACCGACAGACGACTGCCGCGTTGCACCAGTGCCAGGTCGGCGAGTAGCGGGTTGTTCTTCAGTTGCTGCAGTGTCAGCACCTCGTCGAAGGCTTCGACGAACTCGACGTCCAGGGCGCTCCAGGGATTCTTCTCGGCGCTGGCCTTGGGATCGTGGTAGTGGCTTTGCGGGTCGAGTGCGGTGGGGTCTGGATAAACCTCGCCAGCGATGCGCGCGATGCCGGCAATGCCCGGTTGTGGGCAACTGGAGTGATAGAAGAAGAACAGGTCGCCCGGTTTCATCGCCCGCATGAAGTTGCGCGCCTGGTAATTGCGCACGCCATCCCAGCGGGTTTTGCCCAGGCGTTGTAGGTCGAGAATTGACAGTTCGTCGGGTTCGGTCTTCATCAGCCAATGAGGCATGAACTTTGCTCCTGCAGGTCTGTCTGTAAGCGGACGCTCGTTTGGGTGAAGTCTCCGACGGTCGGTTGGCGTCGGAAATTGCGCAGCGCCTTGTACTGGCGGAAAATGCCCGGCTAAACGCTTGGCGCCGTCCTGTTGCACACAACAATAACGCGCGACCAACGCGCGCATTGCCTTGAAGGGGGAGGCAATAGATGAAACGCAAGCCAGATCTTCTGTGGGTTCTCGTCGTACTGTTCAGCCTGGGCGTGGTTACCACGGGTTACACCCAGAGCCTTTGGGAGCGCCAGAGCGACGCTCCGATCAATGTAACGCAGCAGCCCTGATTCGCCGGCTGCCCGCGTAGGCACCGCAGGGAGCGCGGTGCGACGCCTCTGTTGTCAATACCAGGCCCTGTCCGTCACCGTTGCCTGCAAGGGCACGTCCCAACTGGCCATCGCCAGTTCGTCCACGCGCTGACATTCATGTGCCAGACCCAGTAGTGTCGGCATGTGCCAATTTTTGCGCCTATGCAGATAAGCCAGGCTGCGGTCATAGAAGCCGCCCCCCATGCCCAGGCGACCGCCGCGATCATCGAATCCCACCAAAGGCAGCAGCACCAGATTCAGCGCCCAGACCTTGCGTTGACGTTTGGGCTGCGGGCGCGGCTCGAGGATGCGAAAGCGATTGCCCGCCAGCTTCTCGTGCCGGGTAACGTGCTGAAACACCATCTTGGTGCGTGGCCAGGCGCTGAGCACCGGCAGATAGGTGCGCTTGCCGCGTTTCTGCGCAGCAGCCAGCAACGGGCGAGGATCGATTTCACCATCGTTGGGTAGATACAGCGCGATATGCCTGGCGCGACGAAAAGCCGGGCTTTGTACCAGCTGTCGATACAGATTGCGTGCGGCAGTACGTTGCTGGCTGCGGCTGAGCGCTCGACGACGCTGGCGCAGCACGCGGCGCAGTTGCGGGCGACTGAGTGGTGCGGAGGTGGTCATGAGAAAAGGATGGTGCGAGGCAGGTAGCCGTGGCTACCGGGGGAAATGATGACTTCCCAGCGTGCCGCTGTCGGTTTAGCCCTTGAACCCGAAAGTTCAAGGTGGAGGTTGCAGGAGGCGTTAAGGCTTTCCGTCAGGCGGACATGCACACCGGCCCCAACATGCAACCCCCGTGGTTGTGCGTATCGGCTCAGGGACATCCCCGACTGGCGCACACCCCAGGAAGTTGCGCCCAGTATACCCCAATAGAGCGCTTGAGGGGCGGCCTGCGACGAACAGGCAGGCATGCCGCTGCTCAGGATGCCGAGTCGTCGGCCAGAGCCTGGTCGACACGATCGAGCAGATCGCGCACCTGCTGGCGGGTGGAGCTGGCGTCCTGGTCCAGGCGTTGCTGCTTGTGCAGCAGGTCGTGGGTGATGTTCAGGGCGGCCATCACGGCGACACGGTCGGCACCGATCACCTTGCCGCTGGTGCGGATCTCGCGCATCTTGCCGTCCAGGTAGCGGGCAGCGCTTTCCAGGTTGGCGCGTTCGTCCTGCGGGCAGGCGATGCAATATTCTTTGTCCAGGATGTGGACGGTCACGGTGTTCGACTGGGTCATGTGTCCTGCTCCAGGGCTTTGAGGCGCGAAATCATCGATTCGACCTTATGCCGGGCCAATTCGTTCTTTTCGATCAGATGAGCGCGTTCCTCGCGCCAGGCCTGTTCATTCGCCAGCAGGAGTCGGTTGTGAGCCTTCAGCTGCCCGACACGCTGGATCAGCAGCTCCAGCTTGGCGGTCAATGCGTGCAGTTCGGCGTCTTCCATGGGCTCTCGCTATGGGAGGTAATGGCTGGACTATATAGGCCTGTCCCGTTCAGGGCACCTCTAAAAACTACCTGCGTTGTCATCACTGCGTTAAAAACAAGCTCAAAATGCTCATTTACAACTCGTAAAGTCGAGCGCGACTCCGACCGTTTTTTGCTTGTTTTTGCCTTGTGCTGACTGCCTCGCCTACGTTTTTAGATGCGCCCGTTACGGGTCAAGCCATGCTTGGCAGTGGTGTGATGCAGATGGCGGCATCACACCGGCGGCCTCGGATGGTCTTGGCGCGCCTGCCGGTGCTAGGATACGAGGCCTCCATTCTAGAGATTGCGCCGCCTGGCGCCTAGCTATCTATGTCGATTCCAAGTTCTCCCTACGCCGCCTTCGCCGCTCTGCTCAGCAGTGCCGGGCATCCCGTTTCTCCTGCCGAACTGCATGGCCTTTTGCTCGGCCGTAGCTGCGCCGGTGCCGGCTTCGACGCCGACGCCTGGCTACTCGACGCTGCCGATCTGCTCGGCGGCGAGCCGCAGGACAGCGTGCGCCAGGCGCTGATCGGCCTGCAGGAGATGGTCAAGGGCGAGCTGTGCAGCGAGGACATCACCGTAGTGCTGCTGTTGCCGGATGACGAAACCCCGCTGGCGCAGCGCGCAGCCGCGCTGGGGCAGTGGTGCCAGGGCTTTCTTGCAGGCTTCGGTCTGACCGCCCGCGACGGCGCGCTGAGCGCCGAGGCCATGGAAGTGTTGCAGGATCTCTCCGCCATCGCTCAGGTGCAGAGCGCTCTGGAAGAATCCGAAGATGGCGAGAGCGACTATATGGAGGTCATGGAGTACCTGCGTGTGGCGCCGCTGTTGCTGTTCACCGAGTGTGCCAAGCCCGCCGCGCCTGCCGCCAAACCTTCCCTGCACTGATTCTCCGTCGGAGCCTGCCTTGATCAGCATCCCCAAGTCCGAATATGCCCGTCGGCGCAAGGCGCTGATGGCGCAGATGGAACCTAACAGCATCGCCATTCTGCCGGCTGCACCGGTGTATATCCGCAACCGCGACGTCGAGCACGTCTACCGCCAGGACAGCGATTTCCAGTACCTCACCGGCTTTCCCGAGCCGGAGGCGGTGATGGCGCTGATTCCCGGTCGTGAGCACGGCGAGTACGTGCTGTTCTGCCGCGAGCGCGATCCCGAGCGCGAGCTGTGGGATGGCCTGCGTGCCGGCCAGGACGGTGCGATCAGCAAGTTCGGCGCCGACGACGCCTTTCCCATCGGCGATATCGACGACATCCTGCCCGGGCTGATCGAAGGCCGTGAGCGCGTCTACTACGCCATCGGCTGCAATCAGGAGTTCGATCATCGGCTGATGGACTGGGTCAACCACATCCGCGCCAAGGCTCGCCTGGGCGCCACGCCGCCGAACGAGTTCGTCGCGCTCAATCACCTTTTGCATGACATGCGTCTGTACAAGTCGGCCGCCGAGGTGAAGGTGATGAAGGAGGCCGCCGAGATCAGTGCGCGCGCCCACGTGCGTGCGATGCAGGCCAGTCGCGCCGGTCTGTACGAATACCATCTGGAAGCCGAGCTGGATTACGAATTCCGCAAGGGCGGGGCGAAGATGCCGGCCTACGGCAGTATCGTCGCCGCTGGTAAAAATGCCTGCATCCTGCACTACCGCGAGAACGATGCACCGCTCAAGGATGGCGACCTGGTACTGATCGACGCCGGTTGCGAGATCGACTGCTACGCCAGCGACATCACCCGCACCTTCCCGGTCAGCGGCCGATTCTCCCCCGAGCAGAAGGCCATCTACGAGCTGGTGCTGGCGTCGCAGGAGGCGGCGTTCAAGGAGATCGCCCCGGGCAAGCACTGGAACGAAGCCCACGAAGCCACCGTACGGGTGATCACCGCCGGCCTGGTGGAGTTGGGCCTGCTCAGCGGCGATGTCGACGAGCTGATCGCCAGTGAGGCCTACAAACCTTTCTATATGCACCGTGCCGGCCACTGGCTGGGCATGGATGTGCACGATGTCGGCGACTACAAGGTTGGCGGTGAATGGCGCGTGCTGGAAGTCGGCATGGCGATGACCGTCGAGCCTGGCATCTATATCGCCCCCGACAACGACAAGGTCGCCAAGAAATGGCGCGGTATCGGTGTGCGCATCGAGGACGACGTGGTGGTGACCAAGAAGGGCTGCGAGATTCTCACCGGCGGCGTGCCCAAAACCGTCGCCGAGATCGAGGCGTTGATGGCTGCCGCGCGCACCGAGGCGGCCTGAGCCCATGTCCCGCGTGAACCTGGCGATCATTGGTGGCGGTCTGGTGGGTGCCAGCCTTGCGCTGGCCCTGCAGGACACAGCGCGTCAGCGCGGCTGGCGCATCGCCCTGATCGAGCCCTTCGCCCCGGGCAGCGAGTACCAGCCCAGCTACGATGCCCGCTCCACCGCGCTGTCCTACGGCAGCCGGCTGATCTACGAGCGCCTCGGCCTGTGGCAGAGCATCGCCCAGCGCGCCGAGCCGATTCAGCAGATTCATGTGTCCGACCGCGGCCGTTTCGGCGCCACGCGTCTGCAGGCCATCGAGGAAGGCGTGCCGGCGCTCGGCTACGTGGTGGAAAACGCCTGGATCGGCCATTGCCTGTGGCAGGCGCTGGATCAGGACCTGATCGAATGGCGTTGCCCGGCCGAGGTAGTCGGCATGCAGCGCCAGGGCGACGGTTATCGCCTGACCCTGAATGACGAAACCTGCCTCGACTGCGATCTTGCCGTGCTTGCCGACGGTGGGCGTTCCGCTTTGCGTGAACAGCTCGGCATCAACGTCAGCAGCAAGCCCTACGGGCAGAGCGCACTGATCGCCAACGTCAGCCCGCTGGAGGCGCATCGCGGTCAGGCCTTCGAGCGCTTCACCGATGACGGCCCGATGGCCATGCTGCCGCTGGAAGGCAACCGCTGCGCATTGGTCTGGACGCGCAGCAACGCCGATGCCGAGCGCCTGTTGCGTGTCAGCGAGGCACAATTTCTGGCCGAACTGCAGCAGGCCTTCGGCTATCGTCTGGGCGCCTTGCAGCAGGTCGGTGCGCGGCATCTCTATCCACTGAGCCTGGTCGAGGCGCAGGAGCAGGTGCGCGCGCATCTGGTGGTGCTGGGCAATGCCGCGCACAGCCTGCACCCCATCGCAGGTCAGGGTTACAACCTGTCGCTGCGCGACACCCTGGCGCTGGCCGAGGTGTTGATCGCCAGCGAGGCGCCACTGGGCGATTTCGCCACCCTGCAGCGTTACCAGCAGCGCCAGCAACTCGATCAGCAGATGACCGTCGGTTTCTCCGATCAGGTGACGCGCCTGTTCAGCAACGCCCAGCCGCTGCTGGCCGCCGGGCGCAACCTGGGTTTGCTCGGCCTCGACCTGTTGCCGCCGGCCAAGCGCTGGTTCGCCCGGCAGGCAATGGGCATGGGCACGCGAAGTCTGTGACAGCCAAGGAATGAATATGCGAGCGGATCTGATCATCGTCGGCGCCGGAATGGTCGGCAGCACCCTGGCCCTGGCGCTCGAGCACAGCGGCCTGGATATCCTGGTGGTCGACGGCAGCCCGCTCAGCGTATCGCCGTTCGCGGCGCAGGCGCCGTTCGAGGCGCGCGTCAGCGCCCTGTCGATGGCCAGCCAGCGCATACTCGAGCGCCTCGGCGCCTGGCCAGGTATCGCCGTACGGCGCGCCTGCCCTTATGGCGAGATGCGCGTGTGGGACGGCTCCGGTACCGGCAGCATTCACTTCGCCGCCGCCAGCGTGCACGCCGAGACGCTGGGGCACATCGTCGAGAACCGCGTAGTGCAGGATGCCCTGCTCGAGCGCCTGCATGACAGCCAGATCGGCCTGTTGCCGGGCGCACGCCTGGAGCAGCTGCGCCGCAGCGGTGACGACTGGCTGCTGACCCTCACCGACGGTCGCCAGCTGCGCGCGCCGCTGCTGGTGGCAGCCGATGGTGGCAACTCCGCGGTGCGTCGTCTGGCCGGCTGTGCCACCCGAGAGTGGGATTATCTGCATCACGCCATCGTTACCAGCGTACGCTGCGAGCACCCGCACCAGGCCACTGCCTGGCAGCGCTTCACCGATGACGGCCCACTGGCTTTCCTGCCACTGGCGGGGCCGGCTGGCGAGCACTGGTGCTCGATCGTCTGGTCCACCGTGCCGGTCGAGGCCGAGCGGCTGATGGTGCTGGACGATGAGGCCTTCTGCGCCGAGCTGGGCAAGGCCTTCGAGCATCGCCTCGGCAAGGTGCTGCATGCCGACCGCCGCCTGTGCATCCCGCTGCGTCAGCGCCATGCCAAACGTTACGTCGAACCGGGGCTGGCGCTGATCGGCGATGCCGCGCACACCATCCATCCGCTGGCGGGGCAGGGCGTCAACCTGGGGTTCCTCGATGCCGCGGTGCTGGCTGAGGTGCTGCTGCACGCCGTCGAGCGTGGCGAGAGTCTCGCCGAAGAGCGGGTGCTGAGCCGTTTCGAACGTCGGCGCATGCCGCACAACCTGGCGATGATGGCTGCGATGGAAGGCTTTCAGCGCCTGTTCCAGGCAGACCCGCTGCCGCTGCGCCTGCTGCGTAACGTCGGGCTCGATCTGGTCGACGGCCAGGCCGAAGCCAAGGCGCTGTTCGTGCGTCAGGCGCTGGGGCTTTCGGGCGATCTGCCGGCGCTTGCTCGGGCGTGACGGCAGCGCATTGCCGCGTTTTGCGCGGATAAAAATGCCTTGTAACAACTGGCCATTCCTACAACGAAGGTTTCGTTGAGAAGGCAAATAACATTCACTACTATTCAGCCACTTTGCTAATCCACAAGAGGCTGGTCCCATGAAGGCTCGCAACGCACTGCTCGCTGCATTCACCCTCAGCACCCTGGCTACTGCCGTGCAGGCTGCTGATGAGGTGGTGGTTTACTCTGCCCGTATCGACGAGCTGATCAAGCCGGTGTTCGATGCCTACACCGAGAAAACCGGGGTCAAGGTGAAGTTCATCACCGACAAGGAAGCCCCGCTGATCGCCCGCCTCAAGGCCGAAGGTGCCAACACCCCGGCCGACCTGCTGATCACCGTCGACGCTGGCAACCTCTGGCAAGCCGAGCAGGAGGGCGTGCTGCAGCCGACCAAGTCCGACGTGATCGACGCCAACATCCCCGCTCAGTACCGCTCCAGCACTGACAGCTGGACTGGCCTGTCGCTGCGCGCGCGGACCATTTTCTACTCCACCGAGCGCGTCAAGCCGGAAGAGCTGTCCACCTACGAAGCCCTGGCCGACAAGAACTGGGAGGGCCGCCTGTGCCTGCGCACCAGCAAGAAGGTCTACAACCAGTCGCTGACCGCTACCCTGATCGAAGCCCACGGCGCCGAGAAGACCGAAGAAATCGTCAAGGGTTGGGTCAACAACCTGGCCACCGACGTATTCCCGGATGACACCGCGCTGCTGCAGGCCATCGATGCCGGCCAGTGCGATGTGGGCATCACCAACACCTACTACTATGGCCGTCTGCACAAGCAGCAGCCGGACCTGAAGGTCAAGCCGTTCTGGCCGAACCAGAACGACCGCGGCGTGCACGTCAACCTGGCCGGTGCCGGTGTGACCAAGCATGCACCGCATGCCGAGCAGGCCAAGAAGCTGCTGGAGTGGATGACCACTCCGGAAGCGCAGAGCATCTTCGCCGGCGTCAACCAGGAGTTCCCGGCCAACCCGGCGGTCGCGCCGTCCGAGGAAGTGGCTGCCTGGGGCACCTTCAAGGCTGACTCGGTTGCTACCGAAGTGGCGGGCAAGCGTCAGGCTGAGGCGACCATGCTGATGGATCGCGCCGGCTGGCAGTGAAGCGGCTACAGGCAGCAGGCCGCACGCCTTAAGCCTGAAGCCTGAAGCCTGAAGCCTGAAGCCTGAAGCTTGCAGCTTGCAGCCTCCGGCTGTTTTACTTCGACGCCCCGCCTAGCCGGGGCGTCGTCATTTGCGTAGTCGAGGAATCCGCGTGCCGCATCCCGTCCAGCGTCGCTGGTACCCCATCGTCCTTGCCGTTGCCGCTCTGGTATTGATGCCGCTGTCGGTTCTGCTGTTGAGCTGGCATGAGGTCGATCAGCAGATCTGGACGCATCTGTGGCAAACGCAGATGACGCGGCTGATCGGCAATACCGTGACCCTGGTGCTTGGCGTCGGTGTAGGCGTGACGCTGCTGGGCGTCAGCCTGGCCTGGCTGACCAGTCTCTGCGAGTTCCCCGGTCGGCGCTGGCTGGACTGGGCGCTGATGTTGCCGTTCGCCATTCCCGCCTATGTGCTGGCGTTCGTCTTCGTCGGCCTGCTGGATTTCGCCGGCCCGGTGCAGACACTGCTGCGCGAGTGGTTCGGCAGCGGTTTTCGTTTGCCCCGCGTGCGCTCCACTGGCGGCGTCATCATCGTTCTGGTGCTGGTGTTCTACCCCTATGTCTACCTGCTCGCCCGCGGCGCGTTCCTGGCGCAGGGCAAGGGCTTGATGGAGGCGGCGCGGGTGCTCGGGCAGAGCCCCTGGCAGGCCTTCTGGCGTGTGGCGCTGCCGATGGCACGTCCGGCCATCGGCGCCGGCCTGGCACTGGCGATCATGGAAACCCTGGCCGACTTCGGCGCGGTATCGGTGTTCAACTTCGACACCTTCACCACGGCGATCTACAAGACCTGGTACAGCTTCTACAGCCTCACCAGCGCGACCCAGCTGGCCAGTCTGCTGCTGCTGGCCGTGGCGCTGGTGCTCTACGGCGAGCGTCGGGCGCGCGGCGCAGCGCGGCCGGCCAACGAGCGGCCACGCGGCAAGGCCTTGTATCACCTGCACGGCTGGAAGGCCTTCGCCGCCAGCGCCTGGTGCGGCCTGGTGTTCGCCTGCGCCTTCGTCATTCCGTTGCTGCAGTTGCTGGCCTGGTTCTGGCAGCGCGGCCGCTTCGATCTCGACGAGCGTTATGCCGGGTTGATTCTGCACACCCTCTATCTGGGCGGCATGGCGGCGCTGATCACCGTCAGCGTGGCCATGCTGCTGGCCTTTGCCCGCCGACAGGCGCCGACGCGCGGTGTACGTCTTGGCGTCGCGCTGGGCAACCTGGGCTACGCGCTGCCGGGTTCGGTGCTGGCGGTGGCGATCATGCTGGCGTTCAGCTTCCTTGATCGTGAACTGGTGATTCCGCTGTCCACGGCGCTGGGCGGTGCCGGCAAACCGCTGCTGATGGGCAGCCTGACGGCGCTGCTGGTGGCTTATCTGATCCGCTTCATGGCGGTAGCGTTCGGGCCGCTGGAAACCAGCCTGGCGCGGATCCGCCCGTCGTTGCCGGAGGCCTCGCGCAGCCTGGGCGTTGGCGGCCTTGGCCTGTTCTTCAAGGTCTACCTGCCGCTGCTGCTGCCGGGCACCCTGTCCGCCGCGTTGCTGGTATTCGTCGATGTGCTCAAGGAGATGCCGGCGACCCTGCTGATGCGGCCGTTCGGCTGGGACACGCTGTCGGTACGCGTATTCGAGATGACCAGCGAAGGCGAGTGGGCGCGTGCCTCGCTGCCGGCGCTGACCCTGGTGCTGGTCGGTCTGTTGCCGGTGATTCTGCTGATCCGCCGCTCGGCCCGTGGTTTCGGTTGATCAATGCCAGGCTGTAGGGCGGGTGCAACCCGCCAGTGTTGGGGCATGGCGGGTTGCACCCGCCCTACGACCTGAAGCCAGGATGACCCCCCGGACGCATGCGGCTACAATGCGCGCCATTCGCGAGCCGAGGTAACCCGGCAGGCTGCTGAGAAACGTAAGCGAGGCCGCCAGTGCAAGGCGCGGGCAAGCGAGAAAGCGGAGTGTGCTTTTGCACATGAGCATTTCGAGCTTGCCTGCAACGCAGCAATGGCAACGCAGCTAGTTTCTCGGGGCTGAATCGCTTCGCCAAGCCCGGAAGGAGATTTACCCATGGGACAGCGCACCCCCCTCTATGACCTGCATGTGGCGTTGGGGGCCAAGATGGTGGATTTCGGCGGCTGGGACATGCCGCTGCACTATGGTTCGCAAGTCGAGGAACATCATCAGGTGCGCCGCGAGTGCGGCGTATTCGATGTCTCGCACATGTGCGTGGTAGACGTCAGCGGTGAGCAGGCGCAGGCCTACCTGCAGCGCCTGCTGGCCAATGATGTGGCGCGCCTGCAGACGCCTGGCAAGGCGCTGTACAGCGCCATGCTCAACGAACAGGGCGGGGTGATCGATGACCTGATCGTCTACCTGACCGGCTCTTCTTCTCCGGCACCGGGCTATCGCCTGGTGCTCAATGCGGGGACTCGCGACAAGGACCTGGCCTGGATGCACGCCCAGACCGCCGAGTTCGCTGTCGAAGTGCGCGAGCGCCGCGACCTCGCGGTATTGGCCATTCAAGGCCCCAAGGCCCGTGCCCGTGTTGCCGAGCTGGTGACCCAGGCCCGTGCCGCGCTGATTCACGAGCTCAAGCCGTTCCAGGGGCTGCCAGAGGCTGACTGGTTCATCGCGCGTACGGGTTATACCGGCGAGGATGGTCTGGAGATCGTGCTGCCGGCCGCAGAGGTGGTGTCTTTTTTCAATGATCTGGTCGGTGCCGGTATTTCGCCGATTGGCCTGGGCGCGCGTGACACCCTGCGCCTGGAAGCGGGCATGAACCTGTATGGCCAGGACATGGACGAGCAGGTCAGCCCGCTGGCTGCCAACATGGCCTGGACCATCGCCTGGGAGCCAGCCGAGCGCGACTTCATCGGCCGCCCGGCGCTGGAGGCGCAGCGCGCTGCCGGTTGCCTGAGCAAGCTGGTTGGCCTGGTTCTGGAAGAGCGCGGTGTGCTGCGCGCACATCAGGTGGTGCGTGTAGATGGCATCGGCGAGGGTGAGATCACCAGCGGCAGCTTCTCGCCTACGCTGAACAAATCCATCGCGCTGGCGCGTGTGCCGGCAGCGACCGGGGACCGTGCCGAGGTGGAAATCCGCGGCAAGTGGTACCCGGTGCGGGTTGTTAGGCCAGGTTTTGTGCGTAACGGCAAAACCCTTATCTGAATTTTTGGGTCGCGGCGCTGGCTTCCCCTCCTGCCGCGGCCTGCTAAATTGTCCTGACGGCCCACCTGCCGTCATCGCTTACGAGGAAAGACACATGAGCAATATCCCCGCCGATCTGCGTTACGCCGCCAGCCACGAATGGGCTCGTCTGGAGGCTGACGGTAGCGTGACCGTGGGCATTTCCGACCACGCCCAGGAAGCCCTCGGCGATGTGGTGTTCATCGAGCTGCCGGAAGTCGGCAAGCAACTGAATGCCGGCCAGGAAGCTGGTGTGGTGGAGTCGGTTAAGGCCGCATCCGACATCTACGCGCCGGTGGGTGGCGAGGTGATCGCCATCAACGAAGCGCTGGCCGATAGCCCGGAAAGCGTCAACAGCGACCCTTATGGCAGCTGGTTCTTCAAACTCAAGCCGAGCGCTGTCAGCGAGCTGGACAAGCTGCTGGACGCGGCTGCCTATGAGGCTGCTGCTGACGCCGACGCCTGATTCATCTGGCTCGACCCGAAAACCCGCCAAGGCGGGTTTTCGCGTTTCTGGGCTCCGCTAATGAATTCGCATGTAGGGCGACAGCGGTAGCCCGTATGTAACCCTGGGAGTGACGATACCCCGTGTGGTAGGCGCTTTAGCGGCGAGCTCTTGTCGCGGCTGAAGCCCTTCCCACGATTTCTACTGTGCATGCATCGGTTGATGCAGGTAGGCCCCCGCTCTTGTACGGCCCGTTCAATTCCCTCTTTAACCGCTGGTCAGCATGGGTAGAACTTTCACTCAAAACAATATATAAAAATACATATTGTTTTGAGTGAAGGTGTTGTATGGCCGAATCCATCGATATCCAGCAATTGCGTGCCAATGCCGATGCTGCCGGGCAACTGCTCAAGGCGCTGGCCAATCCGGATCGCCTGCTGCTGCTCTGTCAGCTGTCGCAGGGCGAGCGCAATGTCAGTGAGCTGGAGGCACTGCTCGGCATTCAACAGCCGACGTTGTCGCAACAGCTCGCCGTGCTGCGTCGCGAGGGGCTGGTGGAGACTCGCCGCGACGGCAAGCAGATCTATTACCGCATCAGCAGCCCGGCGGCGCTGGCAGTCATCGAGACACTCTACCGGCTGTTCTGCGAGGGCCAACAATGAGCATCGACTGGGCCAGCTTCACGCCCTGGAGCGCGCTGGCGGGCGGCGCACTGATTGGCCTGGCGGCAGCGCTGTTTGCCCTGCTCAATGGCCGTGTGGCCGGAATCAGTGGGCTGCTCGGCAGCCTGCTGCAGCGCGGTGCTGAAGGGCGCGGGGAAAAGGCGGCGTTCCTTGTTGGCCTGCTTTTGGCACCCTTGCTCTGGGGATTTTTCGCGGCATTGCCGTCGATTCATTTCGAGACGGGCAGCCTCGGCTTGGTCGTCGCCGGCCTGCTGGTCGGCATCGGCACCCGCTATGGCTCGGGCTGCACCAGTGGCCATGGCGTTTGCGGCATTTCCCGGCTATCGCCGCGTTCGCTGCTGGCAACCCTGTGTTTCATGGCGACGGGCTTCGCCACAGTCTTTGTCCTGCGTCATCTCCTGGGAGGCTGAACATGGCCAGACTCAGTGCATTCACTTGTGGCCTGCTGTTTGGCCTGGGCCTGCTGCTGGCGGGCATGGCCGATCCGGCCAAGGTGCTGGCTTTTCTTGATCTGGCCGGTCATTGGGATCCGTCGCTGGCGCTGGTGATGATTGGCGCCATTGCTGTCGCCGCGCTGCCGTTGAGTCTGGCGCAGCGGCGTGCCCGAGCCTTGCTGGGCGGCACCATGCAGTTGCCGACGCGTCGTGATGTCGATGCTCGCCTGATTGGCGGCAGTCTGCTGTTCGGCGTCGGTTGGGGGATTGCCGGCATCTGTCCGGGGCCGGCCGTGGCCATCCTGCTGACCGGGCACTGGCAGGTGTTGCTGTTCATCGCGGCGATGCTCGCCGGGATGCTGATCTTTACTGCGCTGGAAGGCCGGCGCGGACGTTGACCTGGAGAACCTCGATGAAAGCCAATGTTGGAACGCTCGACCGCAGTCTGCGTATCGCTGCAGGCCTGATCCTAATTGCCCTGAGCCTGGCCGGTGTCATCGGCCTGTGGGGCTGGATCGGTGTGGTGCCACTGGCGACTGGCATCTTTCGCTTCTGCCCGGCGTATCCGTTGTTGGGAATCAGCACCTGCAAAATAAAATGAAACATATCCACTGAGGTGGCATGCATGTGCGGTTTGATTTAGATCAAGTCGATCCGGGTTTGCGCTGGGCATGGTCGAGGCATAACCAGAACAGCCAATACCTGAGGAGACACATACATGCGCACTCTGAGCCTGATGGCCGGGTTGTGCCTGGGCGCCAGCGCCTGGGCCAATGTACCAGCCAACGAACCCGTCGAGCCTATCGCACCGGCCGAGATCACCGATCCGGCCAAGGTGGAACTGGGCAAGCAGCTGTTCTTCGACCCACGCCTGTCGCGCTCGGGGTTCATTTCCTGCAACTCCTGCCACAACCTGTCGATGGGGGGCAGCGATAACCTGCCCAGCTCCATCGGTCACAACTGGCAGCAGGGGCCTATCAACTCGCCTACCGTACTCAATTCCAGCCTCAACCTCGCGCAGTTCTGGGATGGCCGCGCCGCCGACCTCAAGGAGCAGGCTGCCGGCCCTATCGCCAACCCGATGGAGATGGCCTTCACCCATATTCTGGCCATCGACGTGCTGCGCTCTATCCCGCAGTACCGCGAGTCGTTCAAGGCCGTGTACAAGACCGACGAAATCACTCTTGATGAAGTGACCGACGCTATTGCCGAGTTCGAAAAGACTCTGGTTACGCCCAATTCGCGCTTCGACCTGTGGCTCAAGGGCGACCAGCAGGCCATCACCCAGGTCGAACTGGAGGGCTACCAGCTGTTCAAGTCCATCGGCTGCGTCGCTTGCCACAACGGTCCGGCGCTGGGCGGCAACTCGTTCCAGAAGATGGGCCTGGTCGAACCCTATGAAACCAGCAACCCAGCCGAGGGTGTGGCTGGTCTGACCGGCAAGGACGCCGACCGCTTCAAGTTCAAGGTGCCGACCCTGCGCAACGTCGAGCTGACCTATCCCTATTTCCATGACGGCGCTTACTGGAAGCTGGAAGAGTCGGTAGACATCATGGCGCGCTTGCAGTTGGGGCGTAAGCTGAGCGAGGAAGAGATCGGCAAGATCACCGCCTTTCTCAAGACCCTGACCGGTGAGCAGCCGAGTTTTGCCCTGCCGATCCTGCCGCCGTCGAACAACGATACGCCAAGGCCGCAGCCGTTCGAGTGAGTTGGCGCTAACGAAAACGCCCGGCATGTGCCGGGCGTTGTCGTTTCGTGTGCGGCGAGTGACTCCCGCCGGAGTTGGGCGCTAGCCTTTGGGTTGTTGCTGGGTGATGCAATGGATATTGCCGCCGCCGAGCAGAATCTCGCGGCCCGGCACCATCACCACGCGATGCTCGGGGAAGATGCGCTGCAGAATCGCGCGGGCCTCTTCATCCTTCGGATCATCGAAGCTCGGTGCGACGATGCCGCCGTTGACGATGAGGAAGTTGACGTAGGAACCGGCCAGGCGCACGTCCGGGCTGCGCTCCTGACTGCCTTCGACCATATCGACGCCAGCGCACTCTTCGGCAGTGGCGTGCAGTGGGCCCGGTATTGGCATCTTGTGCACGGTCAGCTGGCGGCCTTTGGCGTCGCGTGCGTTTTCCAGCACGCGCATGGCGGCCTGGCAGCGCGGGTAGTTGGGGTCGTTCTGATCATCGGTCCAGGCCAGCAGCACCTCGCCGGGGCGCACATAGCAGCAGAAGTTGTCGACGTGGCCGTCGGTCTCGTCGTTGTACAGGCCGTCCGGAAGCCAGATCACCGTGTCGATGGCCAGGTGCTCGCACAGCACCGCCTCGATCTCTTCACGCGACAGGTGCGGGTTGCGGTTGCGGTTCAGCAGGCACTCTTCGGTGGTGATCAGGGTGCCTTCGCCGTCGACATGGATCGAGCCGCCTTCGAGCACGAAACCTTCGGTGCGGTAGCGCTTGCAGCCTTCGATTTCGAGGATCTTGCGGGCCACCTGATCGTCGCGCTGCCACGGCCAGTACAGGCCGCCGTCGAAGCCGCCCCAGGCATTGAAGGCCCAGTCCACGCCGCGCACGTCGCCGCTGTCGTTGATCACGAAGGTCGGCCCGGTATCGCGTACCCAGGCGTCGTCAGTGGTGATTTCCACCAGGCGGATGTTGTCGTCGTCCAGGCGGGCGCGGGCATTTTCATACTGCGCGGCGCTGACGCAGACGGTCACCGGCTCGAACTGGGCGATGGCCTTGGCCACGGCGGTGAAGGCCGCCTGCGCCGGTTTGCCGCCGTTGCGCCAGTTGTCCGGACGCTCGGGCCAGACCATCCAGGTCTGGCTGTGCGGCGCCCATTCGGCAGGCATGTGGAAACCATCGGCGCGTGGTGTGGTGTTGAGGGTGGTCATGTTTCACCTGTAGCCCGGATGCAATCCGGGGAGTCGTGAGAAAAAGCCCCGGATTGCATCCGGGCTACGTTCATTCGGATGGGGCTTCGCCATCGAGCGTGGAAAGCGGCCAGTATAGGTTCGGCCGGCGGTCGCGGAACACACCCCAGGCGGTACGCACCTTCTCCAGCGCGTCCAGGTCGAAGCTGTGCACCAGGATGCCTTCTTCGGTCTGGTTAAGCTCCTCGACCTTCGCGCCATACGGGTCGGCGATGAACGAGCTGCCATAGAAGGTGATGTCGTAGCCGTCCTGTTCTTCGCGGCCGATGCGGTTGCTGGCCACCAGCGGCATCAGGTTGGCGCCGGCATGGCCCTGCTGTACGCGCTGCCAGTGCTCGCGCGAGGAAATGCTGGCGTCGTGGGGCTCGCTGCCGATGGCGGTGGGGTAGAAGAGGATTTCCGCGCCCATCAGCGCCATGCTGCGTGCGCACTCCGGGAACCACTGATCCCAGCAAATGCCCACGCCGATGCGCGCATAGGCGGTATCCCAGACCTTGAAGCCGGTATCGCCCGGGTTGAAGTAGTACTTCTCGTGATAGCCGGGGCCGTCGGGGATATGACTTTTTCGATAAATCCCGAGGTTCGTGCCGTCGGCATCGAGGATGGCGATGCTGTTGAAACGGGCGCGACCGGCGCGCTCGAAGAAGCTGATCGGCAGTACCACCTTGAGCTCGGCAGCGACGTTGCGGAAATGCGCGATGGCCGGGTTGTCCTCGACCGTGGTGGCCAGCTGGGTGTAGTCGGCATTGGGCTTCTGGCAGAAGTAGGGGGTCTCGAACAGCTCCTGAATCAGGATGATCTGCGCGCCCTGTGCGGCTGCCTGACGCACCAGTCGTTCGGCCTTGGCGATGTTCGCGGCAGTATCCCAGGAGCAGGCCATCTGGGTCGCGGCAACGGTAACGATACGGGACATAACGCACTACCTCTCTAGCTCGTCATAGGCCTCTGCGGCTATATCGGGAGGCCTTTCGTAGTGCCATGGCGGAACATCGACCATAGCGGGATGGCCGATTTATATCCGATAAATATCGGTATTATAAGATGGTGGAGGCTCGGGAATGGAAAAAATATCGATTTCTATCGGATTTATATTGGTTTTGCTTCTGTCGCCAGGGTCCAGGGCCGCACATCGCCTGTACGGCAGCGGCAGGCAGCGAATCAGTCCAGCGGGGCCGGTCTTTTCGGCAAGGCTGCCGGCAGGTACAGACCCAGGTAAGCATCGAACACGCGCATGCCTTCCTCTGCCAGGCGTGGAGTGATTGCACCGTACAGTTGCACCGAGCGCGCGTAGACACGGTCGGCCAATGACATCGCCAGGTTGAATACCTCGATATCCGTCGGCAATTGCGGCAGGGGGAAGTGACGGTCGAACAGCGCGCGCATCAGTCGGCCCAGTTCCAGGTCGTGCTGGTGATCGGCCTGCGTGACCTCCGTCAGACCATGCTGGGCCAGGATCAGCTGACGCGCTGCGGCATCCGCTTCATAGATCGCCAGCATGCGCTGCTCGATCAGGCGTGACAGATCGTGCCAGCTGCGCAGGGCGGCGTGATCGACCGGCTCCAGCAGGCTGGCGCGAAAGGCCGCATGCACGTCGGCGGTCAGCCCTTCGAGCAATGCTGGAACGCTGGCGAAGAAGTGATACACCGACGAAGGGGGAATGCCTGCGCGCTCGGCGACTGTGTAGATCGACAGGCTGGCCATGCCCTGCTCGGCCAGCAGTTCGCGCGCCGCCCTGAGGATTGCGGCGATACGGGCCTGGCTGCTGGCGCGCGGCTTGCGGGTGCTGGCGGGGCGCGACATGGTGAGCTCCTCGATGGACGAGGCGCTATTGGACGTCAGGCAAGGTCACTTGGGCAAGCATGCTCGGCCGCCCGCACCCAGGCGTGGGTACGGGCGGCCTATGCGCTTAGACGGTATGCAGGTACCAGTTGTACTCGAGGTCGGAGATGGTGGTCTCGAACTCCTGCAGCTCGGCTTCCTTGCATGCGACGAAGATGTCGATGTACTTCGGGTCGATGTACTTGTTCAGCACTTCGCTGTCGTCCAGCTCGCGCAGGGCATCGCGCAGGTTGTTCGGCAGGCTGGGTTCGAGCTGCTCGTAGGCATTGCCCTCGATCGGCTCGCCCGGTTCGATCTGGTTGGTCAGGCCGTGGTGGATACCGGCGAGGATCGAGGCCAGCATCAGGTAGGGGTTGGCATCGGCGCCGGCCACGCGGTGTTCGATGCGCACGGCATCCGGGCTGCCGGTGGGGATGCGAACGGCCACGGTGCGGTTGTCCAGTGCCCAGCTCGGCGCGTTGGGGACGTAGAACTGCGCGCCGAAGCGGCGATAGGAGTTGACGTTGGGGCAGAGGAACGCCATCGACGCGGACATGGTGTCGAGGATGCCGCCGACGGCATGACGCAGCGAGGTGTTCTCCAGCGGATCTTCGGCAGCGAAGATGTTCTTGCCCGTCTTCTTGTCCAGCAGCGAGATGTGCACGTGCAGACCGTTGCCCGCCTGGCCCGGATAGGGCTTGGCCATGAAGGTGGAATCCATCTCATGGTCGTAGGCGATGTTCTTGATCAGGCGCTTGAGCAGCAGCGCATAGTCGCAGGCCTTGATGGCGTCTTCGACGTGGTGCAGGTTGACTTCGAACTGCGCCGGGGCACTTTCCTTGACGATGGCATCGGCCGGGATGTCCTGTTCCTTGGCGGCTTCGAGCATGTCCTGCAGGCAGTCGACGTACTCGTCGAGGTCATCGATCAGGTAGACCTGGGTGGAGTGCGGGCGCTTGCCGGAGATCGGCGAGCGCGGCGGCTGCGGACGACCGTTCACGTTCTCCTGGTCGATCAGGTAGAACTCCAGTTCGAAAGCTGCGCAGATACGCAGGCCCAGTTCGTCGAACTTCTGTACCACCTGGCGCAATACCTCGCGCGGGTCGGCGAAGAAAGGCGTGCCGTCCAGCTCGTGCATGGTCATCAGCAGCTGCGCGGTCGGGCGCTTCTGCCAGGGTTCGTTGCACAGGGTATTGGGGATGGGGAAGCAGATACGGTCGGCGTCGCCGATGTCCAGGCCAAGGCCGGTGCTCTCGACGGTGGAGCCATTGATGTCGAGGGCGAAGAGCGAGGCGGGCAGGTTGATGCCTTTCTCGTACACCTTATGAAGGGCGTTCCGGTCGATGCGCTTGCCGCGCACCACACCATTCATATCTGCAATAAGAAGGTCGACGAACTGGACCTCGGGATGTTCCTTGAGGAACGCGTTCGCTTCGTTAAGCTGAACGGCACGCGGGGGTACCGACATGATGCAACACCTTTTTGTTAAATATATCAATCATGCGACTGCATGGGTGTGAGTCAATCCGAAACGCACTTTACTGTCAAGCAGGCCACATGGTGCCCTGTAGTGGGGCGTGATGGCCATTTTTGGGGCATCTAAAGGCCTTTCAGGGGCCTCCAAACCTTGATCTTTCAGGGTGCTCAGCGGGGTGTGTTCAATTTTTTACAGAGCTATTGTGTAAAAAAATGAACAAGGCTAAGCTCGGTTCAAACCCATAACAGCAATAATACGGGTGTCTCATGTTTTCCCTGCCGGCCATCGGCGTCAGCGCTTGTGCCAGGACCATCGGTCACGCTACCTCTTCCCGCCACAGCGAGGCGAGTCTGCATATCATGCGGGCCCGAGTGGTCATGAGCATGACCGCTGCAATACGGCAACATCCTTTCTTTGCGCCCGGCGCGTCGCACGACCTGCCTGATCCGGTTTTTCGTTCATTGCATCCCCAGCACGATAGCGTACGCGGCCGTGTGACGCTGTCTGCTGCGCGCCTTGGCCCACGTCCTGCAATGCACAAGGCACTCGCCTGTTTCGCCGGGCGTGTTCTATGCCGCGAGATAGACGGCCCGATGTTCGAATACAAGGGTGAGCGATTTTATTTCGGTGGAGTGAAATGCAAGGTGCCGGAGGTGCCACACCCCTAGTAGCATCCGCACGAATATCTCGCCTTCTTCCAGGCCTTTGGTGAGGCTTGCAGGGAGAGGGCGGGGCAACGCTGAACCCGCTATAACACAAGCAGGTTCTACAACCCTGAGGTCTCTATGAGTACCAAGCTAGACCAGCTCACGAGCTGGCTGAAAGAACGCAAAATCACCGAAGTCGAATGCCTGATCAGCGACCTGACCGGCATTGCCCGCGGCAAGATCTCGCCGACCAACAAGTTCCTCGACGAGAAGGGCATGCGCCTCCCTGAGAGCGTGCTGCTGCAGACCGTGACCGGCGACTACGTCGAGGACGACATCTATTACGACCTGCTGGACGAGGCGGACATTGACATGTTCTGCCGTCCGGACGCCAACGCTGTATTCGTCGTGCCCTGGGCCATCGAGCCCACCGCCATGGTGATCCACGACACCTTCGACAAGCAGGGCAACCCCATCGAGCTGTCGCCGCGCAACATCCTCAAGAAAGTGTTGCAGATGTATGCCGACAAGGGCTGGAAGCCCATCGTCGCACCGGAGATGGAGTTCTACCTGACCAAGCGCAACAGTGACCCGGACTTCCCCCTGGTGGCGCCAGTAGGGCGCTCCGGGCGACCGGAAACCGGTCGTCAGAGTTTCTCCATCGACGCGGCCAACGAGTTCGACCCGCTGTTCGAAGACATGTACGACTGGTGCGAACTGCAAGGCCTGGATCTGGATACGCTGATCCACGAGGAAGGCCCGGCGCAGATGGAAATCAACTTCCGCCATGGCGATGCGCTGCACCTGGCCGACCAGATTCTGGTGTTCAAGCGCACCATGCGCGAAGCCGCGCTCAAGCATGACGTGGCCGCTACCTTCATGGCCAAGCCGATCACCGACGAGCCCGGCAGCGCCATGCACATCCACCAGAGCGTGGTCGACATCAAGACCGGCAAGAACATCTTCTCCAACGAAGATGGGACGATGAGCGAGCTGTTCCTCCATCACATCGGCGGCCTGCAGAAGTACATCCCCGAGCTGCTGCCGCTGTTCGCGCCGAACGTCAACTCGTTCCGCCGTTTCCTGCCCGACACCTCGGCGCCGGTGAACGTGGAGTGGGGCGAGGAGAACCGCACCGTTGGCCTGCGCGTGCCGGAGGCCAGTCCGCAGAACCGCCGCGTGGAAAACCGCCTGGCTGGCGCGGACGCCAACCCCTATCTGGTGCTGGCGGCGACGCTGCTGTGCGGCTACATGGGCATGGTCGGCGGGGTCAAACCCGGTGCGCCGGTCAAGGGGCGTGGTTATGAGCGCCGCAATCTGCGCCTGCCGGTGACCATCGAGAGCGCCCTTGAGCGCATGGAAGCCTGCAAGGACGCCGAGAAATTCCTCGGCGAGAAGTTCATCCGTGGCTATGTCGCGGTCAAGCGTGCCGAGCACGAGAACTTCAAGCGGGTGATCAGCTCCTGGGAGCGTGAGTTCCTCCTGTTGTCGGTGTAACGGGCGGTCGGCCGCGCCTGGCGCGGCCGCTGCCATGAATCTCTGCGTAGCGCCGAGGGCGCTGCGTATTAGCAAGGTGTTGGTAATGAACAAGCAAGCGAACAATCCCAAGACAGCCCAATGGCAGGCCCTGAGCCAGGCCCACCACCTGGCGCCGTTCAGTGATTACAGGCAGTTGGCCGAGAAGGGCCCGCGCATCATCACCGAGGCCAAGGGCGTGCACCTGTGGGACAGCGAGGGCAACAAGATCCTCGATGGCATGGCCGGCCTGTGGTGCGTGGCCGTCGGCTATGGCCGCGAGGAGCTGGTCGAGGCTG
>JAEYXX010000115.1 GCA_023431055.1 Pseudomonadota bacterium
AAGCCGCGTCCGGGGCTGGAATCGCTGGCATTTCGGTGAGCAGGCTGCTGATCAGCGCGGGATCGATCTCCAGAGCGATGCTCAGATAGGGGTGATCCGGGCTGGCCTCGATAACCCGGCCGGTTACCGGCAGCACCACCGACGCCACCAGGTAATTCAACGGATCATAGACGTAGAGTTCGTCACCCAGACGTATCTCTTTACGGCCCTGGGCGATGATGCACAGGCAGGGGTCGTAGACTGTCTGCATCGGCAGGCTGGGTGTCGTGGCGCGCGCCAGTTTCAGGCCAGGAATCGCTGTGAGGTGCAAACCGTCCTCGGGTACGAAGCGATCGACCAGGCGCGCCATTTCGTGGCTGAGTTCGGCTAGAGGGGTGTCGAGATTTGTCGCGGTGTGGGTGGGTGACTGCATGGCGCGCCTCCGGGAAGTCAGCGAAGCCTAGCCAGGTTTTTCAGGCAAGTCATGAGGGGCGGTAGGATTAGGCAAATATTTGCCAGTAATGGGCAAATGGCCGCTGATACAGAGTATTTCAAGAAGTCCTGCTGCTATTTGCACCTGCCTGGTGAATTTTTTGAACCTGCAGTTTTAGGCAAGAATTTGCCAGTAATCGACTAACGCCCTGATGACCTTCCTCTTAATCTCTGTAGCCATCGCGCCGTGCCTCTGCGTCGGCTCGAAGCTAAGCATTAGCGATGTACCCGCTGAGCGGTGCTCACCTGTCAATCAAGGAGCGAACCATGCCCAGCAAATGGTTGATCGCGCCACTGACGCTATTGCTGCTTGCCACGGCCTGGCTCGATTCCCGAGCCGGCGGCAATGCAGCTTTCGCCGAGCCGCAAGCGGCGCCCCATGTGTTGCAGCGAAACGCTGCCGGTTTGTACTGACTCATTCCAGGAGGTTGCCATGAGCATCATTCACCGTATGACCGTTCGCGCCCGTCACGATCGCTCGAGCCGGTTGGGGCAGTGCCTGGCTCGGCTTGACGAGGTAGGTCGAGATAGTCCCGGCTGCCTGGGCCTGCGGGTTTTCTCGCTGCGCAGCGATCCGCTGACCTGGCAGGTAGAAGGGCAATGGCGCTCGGCAGCGGCGCGAGAAGCCTTCCTCGGCAGCGAAGGTCTGCGCCGGGTATTGGCGCAGGCGATAGACGAAGCGCTGTTCACCCATCTCGAATGTGCTGTGGAGCTGCAGCAGCAGGTGGCCTGAGTCGGCTGCGGGTAGTCTCGCAGGGCGCCCTCGAGCCGCTCGAGCTTGCCTTTGTGAATTTATCTCGATAGATTTTCATGAAATTAAATATTTAAAATTTCATGAGTCATCTATGTTTCGCCACGCCAGTGAGCACGTCGACAGCTACTACGCCCATAGCTGCAAGGAGCGACTGACGCCGTATCCCGCTTTGCAGGGGCAACTGCGGTGCGATGTTCTGGTCATTGGTGCCGGCTTCAGTGGCCTGCATACTGCCTTGCGCCTGGCCGAGGCTGGGCGGCGGGTGATCGTCCTGGAAGCCAGCCGGGTGGCCTGGGCCGCGTCTGGGCGTAATGGCGGGCAGGCGATTCTCGGCTGGTCCTGCGATATGCCGCCGCTGGAGAAGGCCCTCGGCCTCGAACGTGCACGTCGCCTGTGGGACGGCATGGCCTGGGCCGCGCGGGAGCTGCGCGAATTGCCGCAGCGTCATGGCTTCGATTGCGACTACCGCCGTGGCCATCTGTGGACGGCAGTGCTGCCAAGGCGCGTGGCGCTGCTGCACGAATGGCAGGAGGAGGCCGCCTACAAGTGGGGGCACCGCGCGCTGCAGTTCGTCTCCCGTCAGCAGATGCCGGAGTGGGTCGCCAGCGAGCGGTATCACGCCGGCCTTTACGACCCCGAGGCCGGGCACCTCAACCCGCTCAAGCTGGCGCTCGGCCTGGCCGAGGCCTTCGTCCGCGCCGGAGGGCAGATCTTCGAGCAGAGTCGCGCGCTGAGCCAGGAAGCTTATGGCGCCGGCTACCGGGTGCGTACCGAGCACGGCTGCGTGCAGTCCGACAACCTGGTGCTGGCCTGCAATACCTACATCGAAGATCTGGAACCACGCCTGGCGCGACGCATCCTGCCGGTCGGTACCTACCAGATCGCCACCGAGCCGCTGGGCGCCGAGCGTGCCGAGGCGCTGCTGCCGCGCAATGCCTGCGTCACCGACAACCAGTTCGTGCTCGACTACTTCCGCCGTACGCCGGATCACCGCCTGCTGTTCGGCGGCGGTTGCACCTATCTGGGCGGCCTGCCGAAGGACATGGCGGCGGCGACGCGGCCATTCCTCGAACGCGTTTTCCCGCAACTGTCAGGCGTAGCCATCGACTTCGCCTGGGGCGGGCATATCGACGTCACCCGTGCTCGTACGCCCGACGTTGGTGGTGAGAACGGCCGCTACTGGCTGCAGGGCTTCTCCGGGCATGGCGTGTTGCCCACGCTCGCGGCCGCGCGGGCGGTCAGTGATGCGATTCTCGGCAATGACGATGAGCTGGCGCTGTACCGGCAACTGAGCAATCCCGCCTTTCCCTTCGGCGAACGCCTGGCGGCTCCGTTGGAGGCCATCGGCAAGGCCTGGTATCGCCTGCGGGACTATTTCTGATATGGACAGCCCTGATATGGACAAGAATCTGGAGATGGCGGCTCTGGCCGTGCTCATCCACGACCTGCGCAAGCACAAGAAGGTAACCCTCAACGAGCTGGCCGAGCGCATTGGCCGTTCGGTGGGCTTTCTCTCGCAGGTCGAGCGCGGTCTGTCACGGCCGACGGTGGCTGATCTGACCGCCATCGCCGAGGCGCTCGACGTACCCACCACTTATTTCTACAGCCTGCCCAAGCCCAAGGCGCTGGACTGGGTCACCCGCCCGGACGAGCGCCGCACCCTGTACCTGGCCGGTGGCATCACCGACATCATGGCGTCGCCGACCCTGCAGGGCGCCTTCATGGTGGTCGACAGCCTGCTCGAGCCCGGTGCCAGCAGTGGCGAGCGGCAAATGAGCGACCGTTCGGAGCAGGCCGGCTACGTGCTCGAAGGTCAGCTGACCCTGTGGCTGGGCGAGGACGAACAGAGCGCCACCCTGTATCCCGGCGATGCCTTCCAGGTGCCGAGCTACGCGCGTCTGCGCTATGCCAACCAGGGCGATACGCCAGCGCGCGTGCTGTGGATCTACACCTGAACTTACTCGTGAACCGGAAACAATCATAATGAACGCCACCCGAGTCGAGCTGCTCGATGAAGTCCGCCAATTCCGCCAGGCCCACCCCGAGGTGCGCTTCGTCGATCTGATCTGCCTGGACATCCCCGGGCATTTCTACGGCAAGCGCTATCCCATCGAGATGCTGGAAAAGGTCGCCGCCGGCAGCGCCCTCAAGCTGCCGCAGAACTGTGTACTGCTGGGTGCCCAGGGCGGGCTCTACGAGATCGGCGACTACTGCTTCCATGACGGAGACCCGGACGCGCCTCGCCGCTTGATTCCCGGCACGCTCAAGCTGGTGAACTGGGAGCGCCAGCCGCTGGGGCAGATGCTGATCAGCTCCGACGGCACCGACGCACCCATCGTGTTCGAGCCGCGCGAGGTGCTGGCGCGCGTGGTGCAGCGCCTGGCCGCGCGTGGCATTCGTCCGGTGGTGGCCTTCGAGCTGGAGTTCTACCTGTTCGACAAGGCGCTCAAGGACGGTCTGCCGCAGTACCCGCGCGATGATCTGAGCGGCGATGCCGACGACCAGCCGAACATGCATATCGAGCGTCTCTCGCGCTTCGCCGAGGTGCTCGACGACATCAGCGAGACCGCGCGGCTGCAGGGCATCGATACCACGGTGATCACCGCCGAGATCGGCCCGGGGCAATTCGAGATCAACTTCAGCCATAACGCCGACCCGATGCAGGCCGCCGACTGGTCGGCGCTGTTCTGTCGGGTGACCCGAGGCGTGGCGCTCAAGCATGGCCATCGCGCCAGCTTCATGGCCAAGCCGTACCTGCAGTATCCGGGCAGCGGCATGCATATCCACGTCAGCCTGTACGACGAGGCCGGCGACAACCTGCTGGCACGTGACGAGCAGCGTCCGCTGCGGCATGCCGTGGCCGGTTGCCTGGAACTGCTGCCGGAGCTGATGCCGATCTACGCACCGAACCATAACAGCTACCGCCGCTTTGGTGCCCAGGTGAACTCGGCGAGCAAGGCCAGTTGGGGCTTCGAGGATCGCGACGCCTGCGTGCGCATCCCCGAGTCGGACGCGCGCAACCTGCGCCTGGAATTCCGCCTGCCGGGTGCCGATGCCAATCCCTATCTGGTGCTGGCGGCATTGCTGACCAGCATCGAACAGGGTCTCGATGCCCAGGTCGAGCCCATCGCACCGCTGAATGATGACCGCGAAAGCGGCGTCGACTTTCCCAAGGACATGCTCGACGCCGTGCGTCGTATGCAGGCCAGCGAGCGCGGTGCCGCGGGTCTCGGCAGCGAGTTCGTCATGGTTTATTGCGAGAACAAACGCCAGGATCACCTGGCCTTCATGCACGACATCAGCCCGCGCGAATACCGCTGGTACCTTTGATGTCACGGATAGAAGGAGGCGACATGAACAAGGCCGCAAACAACCCCAACACCGCACACTGGCAGGCTCTGAGTCAGGCTCACCACCTGGCACCGTTCAGTGACTACAAGCAGTTGGCCGAAAAAGGTCCGCGCATCATCACCGAGGCCAAGGGCGTGCACCTGTGGGACAGCGAGGGCAACAAGATCCTCGATGGCATGGCCGGCCTGTGGTGCGTGGCCGTCGGCTATGGCCGCGAGGAGCTGGTCGAGGCTG
>JAEYXX010000117.1 GCA_023431055.1 Pseudomonadota bacterium
CGGCCAGGCTGCGTTGGCTGGCGTACAGATCTTCTACGCCGAACATCGGCAGGGCCTGTAGGTTCGCGCCAAGGTCTTTTTGCTGTAGCGCACCAGGTTGCTGCGCTTTGCTTAGCTGGAACACGCCGTCGTCGAGAAACAGCATGCCGATGGGCAGGTCGAAGGCGCCGCCGGCCAGGGCGATATCCAGCGCCTCACGGGCTCCAGGGCCGCTCCAGGGCGCCTGACGGCTGATGATCAGTAGAGACTTGCTCACTATTGGCCTCCAAAGCAGATCAGTCGGTCGGCCTGTTGCGCGGCTTCATGCAGTTGGCCGAGGCCGGAAAGCTCCCACGGGGCCTGCAGATTGGCCGCCGGGCGCGCATAGCGCAGCGCCTCTTCGTCGTTGAGTACGCCACGACGCAGGGCGGCAGCGATGCAGACCACGGCGTCGAGTTCATTGGCTGTGACGAATTCGCGCCACTCTCGGGGTAGATCCAGTTCGTCCTGTGGGCTCACGACATTGCTGGCAGCACTGTGCACGCCGTCCTGGTAGAAGAACAGGCGCACGATCTCATGGCCGCCCGCCAGCGCCGCCTGGGCAAAGCGCAGGGCGCGACGCGAGGCAGGCAGGTGTGGGGCGGCGAACAGGGCGATGGCAAACTTCATGGGGCATCCGGCGAGGCAAAACTGGGGCAATGATAAGGCTAGGGTGCCCGGCAAACAAAGAATCACTGCAGCCAGGTAAAGCAGGCGCGCAAGAAAAAGCCCGCCGAAGCGGGCTCGAAGGGGGACGAACCTTGATCAGTCGTCGCCGCCCATGATGCCGAAGATCTGCAGCAGGCTGACGAACAGGTTGTAGATCGACACGTACAGGCTGATGGTAGCCATGATGTAGTTGCGCTCACCGCCATGGATGATGGCGCTGGTCTGGAACAGGATGCAGACCGAGGAGAACAGCACGAAGCCAGCGCTGATCGCCAGTTGCAGGCCGCTGATCTGGAAGAAGAAGCTGGCCAGAATGGCGGCGAGCAGGACGAAGAAGCCGGCGGTGATGAAGCCGCTGAGGAAGCTCATGTCCTTGCGGGTGGTCAGCACGTAGGCGGACAGACCGAAGAACACCAGCGCGGTCATGGAGAACGCCGAGCTGATAACCTCGGCGCCGTTGGCCATGCCCAGATAGCGGTTGAGGATCGGGCCAAGGGTGTAGCCCATGAAGCCGGTCAGGGCGAGGGTGGAAACCAGGCCCCAGGCCGAATCACGCAGCTTGTAGGTGAGGAAGAACAGGCCGTAGAAGCCGATCAGCACCACGAAGAAGTTCGGGTACGGCACGTTGGCACGCTGGCTGAGGAACGCGACCAGGCCACTGAAGGCCAGGGTGATGGCCAGCAAACCATAGGTGTTGCGCAACACCTTGCTGACTTCCAGCTGTTCGGTCTGCGAATGGTTTAGTACGTAGTCTCGCTCTTGCATGGCGACGCTCCTGTGGCACGAGGATCCGTTATTTGATTGGACCGGATCATAACAGAGCCAGTCGAGGTGCCAAGACAGAGAGTTTGACAGTGTGTTGCGTTCCGGTAAGATTGCCGCCCGCACTGCAGCGGAGGTTGAAGTCTCATCCTCCCTACTCAGCGTTTGGAAGCGTGGCCGAGTGGTTTAAGGCAACGGTCTTGAAAACCGTCGATGGGCAACTATCCGTGAGTTCGAATCTCACCGCTTCCGCCAATTCCCCATATTGCCTTGAAGCAATATCTGACCTTAATCTGGCGCTTGCTTTTTGACTGCCGCACGCCAAGCTAGGTCAGCCCCTGGCTTTTTGCTAAGGTGGCCGGCAGGTTCAACCTCACCGTCGTTGCACGGTGGCTGACAAGGTGCAACGAGGTGGCGATTGATTAGGGTCCTGGTAGTCGACGATCACGATCTGGTTCGCACGGGCATCAGCCGCATGTTGGCCGATATCGATGGTCTGCAAGTGGTGGGCGAAGCCTGCACCGGCGAAGAAGCCCTGCTCAAGGTCCGCGAACTCAAGCCCGATGTCGTTCTGATGGACGTCAAGATGCCCGGCATCGGTGGCCTGGAGGCCACCCGCAAGCTGATGCGCAGCCACCCCGATATCAAGGTCGTCGCGGTCACCGTGTGCGAAGAGGACCCGTTCCCGACTCGCCTGCTGCAGGCCGGCGCCGCCGGTTACCTGACCAAGGGTGCGGCGCTGGATGAGATGGTGCAGGCCATTCGCCTGGTGTTCGCCGGCCAGCGCTACATCGACCCGCAGATTGCACAGCAACTGGCGCTGAAATCCTTCCAGCCGCAGAGCAATGGCTCGCCATTCGACTTGTTGTCCGAGCGTGAAATCCAGATTGCCCTGATGATCGCCAACTGCCACAAGGTGCAGAACATCTCGGACAAACTGTGCCTGTCGCCGAAGACGGTCAACACCTACCGTTACCGTATCTTCGAGAAACTCTCCATCACCAGCGACGTCGAGCTGGCCCTGCTTGCGGTACGCCACGGCATGGTCGACGCCGTTAGCTGAAGATGTCCGCTCCCTTCGATTCGAGTGCCTTCCTGGCGACCTGCAGCGGTCGTCCTGGGGTCTATCGCATGTTCGATGGCGAGGCGCGCCTGCTCTATGTCGGCAAGGCGAAGAATCTCAAGAAGCGTCTCTCCAGCTATTTCCGCAAGACCGGCCAGGCGCCCAAGACGGCGGCTCTGGTCGCACGCATCGCGCAGATCGAAACGACCATCACCGCCAACGAGACCGAGGCGCTGCTGCTGGAGCAGACGCTGATCAAGGAATGGCGGCCGCCGTACAACATCCTGCTGCGCGACGATAAGTCCTATCCCTACGTGTTTCTTTCCGATGGCGAATTTCCACGCCTAGGCATTCATCGCGGCGCGAAAAAGGCCAAGGGACGCTATTTCGGTCCTTACCCCAGCGCCCTGGCGATTCGCGAGAGCCTGAGCCTGCTGCAGAAGACCTTTCTGGTGCGTCAGTGCGAGGACAGTTACTACAAGAACCGTACGCGCCCCTGTCTGCAATATCAGATCAAGCGCTGCAAGGGCCCTTGCGTCGGTCTGGTCAGCCCCGAGGAATACGCCGAAGACGTGCGCCATTCGGTGATGTTTCTCGACGGCCGCAGCAATGCCTTGAGCGAGGAACTTTCCAGCGCTATGGAGAAGGCCTCGATGGCGTTGGAGTTCGAGCGCGCCGCCGAGCTGCGTGATCAGATCGCCTTGCTGCGTCGTGTGCAGGATCAGCAGAGCATGGAAGGTGGCAGCGGCGACGTCGATGTGGTTGCGGTGATGCTCACCCCTGGCGGCGCCTGTGTGCACCTGATCAGTGTGCGAGGTGGACGCGTGCTGGGCAGCAAGAATTTTTTCCCGCAGGTGGCGATCGAGGAGGAGGGCGGCGATGTGTTGATGGCCTTCCTCGCTCAGTACTACCTGGGCAATGCCGAGCGCGATCTGCCCAGCGAGTTGATCGTCAACGTGCAGCATGAAGACTTCGCCACCTTGATCGAAGCGATCGAATCATTGCGTGAACGCAGCCTGAGCATCAGTTTGCGTGTACGCGGCACCCGTGCCCGCTGGCAGCAATTGGCCGTTACCAACGCCGAACAGGCGCTGGCGGCACGTCTGGCCAATCGGCAGCACCTGGCCGAACGCTTCGAGGCGTTGGCCGCCGTGCTGGAAATGGACGAGCCGCCGCAGCGCATGGAGTGCTTCGACATCAGCCACTCCAGCGGCGAGGCGACCGTCGCCTCCTGCGTGGTGTTCGGCCCCGAAGGGCCGCTGAAATCCGATTACCGTCGCTTCAATATCGAGGGCGTTACGCCCGGCGATGACTATGCGGCCATGCACCAGGCGCTGACGCGGCGTTTCAGCAAGATCAAGGATGGCGAAGGCAAGCTGCCTGACGTGCTGTTGGTGGACGGTGGCAAGGGGCAACTGGCCATGGCGCGCGAAGTGTTACAGGAGCTGGCAGTGCCGGATCTGATCCTGCTTGGCGTGGCCAAGGGTACGACGCGCAAGCCTGGCCTCGAAGTGCTCTACCTGAACGACGCCGAGCATGAGTTCACCTTGCCCGGCAACTCGCCGGCGCTGCACCTGATCCAGCAGATCCGGGATGAGTCGCACCGTTTCGCGATCACCGGGCACCGTGCGCGACGCGGCAAGACGCGGCGTACTTCGACGCTGGAAGAAGTCGCCGGGATCGGCCCGAAGCGGCGGCGTGAACTGCTCAACCACTTCGGCGGCCTGCAGGAATTGTCCCGCGCCAGTGCCGAAGAAATCGCCAAAGCGCCCGGAATCAGTAAAAAGCTCGCCGAGTTGATTTATGACACTCTGCACAGTGAGTAGAATGCCTGTTCACTTCGCAGCCTAGTTGTGCCGATGAATATCCCCAACTTGCTTACCGTGCTCCGGGTCGCACTGATTCCGGTCTTCATTCTCCTGTTCTATATGCCCTTCTCCTGGAGTTACTGGGCTGCCAGCGGCGTCTTCGCCGTTGCTGCCGCGACCGACTGGCTCGACGGCTACCTGGCTCGCCGTTGGGAGCAGGGCACTCCGTTCGGCGCTTTCCTCGATCCGGTAGCCGACAAACTGATGGTGGCGGTAGCGCTGGTACTGCTGGTTGCGGAGCATTCCAACCTCTGGCTGACCCTCGCGGCAGCGACCATCATCGGTCGCGAGATCGTCGTCTCTGCCTTGCGCGAGTGGATGGCCGAGCTGGGGGCTCGGGCACACGTGGCGGTATCCAATCTCGGCAAATGGAAAACCGCGGCGCAGATGCTGGCCCTGGTCATCCTGCTGGGCAATCCGCCTGTGTTCACCTTCTGGGTCGTGGTCGGATACATCCTGCTGGTGATCGCAGCGGTGCTGACATTGTGGTCGATGCTGCAGTATCTGCTGGCTGCCTGGCCGCACCTCAGCACCACCTCTGAAAAGAAATAAGTATTTTTGAATCAAAGGGTTGACGGCGCGATTCGATTCTATAGAATGGCGCCCGTCGACAAGACAAGCGGGAATAGCTCAGTTGGTAGAGCACGACCTTGCCAAGGTCGGGGTCGCG
>JAEYXX010000120.1 GCA_023431055.1 Pseudomonadota bacterium
AGTGCCTGCGCTCGGTGATGCTGCGTTAAAAACAAGCTCGGAATGCTCATTTACAGCTCGTAAAATCCGCTTCCTCGCCTGTTTTTGCCTTGCCTGACCTTCGCTCGACGACTTTTCGTACAGACCCAGGGCCGGGCGCGAGGCTCAGCGGTTGAGGCGCTGATCGATCAGGCTGTCGACCACGCTGGGGTCGGCCAGGGTCGAGGTGTCGCCCATGTTCTCCAGCTCGTTGCAGGCGATCTTGCGCAGGATGCGCCGCATGATCTTGCCCGAGCGGGTCTTGGGCAGGCCCGGCGCCCACTGGATCAGTTCGGGCTTGGCGAAGCTGCCGATCTCCTTGCCGACCAGGGTAAGCAGGTCCTTCTTCAGCTCGTCGGACGGTTCCTGGCCGTTCATCAGGGTGACGTAGGCGTAGATGCCTTGGCCCTTCACATCATGCGGGTAGCCGACCACGGCCGCCTCGGCTACGGCATCGTGCAGCACCAACGCGCTCTCCACCTCGGCGGTGCCGATGCGGTGACCGGAGACGTTGATCACGTCATCGACGCGGCCGGTGATCCAGTAATAGCCGTCCTCGTCGCGGCGCGCGCCGTCGCCGGTGAAGTAGTAACCGGGGTAGGGCTTGAAGTAGGTATCGACCATGCGCTGGTGATCGCCATAGACGCTGCGGATCTGGCTCGGCCAGCTGGCCTTGATCGCCAGCACGCCGCTGCCGGGGCCGTCGATTTCCTTGCCCTGCTCGTCGAGCAGCACCGGTTGCACGCCAAAGAAGGGGCGGGTGGCCGAGCCGGGCTTGAGGTCGGTGGCGCCGGGCAGCGGAGTGATCAGGATGGAGCCGGTCTCGGTCTGCCACCAGGTGTCGACGATCGGGCAACGCATGTCGCCAACCACATGGAAGTACCACTCCCAGGCTTCCGGGTTGATCGGCTCACCCACCGAACCGAGCAGGCGCAGACTCGAGCGCGAGGTGCTCTTGACCGGCCCTTCACCCTCACGCATCAGCGCGCGCAGGGCGGTGGGGGCGGTGTAGAAGGTGTTGACCTGATGCTTGTCGATCACCTGCCAGAAGCGCGAGGCGTCCGGGTAGTTCGGTACGCCCTCGAACATCAGGGTGGTGGCGGCATTGGCCAGCGGGCCGTAGACGATGTAGCTGTGCCCGGTGACCCAGCCGACATCGGCGGTGCACCAGTAGATGTCGCCCTCGTGATAGTCGAACACGTACTTGTGGGTCATCGCCGCGCCGAGCAGGTAGCCGCCCGTAGTGTGCAGCACGCCTTTCGGCTTACCCGTGGAGCCTGAGGTGTAGAGGATGAACAGCGGATCCTCGGCGTCCATCGGCTCGGCCGGGCATTCCGCGCTGACTTCCTTGAGCGCCTGGTGATACCAGAGGTCACGGCCTTCGACCCAGGCCACATCACCCTGAGTGCGCTCGACCACCACCACGGTGGATACGTCTGGGCAGCTCTGCAAGGCTTTGTCGACGTTCGCCTTCAGCGGGATGTACTTGCCACCGCGCACGCCTTCATCAGCGGTGATTACGGCGCGGCAGTCGGCATCGAGAATGCGGTCACGCAGGGCGTCCGGGGAGAAGCCGCCGAACACCACCGAATGCACGGCGCCGATGCGCGCACAGGCGAGCATGGCGTAGGCCGCTTCCGGCACCATCGGCATGTAGATGCACACCCGGTCGCCCTTCTTCACGCCACGGCTTTTCAGCACATTGGCCAGGCGACTGACGTTGTGGTGCAGCTTGTTGTAGGTGATGTGCGCCGACTCGGCCGGGTTATCGCCTTCCCAGATGATGGCGATCTGTTCGCCACGTTTTTCCAGGTGGCGATCGATGCAGTTGTAGGCGACGTTGAGCTGGCCGCCCTTGAACCATTCGGCGTGGCCCAGCTGCAGATCGCTGGCGTGCACCTGATCCCAGGGCTTGAACCAGTCGAGGAAGGCTTTGGCCTGCTCGGCCCAGAAGGTTTCGGGTTGCTCGACGGACTGCTGGTACAGACGCAGGTAGGCGTCGTTATCCAGATGCGCGCGCTGGCGCACTGCATCTTGCACGGGATGGCGAGTGATCTCGAACATGGCGGGGTCCTTGTAATTGTTTGTCCGCAACGGCCACAAGGGTGCACCCAAGCAGGCGCTTGGTTCAAGGCTTAAGCATTTCGACATGCTGCGGAAGCGATGGGTTCTGCCGATGTTCGAGCTGGGCCGCGACCAGATTGGCGGTCGCGGCACCGCAGCGGCTGGCGATCGCGGCGAGGGGCTGCGACGCGTTCACCGCGCTTCCCGGCAGCTCTGGCAAGTCGCCGTGAGAGTATCGCCAGTGCTACTGTCGTTGAAGTGCGCCCACCGACGCACTTCAACGGCGATCAACCGCGATGCTGGGAGCGGAAGTGCTCGATCAGTCCCTGGGTGGATGCATCGCTGGCTGGCTCGTCGCTGGCGCCGGTGAGGCGCTGGTAGACTTCCTTGCCCATCTCCTTGCCCAGCTCCACGCCCCACTGATCGAAGGCGTTGATGCCCCAGATGGCGCTCTGTACGAACACCTTGTGCTCGTACAGGGCCACCAGCGCGCCGAGGTTGAACGGCGCGATGCGATTCATCACCAGGATGTTGCTCGGCCGGTTGCCGGGGATGACCTTGTGCGGCGCCAGACGCTGCACTTCATCTTCGCTCAGCCCCTTGGCGCGCAGCTCGGCCTCGGCCTCTTCGCGCGTCTTGCCCTGCATCAGCGCCTGGGCCTGCGACAGGCAGTTGGCGAACAACCACTGATGATGGTCCGAGAGCGGGTTGTAGCTGTTTACCGGGACAATGAAGTCCGCCGGCACCAGCAGGCGGCCCTGGTGCAGCAGCTGGTGGTAGGCATGCTGGCCGTTGCAGCCGACGCCGCCCCAGATCACCGGGCCGGTGGCGATGTCCAGCGGCGTGCCGTCCTGACGCACGCTCTTGCCGTTGGACTCCATGTCCAGCTGCTGCAGGTGTTTGGTGAAGTTACGCAGATAGTGGTCGTAGGGCAGGATCGCGTGGCTTTGCGCGCCCCAGAAATTGGTGTACCAGATGCCCAGCAGGGCCATCAGCACCGGCATGTTCTCGGCCAGTGGCGCCTGGGTGAAGTGCTCGTCCATGGCATAGGCGCCGGCCAGCAGCTCCTTGAAGTTGGACACACCGATGGCCAGGGCGATGGGCAGGCCGATGGCCGACCACAGCGAATAACGCCCGCCGACCCAATCCCACATGGGGAAGATGTTCTCTTCGCCGATACCGAACTCGATGGCGGCCTTGCGGTTGCTGGTCACGGCGATGAAGTGGCGATGCAGCTGTTCTTCCGGGCCGCCCATGGCCAGGTACCAGTCACGTGCGGCCAGAGTGTTCTTCAGGGTTTCCAGGGTGCCGAAGGACTTGCTGGAAACGATGAACAGGGTGGTTTCCGGATCGAGGCGAGCGGTCAGTTCGCGGAATTCGCTGCCGTCGATATTGGCCAGGTAGTGGCAGCGCACCCCGCGCTGGGTAAAGGGGCGCAGCGCTTCGGAGACCAGCTGTGGGCCGAGGAAGGAGCCGCCGATACCGATGTTCACCACTTCCTTGATCGGTTTTTCGCTGTAGCCGCGCCACAGGCCGCTGTGGATACGGCTGACCAGTTCGGTGACTTGGTTCAGGACGCGGTGCACCTCGGGAATGATGTCGTGGCCATCGAGCAGCAGGCGGCGGCCGATCGGGCTGCGTAAGGCGGTATGCAGCGCGGCGCGGCCTTCCGAGGCATTGACCTGCTCGCCGCTGTACAGGGCGGCGATGGATTCGTGCAGACCGGCCTGGTCGGCC
This sequence comes from Pseudomonadota bacterium, assembly GCA_023431055.1. Lineage (GTDB taxonomy): Bacteria > Pseudomonadota > Gammaproteobacteria > Pseudomonadales > Pseudomonadaceae > Aquipseudomonas. The sequence continues at coordinate 3,820 of JAEYXX010000120.1, forward strand.
AGTTGGATCAGCAGCTCCAGGCCGCGTTCATCGATCAGGTTCTTCGAGTAGTCCAGCAGCAACCCGCAGCTATCGAGGGAGAAGCGCTGGAAGCGCCGTGAGTCCGCGGCGAAGGCTTCGCGCATGCTGAAACCGGCCATTTCGGCACGGTGTTGCTGCAGGGCCTGCCAGGCGGGCAGGGTGGTAACGTCTTGAGGCTGCTGGTAGTAGGCCATCGGAGCTCCTGATCCGCAAAAGCAAAGGCCCGGAACGATCCGGGCCTCTAAGAGTGTAACCGTCTGCCTTTGGAGGCAGCTACTGACTCGGCAGTTCAACCACAAGATTGTCGATCAGGCGGGTGCCACCCAGTTGTGCCGCGGTAAGAATCACCAGATGGCGGTCGTCGACCTGCGCCGGGCGCAGCGTCACCGCGTTGCGAATTTCCAGGTAGTCAGGAACGAAGCCCGCTGCGCGTTGTTGCTCCTGCGCGCCGTCGATCAGACGTGCGTAGTCACGGGCGCCGCGGCGCAGCTCTTCGGCTATCGTTTGCAGGCTTCGATACAGCGTTGGCGCCGTGCTGCGTTGCGCGGCATCGAGGTAGCCATTGCGCGAGGACAGGGCGAGGCCGTCTTCGGCGCGCTGGGTCGGCGCGCCAATGATCTGGATCGGCATGTTCAGGTCCTGCACCAGCGCGCGGATCACCGCCAGTTGCTGGTAGTCCTTCTCGCCGAACACGGCCAGATCGGGCTGGACCATATTGAACAGCTTGGTCACCACGGTCGCCACACCCTCGAAATGGCCTGGGCGGCTGGCGCCGCAGAGTCCTTCCGATACGCCCGGCACGCTGACGCGCGTCTGATCGCCCATGCCGTGCGGGTAGATTTCCGCGACATCGGGGTGAAACAGCAGGTGGCAGCCAGCCGCCAGCAGCTTTTCCTGATCGGCGGCGAGTGTGCGCGGGTACTTGTCCAGGTCTTCACCGGCGCCGAACTGCAGCGGATTGACGAAGATGCTGGCGACCACGAAGTCGGCCCGCTGGGCGGCGATTTCCACCAGCGAAACGTGGCCGGCGTGGAGGTTGCCCATGGTCGGGACGAAGCCGATCTGCTTGCCCTCGGCACGGGCCTGGGCAACGGCGGCGCGCAGTTCGCGCAGGGTCTTGACCGTGTTCATGCGGAGAAACCGTGTTCGGCGGCGGGGAAGCTGCCGTCTTTGACCGCCTGGACGTAAGCGCTCAGCGCGCCTTGAATGCTGCTCTGGCCTTCCATGAAGTTGCGCACGAACTTCGGCGTGCGGCCGGACAGCGACAGACCAAGCATGTCGTGCTGCACCAGTACCTGGCCGTCGGTGGCGGCGCCGGCGCCGATGCCGATCACCGGGATCTTCACCGCCTGGGTGATTTCCGCCGCCAGTTCGCTGGGCACGCACTCGAGCAGCAGCATGGCGGCCCCGGCCTGTTCCAGCGCCATGGCATCGGCACGCATCTGCCGCGCCTGGGCCTCTTGGCGGCCCTGAACCTTGTAGCCGCCGAGGATGTTCACCGCCTGCGGGGTCAGGCCAAGGTGCGCGCAGACCGGTACGCCGCGCTCGGCCAGCAGGCGAATGGGTTCGGCCAGCCAGCCAGCGCCTTCGAGCTTGACCATGTGAGCGCCGGCCTGCATCAGCCGGGCGCTGTTGTGCAGGGCCTGCTCGCTGGTGGCGTAGGCCATGAACGGCAGGTCGGTGAGGATCAGTGCGCCCTGATTGCCGCGTTTCACGCAGGCAGTGTGATAGGCCATCTCCTCGACGCTGACCGGCAGGGTGCTGTCGTGGCCCTGCAGGACCATGCCCAGGGAGTCGCCGACCAGCAGCACATCGACCCCGGCCTGGCAGGCCGCTTGGGCGAAGGTGGCGTCATAGCAGGTCAGCATGGCGATCTTTTCACCGTTCTGCTTGTGACTCTGCAGGGTGGTCAGGGTAACGTCAGGCATTTCAAAGGTCCTCGCTCAGGCTCGGTATACCGCTTCTATCTGGCGGCAATCCGGCCTGGATTGGCATCAAAGGTGCGCCCGTCGCTGGGCAACGGGACGCCTATAGTCCTGATGGGTGGGCATGAAGTCAATTGCGGGTGTTACCGCTCTGTTACTGGCGTTACCGCCAATGTCGATAGCAGAAGGCCGCGCTAGAGCTGGTGCGGCCTTACGGCAGGTAGCAGGCGAGGGTAACCGAAGGCTGGCGCTAAGGCTGCCACAGCAACAGCAGTTACTGCGGCAGGCGTTCCAGCCCGCTGAAGGGGCAGGCGTCCAGCAGGGCGCTCAGGCTGCGACCGTCCGGCAACTGCAGCTCCGTGACCAGCTCGGCCAACGGGTAGAGCACGAAGGGGCGAGCATGCATGTGATAGTGCGGTACCGTCAGGCGCTCGTCGTCGAGCAGGCGGTCACCGAACAGCAGGATATCCAGATCCAGGGTGCGCGGGCCCCAACGCTCGGCCTTGCGCACGCGGCCCTGCTCCTGCTCGATGCGTTGCAGTGCGTCCAGCAGCTGCCAGGGCTCCAGCTCGGTATCCAGCGCCGCCACTGCGTTAACGTAGCGTGGCTGGTCCGCCGGGCCGAGCGGGTCGCTGATGTAGAACGACGACTGCGCCTGCAAGCGGCTGTGCGGTAACTGGGCGATGGCGTTCAAGGCTGCGCGCAACTGCTGCAGGGGCTCGGCCAGATTGCTGCCGAGGCCGATGTAGACCCGCTCCATCACTCGTCGCCGCTTTCGCTGCGTTTGCGGCGATTGTTGTTGCGGCGGCGTTTGCGCGGAGCGTTGCCGGTGCTTTCGCCTTTGCCGGCGAGGTCACGAATCATCTGCCGACGCTCGCTGTCGTTGGCGTCCTGATAGTCCGTCCACCATTGACCCAGGCCGCCGGTGTCCTCGCCGGCCAGTTCACGCAGCAGGAGGAAGTCGTAGCCGGCGCGAAAGCGTGGGTTCTCCAGCAGCAGGTCGGCACGTTTACCACTGCGTCGCGGCAGACGCTCCTGCATGTCCCAGATTTCGCGAATCGGGATGGTGAAACGCTTGGGTACGGCAATGCGCTGGCACTGCTCGGCGATCAGCTCGTGGGCGGCCTCCTGCATCGCCGGAATCGGCGGCATGCCCTTGCCCTGTAGTTGCAGCACGCGGGCCGGCAATGCAGGCCAGAGCAGCGCGGCGAAGAGGAAGGCGGGCGTCACCGACTTGCCGTCGTGGATGCGGTCGTCAGTGTTGATCAGCGCCTGGCGGATCAGCTTCTCGGTGTATTCCGGGTTGCGCTTGAGCGCCTCGCCACTGGCCGGGAACAGCTGTGCGAACAGGTCGTGCTCGAGCAGCAGGTCGAAGGTGTATTCGGCGTAACCGGCGAGGAACAGCTTGAGTACTTCGTCGAACAGACGCGCCGACGGAATGTCGCGCAGCATGGGCGCCAGTCGGCGGATCGGCGCAGCGCTGTGCTTCTCGATCTCGAAGTCCAGCTTGGCGGCGAAACGGACCGCGCGCAGCATGCGTACCGGGTCTTCCAGGTAACGCTGCTCCGGGTCGCCGATCAGACGCACCAGGTGATTGCGCACGTCATGCATGCCGCGGGCGTAATCGAGGATGTGTTCCTGGGTCGGGTCGTAATACAGCGCGTTGATGGTGAAGTCGCGGCGCTGCGCGTCGTCTTCCAGGGTGCCGTAAACGTTATCGCGCAGGATGCGGCCGCTCTCGTGGCGGGCAGCCTGGTTGCTGTTTTCCTCTTCCTCGCCTTGCGGGTGGTTGGCGCGGAAGGTCGCCACTTCGATGATCTCGCGGCCGAAGCGCACGTGCACCAGCTTGAAGCGGCGACCGATCACCCGGGCGTTACGGAACTCGGCCCGTACCTGCTCTGGCGTGGCGCTGGTGGCCACGTCGAAATCCTTGGGGTCGATGTCCAGCAACAGATCACGTACGCAGCCGCCGACCAGATAGGCCTGGTAGCCAGCCTTCTGCAGGCGCTCGACCACGCTGATGGCGTGACGGCTGATCTCGTTGCGATGAAGGGGATGTTGGCGACTGCTCAGCACTTCGGGAGTGCTGCGTGGGCGTGGGGCACGGCGCAGAGGTGAGCGGAAAGACTTGAACAGCTTTTTCAGCATGGGATGCACTGTTTGGAGTAGTGGCCGGCCTGTGCCATATGCTGTCGAGGTGCGGCCTGGCGGGCGTCGCGGTGTTGACGGCAGCAGCCTTGGACTTGCTCACGAACCGTGAACGCCATTCTGGCGTCTGCTTCAACCTGTTTCGACGGCATACGGAACGATGACCGCATGATTGCTGCGGATTCTAGCATCGTGTCGGGAGAAGGTGTGTAGAAGGGCGGCAGGCGGGGATTCCGGGAGCGGAAGCTACTGGGGGAGCGGAAGCTCCCCCCCAAGTTGGTGCGTGCTCTGTTTTTATTGTTATTGAGGGCCTGTTGTTTTTGTTGTTCGGCCCTTCCCGGCTCGCCGTGGCTTACCGGGCGCTCCCTAGAATGGGGAGCCAATAGCAAACGGATTTCTTTGGACGCTGATGCTGCCTTAATCAACCAGTTCTGGCGCTGCCTCAGGGCAGTTTTATTGTTCTCTACCTGGTCGCTGGGGCGAACCCCTTGCGGCAACTCCTCTCCAAAAGAATCAGTTAGCTGCGCCTCCGTACCTTGTTGTTCTTGTTGTTCTGGAGTCGTTACGTCTTGTTCTTATTGTGTAGGGCATTGCTTGTTATTGTTGTTGTGCCAGAGATAAAGCAGATGCCGTGCCAGTTTTTGTGATTCCTTGTAAATCAAGGGCTTGCGGCAGGTTGGGATTGTCGGTGGGGTAGAAAAAAGCCGGGTTTTCGTTACCGTTAGACCCGGCCTTTGTTACGAGATATTGAAACGGTAACAACCTGTGAGCCCGTGTGTGGGGCGGTTGTCACCGCAGGGGTGACGTCAAGGGCCGCTGGTCACGCCGGATTTGCGACGTGGAATACCGAGGCGCTGGCGGCGCTCCCACAGGCATTTGCGGCTGATACCCAGTTTGCGCGCCAGTTCGGTTTCGGTCATGTGGTCCTGGTGTTCGAGGACGAAGTGCTGGAAGTAGTCTTCCAGCGACAGGTCCTCGGTCGGCTCGTGGCTGTTGCCGGCGCTTTGCCCGGCGGTCGCCGGCAGGCCGAAATCCTCGTCATCCAGATCGTCCAGCTCGATGTCGATGCCCAGCAGATCGGCAGAAATTTCCGCCCCCTCGCAGAGAATCACCGCGCGCTCGATGGCGTTTTCCAGTTCGCGTACGTTACCCGGCCAGGAGTAATGGCGTATCGCCTGCTCGGCATCATGGGCGAAACGCAGTGGTTCGCGGCCCATGCGCGTGTACTGGCGCACCAGAAAGGCCTGGGCGATCTCGATCACGTCGTTACCGCGCTCGCGCAACGCCGGCAGCTTCAGAGCGATGACGTGCAGGCGGTAATAGAGGTCTTCGCGAAACTGGCCGGTCTTGGCCAGGGTCTTGAGGTCGCGGTGAGTGGCAGCGATCAGGCGCACGTCGACCTTTTGCGATTGCACCGAGCCGACCCGGCGAATCTCGCCTTCCTGCAGCACGCGCAGCAGTCGCGCCTGGGCTTCCAGCGGCAGTTCGCCGATCTCATCGAGGAACAGCGTGCCGCCGTCAGCCGCCTCCACCAGGCCGGCGCGCCCGGCGCTGGCGCCGGTGAAGGCGCCTTTCTCGTGGCCGAACAGTTCGGACTCGATCAGGGTTTCCGGAATGGCCGCGCAGTTCACCGAAATCAGCGGCGCCTTGGCGCGCCTGGAGAGGTTGTGCAGGGCGCGTGCGACCAGCTCCTTGCCGGTACCGGACTCGCCCTGCACCAGCACATTGGAGTCGGTGGGCGCGACCTTGCGAATCTTGCTGTAGAGCTCCTGCATGGCGGCGCAGGAGCCGATGATGCCGATCTCGCCGTTGGCGTTGTCCACTGCCTTCTCGGCAGCGTTACCGCGGGTGGTGCTGGCGGTGGTCGGCGCCGGTGCGCTCTTGGCTTCCTGGCGGTCGCGGAGGATGCGGGCGACGGCCTGGAGCATCTCGTCGTGGTCGAAGGGCTTGGCGATGTAATCGACCGCGCCCATCTTCATCGAGTCCACCGCCGAGCGCAGGCTGGCGTAGCTGGTCATGATCAGCACCGGCGTGCCTTCGGCCAGCTTGATCAGTTCGGTACCCGGCGCGCCAGGCAGGCGCAGGTCGCTGACGATCAGGTCGAAGGTGGGAATGCTGTAGCGCTCCTGGGCTTCCTGTACCGAGCCGGCTTCGCTGACCTGGTACTGATTGCGTTCGAGCAGGCGGCGCAAGGCAGAGCGGATAATGGTTTCGTCTTCGACGATAAGAATATGTGGCATTAATTCGATCTCTCGACGGTCACGGTGGCGCCAATGGCACCTCTGTCGCTGTTTACATCGCTACGGACGTCGCCTCGACATGTCTCGGCAGGGTGACCCGAATTCGAGTGCCCAGTTGGCGCTCGGGGTCGGCCGGGGTGTCGATTGTTATCTGTCCATAATGCTCTTCCACGATCGAATAGACCAGCGCGAGGCCCAGGCCGGTCCCCTCGCCGGGGTCCTTGGTGGTGAAGAAAGGCTCGAACAGGCGGTCGATGATCGCCTTGGGAATGCCGCTGCCTTCGTCCTCGACGATCAGGTCGACGGTATGTTCGCTGGCCTCGCTGCGCACGCGGATGGCACCGCCGGGCGGCGAGGCGTCACGGGCGTTGGACAGCAGGTTGATCAGGACCTGGGCCAGGCGCTGCGGGTCGCCACAGGCCCAGTGCTGCGGATCGCAGAGGTTGTAGAACTGGATGTCGAAGTTGCGTTTGTTCAGCGACAGCAGGCCGATGGCATCCTGGGCCACGTCGGCCAGACATACCGGTTCGTCGCTGCGCTGGTGGCTGCCGGAGTGGGCGAAGCTCATCAGCGACTGGACGATGCGTGACACGCGTTTGGTCTGTTCGAGGATCTGCCCGCTGATTTCGGTCAGCTCGCCGTCGTTTTCGCGTTCTTCGCGTAGGTTCTGCGCCAGGCAGGCGATGCCGGTGATCGGGTTGCCGATTTCGTGGGCAACGCCGGCGGCGAGGCGGCCGATGCTGGCCAGGCGCTCGGAGTGCACCAGCTTGTCTTCGAGCATCTGGGTTTCGGTCTGATCCTCGACCAGCAGCACCAGGCCACTGTTACCGGGCGCCAGTGGCTCGTTGATTGCTGCCTTGTGCAGGTTCAGCCAGCGAATCTGCCCGTCGAGCGCCAGATGCTGTTTGTGCAGGTGCTGGTCCGGGCGTTCGATGAAGTCCTGCAGCAGGCTCTGCCAGGGTTCGGCCAGGGTACTCAGGCGCGAACCGACGATGCGCTGGGCGGGGATTTCGGTGAGTTCTTCCATGGCCCGGTTCCACATCAGGATTTCCTGGTCCTTGGCCAGCGAGCACACGCCCATCGGCAGCTCCTGCAAGGTCTGGCGGTGATAGCGACGCAGGGCGTCGAGCTCGGCGGCCAGGCCGGTGAGGCGCGACTGGTAATCCTCCAGGCGGCTTTCGATGAAGTGGATGTCCTCGGTGACATAGCCTTCGGTGCCGGACTTGTAGGGCAGGAAGGTTTCGACGATGTCCTGCGCCACGCTCGGCCCCATCAGGCCGGACAGGTTGGCCTCGATGCGGTCGCGCAGGCGGCGCAGGGCGTAGGGGCGGCTTTCGTCAAATGGCAGGTGCAGGTCGCGCAGGGCCTGTTCCACTTCGCGCTGGGCGGTCTTGGCGCCGAGCGGCTTGGCCAGTTGTGCGGCAAAGTCCTGCGGTGACACGGCGACCAGCTCGCGCCGCTGCGGACGGCGCACGTTGTCCACCGCGCAGGCTTCGGCGGCGCTCTTCTCCTCCGGGCTGGCCTCGGTGAACAGCGACACCAGGGTGAACATCAGCACGTTGGCCGCCAGTGAGGCGATGGCCGCCAGGTGCCAGCTGGCATCGTCGAGCACATAGATGACGTTGAACAGCGGCAGGTAGAAACCTTCCAGATTGCCCAGCAGCGGCAGCAGCATGGTCAGTGCCCAGACGCTGATGCCGGCCAGCAGGCCGGCGAGGAAACCGCGGCGATTGGCCGTCTGCCAATACAGCACCGACAGTACGCCGGGCAGGAACTGCAAGGTGGCGACGAAGGCGACGATGCCCAGGTTGGCCAGATCCTGTTGGGCGCCGAGCAGCAGGTAGAAGCCATAGCCGGCCATGATGATGGCCACGATCAGCGCGCGCCGCGTCCACTTCAGCCAGCGGTAGATGTTGCCTTCGGCTGGCGGCTGGTACAGCGGCAGCACCAGGTGATTCAGCGCCATGCCGGACAGCGCCAGGGTCGAGACGATGATCAGGCCGCTGGAGGCTGACAGACCGCCGACATAGGCGAGCAGGGCCAGGGTTTCGCTGTTGACCGCGATACCCAGGCCCAGGGTGAAGTATTCGGGGTTGGTGGTCGCCCCGAGCTTGAGGCCGGCCCAGAGAATCAGTGGCACGGCCAGGCTCATCAGCAGGAGGAACAGTGGCAGGCCCCAGCTGGCGCTGACCATGGCGCGCGGGTTGAGGTTCTCGGTGAAAGTCATGTGGTACATGTGCGGCATGACGATGGCCGAGGCGAAGAACACTAGCAGCAGGGTGCGCCATGGGCCTTCCTGCAGCGGCGTATGCAGCGTGGCCAGCGCCGCCTGGTTCTGCACCAGCCATAGCTCAAGCTCACGTGGGCCGCCGAACACCTGATACAGCGCGTACCAGCCGATCACGCCGAGGGCGACCAGCTTGACCAGCGACTCGAAGGCGATGGCGAACACCAGGCCCTCGTGCTTCTCGCGCGTGGCGATATGGCGCGCGCCGAAGAGGATGGTGAACAGGATGATCAGCCCGCAGTAGCTCAGCGCCACTTTTTCCTGCAGCGGCTCGCGGCTGAGGATGCCGATGGAGTCGGCCACCGCCTGGATTTGCAGGGCCAGTAGCGGCAGTACGCCGATGAGCATGAACAGGGTGGTCAGCGCGCCGGCCCAAGTGCTGCGAAAGCGGAAGGCGAACAGGTCTGCCAGCGATGACAGCTGGTAGGTGCGGGTGATGCGCAGGATCGGGTAAAGCAGCACGGGGGCCAGCAGAAAGGCCCCGGAAACCCCGAGGTAGCTGGCGAGAAAGCCGTAACCGTACTGGTAGGCCAGGCCGACCGTGCCGTAGAAGGCCCAGGCACTCGCGTACACGCCCAGCGACAGGGTGTAGGTCAGTGGGTGGCGGATGATCCAGCGGGGGATAAGGCCCTTTTCACTGACCCAGGCGACACCGAACAGCATCAGCAGATAGCCGGCGCTGATCAGGATCAGTTCGCTCAGGCTAAAGCTCGTCAGCATCGCCTTGGCTCTGAAGAATGAAGGTGACGACGATCAGGATCAGCCACAGCAGATAGGGCCGGTACCAGGCGCCATTGGGGTCGATCCACCAGTCCATGATGGCCGGTGAGAACAGGTAGATCCCCACTACCAGGATCAGAACCAGTCGGTAGATATACATGTGACATCTCGTCGGACGATGTCGCGATGGTAAAGGATGCCGCGCATCGCAAGCCACAAACTTGAAGCCAGCTTGTCTGGCGCGTAGTCCGGATGAAATCCGGGGATGCCTGCACCATCGTTCCCGGATTACGTTCGGGCCACTACTACTTCAATTGCGCTTCGGCCAGGGTGCGGCTGCGGGGAATGCGCGTGGCGTCCCAGTTGGCGATGCCCCAGACCAGCAGCTCGGCAGGCGCCGCGCCTTGCAGTTCGACGGGGGGGTGCTGGCCCAGCGCACGCAGGGCACGCAGCAGCAGAGGCCCGGCCTGGTCGGCGGGCAGGGGCGGCGAACGGTAGCTCTTGCCCAGCTTGTGGCCGTCCGGCTGGATGATCAGCGGCACGTGCAGGTAGCGTGGCTGCGGCAGTCCGAGCAGCTCCTGCAGGTAGAGCTGGCGAGGGGTGGAGTCGAGCAGGTCGGCGCCGCGCACCACGTCGGTCACCCCTTGCCAGGCATCGTCCAGCACCACTGCGAGCTGATAGGCGAACAATCCATCACGCCGTCGGATCACGAAGTCGCCCACTTCACGGCGCAGGTGCTGACGGAACTCGCCCTGCACGCGGTCGATGAAGTGGTAGTCCAGCTCCGGTACGCGCAGGCGGATGGCTGCGTCCTGGTCGGGGTGGCAGGCGTTGCGGCAAAAGCCCGGATAGATGCCGGCGTAGCCTTCCAGTTGCTTGCGTGAACAGATGCAGGCGTAGGCCAGACCCTGGCTGAACAGACGGGCGATCACGGTGGTGTATTCGGCGTGGCGTTCGCTCTGGCGTACCAGTTCGCCGTCCCACTCGAAGCCATAGGTTTCCAGGGTGCTCAGGATCGCATCCTGGGCGCCGGGCATTTCCCGTGGTGGGTCGAGGTCTTCCATGCGCAGCAGCCAGCGACCGCCAACGACGCGGGCATCGAGATAGGAGGCGAGGGCAGCGACCAGCGAGCCGAAGTGCAGGTAACCGCTGGGCGTAGGGGCGAAGCGCCCGACATAGGACGTGTTCATCAAGCGAAGGCCAGAAACAGAGCGGGGCGCCTAAGCGCCCCGTCGTCAGATCAGGAACCGATCTGCTTTTCCTTGATTTCCGCCAGCGTCTTGCAGTCGATGCACAGAGTCGCGGTCGGGCGGGCTTCGAGGCGGCGGATGCCGATTTCGCCACCACAGGAGTCGCACCAACCGTAATCGTTGTCTTCGATCAGTTGCAGCGTCTCGTCGATCTTCTTGATCAGCTTGCGCTCGCGGTCACGGGCGCGCAGTTCCAGGCTGAATTCTTCTTCCTGGCTGGCGCGGTCGGCCGGGTCGGGGAAGTTGGCGGCCTCGTCCTGCATGTGATGCACGGTGCGGTCGACCTCCTCCATCAGCTCCTGCTTCCAGTTGTTGAGAATGCCGACGAAATGAGCGCGCATCGCATCGCTCATGTAC
>JAEYXX010000176.1 GCA_023431055.1 Pseudomonadota bacterium
ATCGCAAATAAACTCTCGAATTCACGAGTGTTACTTGTGATGCTGATAATCAGTCGACTATCAGTCTTACCTCACAAGCACCCACACGAATTGCTTGATTCAGTTGTTAAAGAACAGTTGGTTAAGCCTTTCGCCTCAACCAAGGCCGCGCATTCTACAGCAGCCTTTCTTTCTGTCAAGCTGTTTTTCGATTTTGTTTCCGGAGAAACTCTTTTCTACTCAACCACTTGCAAAACCTCAGCTTCATCTCTTCCGCTTCGGTGAGGCGCGCATTCTACAGCACCTCTTTACTTCGTCAAGCTGTTTTTGAAGAAATTTTCTTTCTATCTCAACAACTTAGCGCTTCGTCGAACCTGGCTCGTCTCAGCGAGGCGCGCATTCTACATGAGCACGACGTGCTGTAAACCCCTGACCAGCAAAAAAATCACATATATCTTCCGCCCTCTATATAGAAGAGGGTTTTGCCTAGATCACTCCAGCCTTTCGCAGCTCTGCAACCTGCGCCTCAGTCATGCCCAGCAGCCTCTCCAACAAGTCTCCGGTGTGCTGCCCCAGCAAAGGCGGAGCTGTGCGGTACGCCACCGGCGTAGCAGAGAGACGCAGCGGGCTGGCAACCTGAGGCGTGGTGCTGCCTAGGGCATTAGGCAGATCGAGGCGCAAACCTCGTGCTTGCACCTGAGGATCGGCGAACACTTGCCGCAGATCGTTGATCGGTCCGCAGGGCACCCCAGCCGTCTCCAGCAATTCGATCCACTGAGCGGTGGTCTTGAATACCGTAGCCTGACGCAGCAGCGGGATCAGCTCGGCACGATGCGCGACACGAGCCTTGTTGGTCGCGAAACGCAAGTCGTCGGCAAGATGCGCAACACCTGCGACCTCGCAGAACTTGCGGAACTGCCCATCGTTGCCAACCGCCAGGATGAAGTTGCCGTCGGCACTGGGGAAATCCTGGTAGGGCACGATATTGGGATGGGCATTACCCAGGCGTTTTGGGGGGGCGCCTGTGGTCAGGTAGTTCATGGCCTGATTGGCAAGGCAGGCAACCTGCACATCCAGCAACGCCACATCTATATGCTGGCCGATACCGGATTGCTCACGTTGATTCAGCGCCGCCAGCACCCCCACGGTGGCATAGAGCCCGGTGAGGATATCGGTCAAGGCCACTCCAACCTTAATTGGCCCAGCACCTTCCTCACCCTCCGGACGCCCAGTCAGACTCATCAGGCCGCCGAGCCCCTGGATCATGAAATCGTAACCGGCACGCTTGGCATAAGGACCGGTTTGGCCGAAGCCGGTGATCGAGCAGTAGATCAGCCGCGGATTGATCGCCTTCAACGATTCATAATCCAGGCCATAGGCTGCCAGCCCGCCGACCTTGAAGTTCTCCAGCAGTACATCGCACTGCGCAACCAGCTCACGCACCAGGCGCTGCCCTTCGGGCTGGGTGAAGTCCAGGGTCAGCGACTGCTTGTTGCGATTGGCACTCTGGAAGTAGGCCGCCTCACGCGAATCGTTGCCCTCAGCGTCCTTTATATAAGGAGGCCCCCAATGCCGAGTATCGTCGCCGCTTCCCGGTCGCTCGACCTTGATCACCTCGGCGCCGAGATCACCGAGGATCTGGCCACACCAGGGGCCGGCCAGTACGCGGGACAGATCGAGCACACGGATATGGGAAAGGGCACCAGACATGGAGATTCTCCGCAGGATGCGTCAGGCGCACCCTGGATCATTGAGAAGACGTAACGACTTAAAAGAACGCCTGGATGCCGGTCTGCGCACGGCCGAGGATCAGCGCATGCACGTCATGGGTACCTTCGTAAGTGTTGACCACCTCGAGGTTGACCAGATGGCGGGCGATACCGAACTCGTCGCTGATGCCGTTGCCGCCCAGCATGTCGCGCGCCATACGGGCGATATCCAGTGCCTTGCCGCAACTGTTGCGCTTCATGATCGAGGTGATTTCCACCGCGGCGGTGCCTTCGTCCTTCATCCGCCCGAGGCGCAGGCAACCTTGCAGGGCCAGGGTAATCTCAGTCTGCATATCGGCCAGTTTCTTCTGAATCAGCTGATTGGCCGCCAGCGGCCGGCCGAACTGATTGCGGTCGAGCACATACTGGCGCGCGGTGTGCCAGCAGAACTCGGCGGCCCCCAGCGCGCCCCAGCTGATGCCATAACGAGCGGAGTTAAGACAGGTGAACGGGCCGCGCAGGCCGCGTACATCGGGGAAGGCGTTCTCTTCGGGGCAGAACACGTTGTCCATGACGATCTCGCCGGTGATCGAGGCGCGCAGACCGACCTTGCCGTGAATCGCCGGTGCGGACAGACCTTGCCAACCCTTCTCCAGAACGAAGCCGCGAATCTCGCCGGCATCGTCCTTGGCCCAGACCACGAAGACATCGGCGATCGGGCTATTGGTGATCCACATCTTGCTGCCGGTCAGGCGGTAGCCGCCGTCGACCTTCTTGGCGCGGGTGACCATGGAACCCGGATCGGAACCGTGGTTCGGCTCGGTCAGACCGAAGCAGCCGATAAATTCGCCGCTGGCCAGCTTGGGCAGATACTTCTGTTTGGTCGCTTCATTGCCGAACTCGTTGATCGGCACCATCACCAGCGAAGACTGTACGCTCATCATCGAGCGATAGCCGGAGTCGATACGCTCCACTTCACGCGCGATCAGGCCGTAGCACACATAGTTGAGACCACTTCCACCGTAGGCCTCGGGAATGGTCGCGCCGAGCAGACCGGTTTCGCCCATCTCGCGGAAGATCTTCGGGTCGGTCTGCTCATGACGGAAAGCCTCCAGCACGCGCGGCGCCAGCTTGTCATCGGCAAACTGCTGGGCGCTGTCGCGCACCATGCGCTCTTCTTCAGTCAGTTGCTGATCCAGCAGCAGCGGGTCGATCCAGTTGAAGCTTGCCTTGGCCATCACGAGAAACCTCGAAGCGGTGAAGTGAACGGTCGACACTGTCGACCTCGGATGACACAGATCCTAGGCCGGCTTTGCACACAGAACAAACGCATAATTCGCACATACCTGTGCTTTTTCATCACTTCGAGATAGCTTAAATGGGTTTTTCCATCGCATATGAGTGAGGCTTACGCATAAATGCGCCGCAAGATACCCAGCACAGCCGCCCTGGTCGCCTTCGAGTCCGCAGCTCGCCACCAGAGCTTCACCAAGGCCGCCGACGAGCTGAACCTGACGCAGAGCGCGGTCTGCAGGCAGATCGGCGGTCTGGAAAGTTTTCTCAATGTCGAGCTGTTCCGCCGCTCACGGCGCGGCATGGTGCTAACCGAGGCTGGCGTTGCCTATAGCCGCAAGGTAGCGGCGCAGCTCGACGCAGTGGAGCGTGACACCCTGGCATTGATGGGCAACCAGGGCACCGCCAGCATCGAGCTGGCGGTGGTCCCTACCTTCGGCACGCAGTGGTTGCTGCCACGCCTGCGCGCCTTTCAGCAACTGCATCCGGAAGTGACGGTGCACCTGACCAATCGCACACGTCCCTTCCTGTTCGCCGACACCCATTTCGATGCCGCCATCTACTATGGAGATGCCGAATGGTCAGGCACGCAGGCACATTTCCTGATGCACGAGCATCTGCTGCCGGTCTGCAACCCGGCGCTGCTGGGCGATGAGCCCGCCACAGCCGAACGTATCGCTGCGCTGCCATTGCTGCAGCAGACCACTCGCCCCTATGCCTGGCGCCAGTGGTTCGCCGCTCAGGGTATGAGCGTTCCTCGCGACATGACCGGCCCACGCCTGGAGCTGTTTTCCATGCTGGCCCAGGCTGCACGGCATGAGATGGGCGTTGCACTGATCCCACCGTTCCTGATTCAGCGCGAGCTGGAAGAAGGAAGCCTGGTCATCGCCCTCGACCGTGCCGTTCCCAACAACGACCGCGCCTATTACCTGATGGTGCCGGAGCGCAAGGCCGAGTCCTCGGCGCTCAAAGCCTTCCGTGATTGGCTGCTCGCGCAGGCCGCCACCTATCGTCAAACATGAAAACCTCCGAGCCCATGACGCTCACCCAGAACCCGAACATCATAGAAAGCCGAGAAAAGCACTGGTAGCGCGATATCGGTCACACTACAACGCCACTCTCGCACCTATCCGCGCCACACCAGTACTTTCGGGCTATTCAACTATTTCGAACGATAGCGTTCGCCACTTTTCACACGACAGTCAAAGCGACCAACGGTCATTCGACTGGTGAATGGCGAAAGCCCCCTGAAAGCCTCTTGAAACCTGCCTTTGCTCAGAGATGACGCGGCCTGCACGCAGTATAAAAATCCCTCATAGACCTATTACTTGTAGTAATCAATTTTTTTTACTCCATAACTTCTTGTAAGGGTCAGCGTTCGATTGCACAATCGCGGCGCCCACCACGTTCGGGCAGGTTTTGTGCTGATCCCCAATCGCCGGCGCGCCAGCGCAGTGCACCGGTTCACAAAAAAGATCACGCAGGAGATTAGAAGTGCACATCGGTGTTCCTCTCGAAACCCATGCCGGGGAGACGCGGGTTGCCGCGACCCCAGAGACCATCAAGAAGCTGGTCGGCCAAGGTCACCAGGTGACCGTACAGGCCGGCGCCGGCATCAGCGCCAGCATTCCGGACAGCGCTTATGAGGCTGCTGGCGCGACCATTGGCAACGAGTCGAGCGCTTTTGGTGCCGACCTCGTGCTTAAGGTGGTCGCACCAACCGAAGCCGAACTGGCACACATGAAAGCCGGGGCCGTGTTGGTTGGCATGCTCAACCCGTTTTGCAACGACACCATTGCGCGCATGAATGCTCGCGGAGTCACTGCCTTCGCCCTGGAGGCCGCACCGCGCACCTCCCGCGCGCAAAGCCTGGACGTACTGAGCTCGCAGGCCAACATCGCCGGCTACAAGGCGGTGATGCTCGCTGCCAACCATTACCCGCGCTTCATGCCGATGCTGATGACCGCTGCCGGTACCGTTAAGGCCGCGCGTGTGCTGATTCTCGGCGCAGGCGTCGCGGGCCTGCAGGCCATCGCCACGGCCAAGCGTCTGGGAGCGGTGATCGAGGCGTCCGATGTGCGTCCAGCAGTGAAGGAGCAGATCGAATCGCTCGGCGCCAAGTTCGTCGACGTCCCCTTCGAGACCGATGAGGAGCGCGAGTGCGCGCAAGGCGTTGGCGGCTATGCCCGCCCCATGCCGCAGTCCTGGATGGAACGCCAGGCCAAGGCCGTGCATGAGCGCGCCAAGCAGGCCGATATCGTCATCACCACGGCGCTCATTCCCGGTCGCAAGGCTCCGACCCTTCTCCATGAGGGCACAGTTGCGGAAATGAAGCCGGGCTCGGTGGTCATCGACCTGGCTGCGGCGCAAGGCGGCAACTGCCCGCTGACCGAGGCTGACAAGGTGGTGGTCAAGCACGGCGTAACACTCGTCGGCCACACCAACCTGGCCGCGCTGGTGCCGGCGGATGCCTCCGCGCTCTATGCACGCAACCTGCTGGACTTCCTCAAGCTCGTGATCGACAAGGAAGGCCAGTTCCAGCTCAACCTCGAAGACGACATCGTCGCGGCCTGCCTGATGTGCAATGCCGGCGAAATCGTGCGCAAGAACGGCTAAGGAGTAGAGACATGGACCTGATTTCCGACGGTATCTACAACCTGATCATCTTCGTGCTGGCCATCTATGTCGGCTACCACGTGGTCTGGAACGTCACCCCGGCCCTGCACACCCCGCTGATGGCCGTGACCAACGCCATTTCCGCCATCGTGATCGTCGGCGCCATGCTGGCCGCCGCGCTCACCGTCACCCCGCTGGGCAAGACCATGGGCACCCTGGCCGTGGCACTGGCCGCGGTCAACGTGTTCGGTGGCTTCCTGGTCACCCGACGCATGCTGGAAATGTTCAAGAAGAAGGCGCCGAAAGCGGCTGCGGAGAAGCACTGACCATGAGCATGAACCTGATCACTGTTCTCTACCTCGTCGCCTCGGTGTGTTTCATCCAGGCGCTCAAGGGTCTGTCGCACCCGACCTCGTCGCGTCGCGGCAACCTGTTCGGCATGGTCGGTATGGGCATCGCCATCGTCACCACGGTCGGCCTGATCCACAAGCTGGGCAGCGAACTGGCCGTACAGGGCCTGGGCTTCGTCATCGTCGGCCTGCTGGTCGGCGGCAGCATTGGCACGGTCATGGCCAAGCGCGTGGAAATGACCAAAATGCCCGAGCTGGTCGCCTTCATGCACAGCATGATCGGCCTGGCGGCCGTGTGCATCGCCATCGCCGCGGTAGCAGAGCCGCAGTCCCTGGGCATCGTCGCCAGCATGGCCGACCCGATCCCGGCCGGTAACCGCCTGGAGCTGTTCCTCGGCGCGGCCATCGGCGCCATCACCTTCTCCGGTTCGGTGATCGCCTTCGGCAAGCTGTCGGGCAAGTACAAGTTCCGCCTGTTCCAGGGCGCCCCGGTGGTATTCAAGGGCCAGCACCTGCTCAACCTGGCCGTCGGCCTGGCCATCCTTGGTCTGGGCCTGGTGTATACCTTCACCGGCGACATCACCTCGTTCGCCATCCTGGTGGCACTGGCCTTCGTCATCGGCGTGCTGATCATCATCCCGATTGGCAGCGCCGACATGCCGGTGGTGGTGTCGATGCTCAATAGCTACTCGGGTTGGGCCGCGGCCGGTATCGGCTTCTCGCTGAACAACTCGATGCTGATCGTCGCCGGCTCCCTGGTAGGTTCCTCGGGCGCGATCCTCTCGTACATCATGTGCAAGGCGATGAACCGCTCGTTCTTCAACGTCATCCTCGGCGGTTTCGGTGCCGATGCAGATGCCGGTGCAGCCGCTGGCAGCCAGGAGCAGCGCAGCGTGAAGTCGGGATCAAGCGATGACGCCGCCTTCCTGCTGACCAACGCCGACACTGTGGTCATCGTCCCTGGTTATGGCCTGGCCGTGGCCCGCGCGCAGCACGCACTGATGGAACTGGCGGAGAAGCTGACCCACCGCGGCGTGACCGTGAAGTACGCCATCCACCCGGTGGCCGGCCGTATGCCGGGCCATATGAACGTGCTGCTGGCCGAGGCCGAAGTGCCCTACGAGCAGGTGTTCGAGATGGAGGACATCAACTCCGAGTTCGGGCAGACCGACGTGGTGCTGGTGCTCGGCGCCAACGACGTGGTCAACCCGGCGGCGAAGAACGATCCGAAGTCACCGATCGCCGGCATGCCGATCCTTGAGGCGTACAAGGCCAAGACCGTGATCGTCAACAAGCGCTCGATGGCTTCCGGTTACGCCGGCCTGGACAACGAACTGTTCTACATGGACAAGACCATGATGGTCTTCGGCGACGCCAAGAAGGTCATCGAGGACATGGTCAAGGCCGTGGAATAAGGCCTGACCAGTCAGACAGGAAACCCGGCCATGTGCCGGGTTTCTCATTTTCAGCACCCGCCGAAAAACTGATTTTCAGGTCAACCACGACAACAGATCAATTTAAAACTGTACCGCTACAAAACCCGATACTTTCAGGTTGCACCCAGTTAAAAATCTCGCATAAATCGGTTGCACCCAGCTTTTTCGCTTATGACCAGTACAGTTAAATCAATTCCTGACCGAACAGTTACAAAGCAACCTATCTAATAGCACAACAATTTCATCCAGCTGTGACTACTGGGTCCCACCTGCGCTCGGGATAATTTGCCCATCGAAAGCAAACACCAGACCCGCCACAAGCGGAAGGATGACCACCATGGAACGTACCCTCAGTTCCGCCCTGCTTCAGACTCACAGCGTTGCCAGCGATAAGTCGTCCTGGCCGCTCCGCGTGATCGCCACCCTCAGCCTGTGGCAGCGCCGCATCGTCAGCCGTCGTCAACTGGCTCGACTGGATGCCCGCCTGCTGGCCGACGCCGGCATCACCGAAGATCAGCGTTACGTCGAACTGCAGAAGCCGTTCTGGCGCTGATACACCGCTTTGCTCCATCCCAAGTTGGGATCTTCTGAGAGCTCCACCGTCTCTGCTGCGGTGGGGCTTTCGTTTTATCTGCAACAGTCATCGCCACAGCGAGCAGTACAGTTGCCATAAAACCGCCACTGCCCCCGCACAATTCTCTTCGTTTGTATCTGCTCAGCCGAGCGCACTTGCGACACCCTGTACTGCCACCCTTGTCTGTCGACGGGAGCACGCCATGGATCGCACTCACCAACCCCTCTCACCACCTGTAGGCGCCGAGGCTCCGAGCTGGCTGGGTCTATATGCGACGCTGCATCAGTGGCAACGCAACTGGCGAACCCGCCAGCAGCTCGCACGACTCAACGATCAGCAACTGGCCGACGCCGGCATCAGTGCCGCACAGCGTGAGCAGGAACTGGCCAAGCCCTTCTGGCGCTGAGCCAGCAATGGAGCGAGGAATGCTGTTGGGATAAGCTGCGAGCGCGGGCAGACCATCGCCCCACCACATCGGAGTGACCCCACATGCACCTGAACAAATCTCTGATCGCAGCCTTGCTATCGCTAGGTCTGGTGAGCTGCGCGTGCGCCAGCAGCCTGGTCGCAACCACCGATACCCTGGGCGGCGCCTTGGCTGGTACCGCCGAGGGCACATCGGACGCCACCAGCTCGCTGCGTGACATGAAGCAGCTGCGTGCGGCGCGCGATGATGCCGCCAGTTTCGTCGCCAGCGGCGGAGCCATTCGCAGCGCCCGGCTCGAAGCGGCCCTACTGCAGATTCGCAGCCACGACGCCGAGCTGGCCAAAGCCGATGACCTCGCACTCGCCCAGGCCATCCTCAGTCTGTGAAAACTTTGTACACGTCTGGCGAATGGCTCGCTGCTGACCGCTGAAGCTGCTCCCCGTAAACTTCGCCCACCTGCCGGCCGCGGGGAACCGAGCCGGCCTGCCTACGTCAAATCGTCCGTTCTGCCGTTCTCGGAGCTACTCATCATGCGTCGTTCATTCGCCATCGCCTTCACCGCCTGCGCCCTGTTCAGCGGTATCGCACAGGCGCAAACCGTGGTCGCCACCAGCAACATCGTGGTGCGCGCCCTGGATCGCAGCATCAACTTCACATCCGATACCACCACTTCGCTGCGCGACATGAAAACCGTGGTGCAGGCGCGTGACGACGCCGCCAGCTTCGTCGCCAGCGCCGGCGAAATTCGCGGCGCGCAACTGGAAGCCGCGCTGCAAGCCATTCGCCAGCAACTGCCCGAAGCGCAGGCCGCCAGCGACCTGCAATTGGCCGAAGCCATTCTCGCTCTGTGACCCACCTTCTCGCCTGGTGCTGCGGCGCGCTGCTGGCATTGGCCGCAGGCGTCGCCCAGGCGCAATTGCGTCTGACGCTGGATGCCAGCACTCTCGACGCGGCGCAGCGACAGGCGAGCCAAGCCCTGCTCAACGAGGCGATGGCCGCATTGCCGCCGCGCTTCATCCAGCATCTGGATCGCGAGGTGAAGGTCAGCTGGCGTACGGGGTTGCCTGCGGAGGTGTACGGCCAGGTCGGGCGCTTCAGCGGTATCGAACTGAATGCCGAATTGCTGCCCAAGCTAGTCGATGGCACGGCGGCCCGCAACCAGACCGGTCGCCCTCACGGTACTCAACGCCAGGAGTTGCTGGCCACCCTGCTGCACGAGCTCACCCATCTCTACGACCGCGCACGCCTCTGGCCTGCGGGCGAGCGCCGCCACATCAGCAGGTGCAGACAGCACGCCGGCTCGATGGGTCTGGTGGGGCTGCCGGAAGATTGCCGCGGCCAGACCGAACGGCGCTTCACTCTCAGCGATGATCCACGCCTGCTCGACCTGGCCGGCTGGCAGCAGCGAGTCGGCCAGCGTGGCGCGCGCGACCTGGACAACGGTCAGGTCGCGCGCAGCCCGGACAGCTACGAGTTGACCAACGCGCTGGAGTTCGTCGCGGTCAACCTCGAATACTTTCTGCTCGACCCCAACTACGCCTGTCGGCGTCCCTCGCTGGCGCGCTATTTTCGCGAGCACTTCGACTGGACACCGGCCAGCGAGCCCTGTGCCAGCGAATACCCCTACCTCAACGCCGGACGTGATTTCGCCGCTCAGCCCCTGGGGCGACTCGACCCGGAGCGCGTGTATGAGGTCGATTACCTGCTCGCCGAGGCCAACGATGCCTGGATGAGCCGCTGGGGCCACAGCATGCTGCGCCTGGTGGTCTGCGCACCAGGCCGACCGCGCGGGCCGGACTGCCGTCTGGATCTCGACCATCACCTGGTGCTGTCCTATCGCGCCTTCGTCGGCGATGTGCAGCTGTCGAGCTGGGATGGCCTGACCGGCGTCTACCCCTCGCGCCTGTTCGTCCTGCCGCTGGAACAGGTGATCGACGAATACACCAAGGTAGAGCTGCGTAGCCTGGCCTCGGTACCGCTGCGCCTGTCGCGCGATGAGCTTGAACAACTGGTGGTACGCGCCGCCGAACAGCACTGGAGCTATGACGGCGACTACTACTTCGTCTCCAACAACTGCGCGGTGGAAACCCTCAAGCTGCTGCGCAGCGGTACCGGCAACCCGCGCCTGCATGCACTGGACAGCATCCTGCCCAACGGCCTGCTGGAGCTGATGGATGCTCGCGGCCTGGCCGACACCAGCGTGCTCGACGACCCGCGTGAAGCACTGCGCCTGGGCTATCGCTTCGACTCCTTCCGCGAGCGCTACCAGGCGATGTTCCGCGTTCTGCGCGAACGTCTGCCGATCACTCAGGACAGTGTCGAGACCTGGCTGGAGCAGCCAGCAAAGGATCGCAACCAGTGGTTCGCCGAGGCCGACCTGCGCGCCAGCGCCGCCCTCTTGCTGCTGGAGCAAGCCGCGCTGCGCAGGCAGTTGCTGCTGGCTCAGGACGAACTCAAGCGCCGCTACCTCACCGGCCGCGCCGCCGGTGATCCGAGCCTGAACAAGGCCGGTGCCGCGCTTGAACAGATCCTGGCCAACAGCGGCTTCCTCAGCCGTCCGGCAGAACTGCTCGAAGGCGGCTACGGCTTGCCGCAGCAGCAGGAATGGGAGCGCCTCGAAGCCAGCAGCCGTGACCGCCAGCAGCAGTTGCGCCAACTCAGCGATGAACTTGACGACGAGGTGCGCAACCTGTTGCAGCCCGAGCGTCTGGCCGAGCTGGAAGCCAACGAGGCCAACCTGGTTGCGCTAGGCGAACACCTGCGCGCCCTGCACAAGGCCAGTGGCGGGCTGGAGCTGCCCTAGCCTATCGAGTAGCCCGGCAAATCATTCTGCCCAGTCCCCGGATTGCATCCGGGCTACGGTCGACACCCTACGGAATCAACTCCTGATCCTCTTCCGGCAATTGCGGGTCGACCGTCAGCCAGGGCAGACGGCTGCCCACCCAGATATGCCGATCTGCCGGCGCCTGCTCAGGCGCGTCCAGCGTAGCCACGGTCACGTCCAGCGTATCCGGGCTGAGCAAGGTGAACAGCGCCAGATGCGCGCCGCAGTCGGCGCAGAAATAGCGCGTGCAGCTGGCCGATGAGGCGAACGCCTTCGGTGTACCGCGCAGCCAGTGAAACGCCTGGTGCGGTACCGTGACCCAGGTGGTGAGGATGCCGCCACTGCTGCGCCGACAGATCGAGCAGTGGCAGTGCGCGATATCCGTCAGCGGCGTATCGATCCGATAACGCAGCGCGCCGCACTGGCAGCCGCCCTGATGTTCAACCTTCATCCCGCCTCCGCCTTGCATTGCCCCGCGCCGCTGACCAAGATAGGCGCTCACCACAATCGGGGATCGCCGTGATAGACCTGTTGCTGGCCTTGTGGCCGCTGTTCGCCATGATAGTCGCCGGCTACTGGCTACGCCTGCGCGAGTTCCCCAGCGAGGCCTTCTGGCCGGGCGCCGAGCGCCTCAACTACTTCATCCTGTTCCCGGCGCTGCTGTTCTCCAGCCTGGCCCGTGCGCCGCTGAACAACCCGGCGCTGCCGCGCCTGGCGCTGGCGGTGCTGCTCGGCCTGGGCATCGCCTGGCTGGCGCTGCTACTGGTACGCCGCCTGCGCGGCTGGCCGGCCGGACGTTTTGGCGCTTTCACGCAAGGCATTCTGCGCTTCAACACCTACCTGGGCCTGGCTGCCGTGGGCAGCCTGTTCGGTCAGGAAGGCCTGACCCTCGCCGCCCTGATGCTGGCCCTGATGGTGCCGACGGTGAACGTGCTGTCGGTCTGGTCGCTGACCGCCGAGCGCGGTGTCAGCGTTCGCAGTCTGCTGCTGCCGATCATCAAGAATCCGCTGATTCTCGCCTGCCTCGGCGGCGCGCTTTTCAACCTCACCGGTATCGGCCTGCCCGGCGGCACCGACCGCCTGCTCAGCCTGCTCGCCGCAGCCAGCCTGCCGCTGGGCCTGCTCTGCGTTGGCGCGGCGCTGAAACCGGAGCAACTGGGCGGAGAAATCCCGGCGCTGACCTGGAACAGCCTGTTGCGCCTGCTGGCAATGCCGCTGCTGGCCTGGGGCGTGGCCTGGGCGCTGGCGCTGCCGGCCATGGAAAGCGCGGTGCTGGTGCTGTTCTTCGCCCTGCCCACGGCGCCCACCGCCTATGTACTAACCCGCCAGCTCGGCGGCGACAGCCAACTGATGGCCGGCATCATCACCCTGCAGACGCTGCTGGCCGCGGGTAGTCTGGTGGCGATCATGATGTTGCTGGCCTGACGGACCATCGACGCGCTACTCGGCGTAGCGCTCGATCAGCCGCTGATAGTCACCGCTCGTCTTGAGCACCTCCAAACCGCGGTCGAAGCGCTTGATCAGTTCGGTAGCACGCGGATGCTGCCGCGAGACGATGAAGTGCAGCGTACTGCTCTGAAACGGCACCCGTGACCGGTGAAACTGCGCCAGATCAGCGCCAGCGCTGTGCAAAGCACTGTCCCCCAGGTTACGGTCGGCAATGAACAGGTCGTCACGTTCGAGCAGCAGCAGCCGTGCACATTCCTGCAGACCCAGTGGAGAATGACGGCGCAGTACGCCCTGCTCGACCATTTGCTGGATCGCCGCCGGCGGCTGCCAGCCCAGCGGATAGCAGAGTCGCCGGCCGATCATGGTGGGCAGATCATCGAGCTCGATGTGATCACCGGCCCGGCTGAAGATGTATGGTTCGGCCACATAAATGGGCGCCGAGTAGAGAAACTCCGCCTCGCGCTCGGCAGAACGGACGTAGGGAAAGGTGGCGTCGTACTCAACGCGCTTGGCTTTCAGGTAACCGCGGTTCCAGGGCAGCCAGTCGAGCGTGATTGCCGACCCCTGCTCGGCCAGCGCCGCCCGCACCACCTGGGTGAGCATGCCCTGACCAGGCAATGCCTTGCCAGTGAACGGCGCATAGTCATCGCCCGTAGCCAGGTGCAGCACCTCGGCTCGCGCCGAGACGCACAACAGCAGACTCAGCAGAGCCGCCCCCCATAATCCCACCACCAATCTCCAGTCACTGGCGCGCAATCGCCTTGCTGCTCCGATCATTGACTCTTGCTCTCACGAGCACGGCTGTCCAGTGCAACCAGGCTATAGGGCGACAATTCATGCTGTTCTCTTGATACGAAGCAACGGGCTGGGCAGGACGCCGTCTATTCTTGTCGCAACACGAACGAGATGCGGCAAGCCGATGAATGACACCAACGCCAACGATCAGCCTGACGTTTTCCCCTATCTGCAGCTGATCCACCAGCACGGCGGCTCGGACCTGTTCTTCAGCGTCGGCGCACCGCCGCACATGAAAGTGGAAGGACACAGCCAGCCGGTGGGCCAGCGCATCTTGAAGGCCGGCGAGGTGCAACAGCTGGCCTATCAACTGATGACGCAGAAGCAGATCGCCGAGTTCGAGCGCGATCTGGAGATGAATCTGGCGGCCAGCCTGCAGGGCGCCGGACGTTATCGGGTCAACCTCTATTACCAGCGCGGCGAAGTGGCCATGGTGGTGCGCCTGATCAAGAGCCAGATTCCCAGCTTCGAGGCGCTCGGCCTGCCAAAAATGCTGGAAAAGCTGGCCATGCAGGATCGCGGGCTGATCCTGGTCACCGGCGCAGCCGGTTCGGGCAAGTCCACCACCCTGGCGGCGATGCTGGATTTCCGCAATCGCCACAAGAGCGGGCATATCGTCTGCATCGAAGACCCCATCGAATTTCTCCACAGCCACCAGCGCTCGATCATCGACCAGCGGGAAGTCGGCCTCGATACCCACAGCTTCGACGACGCCCTGCGCAACGTGCTGCGCGAGGCGCCGGACGTGATCATGCTCGGCGAGATCCGCGACGCCGCGACCATGCAGCACGCGCTGCATTACGCCGAAACCGGCCACCTGTGCGTGGCCACGCTGCATGCCACCAGCAGCAGCCACGCCATCGAGCGTATCGCCCGCTTCTTTCCCGACGAGGCCCGCAAGCAGGTGCTGGCCGACGTGGCGCACAACCTGCTCGCGGTGATCGGCCAGCGCCTGGTACCGGGAATCGCGCAAAAACGCGTGGTGGCGGTGGAGCTGATGCTGGGCACGCCCTACATCCGCGACCTGATCCAGCGCGATGAGTTGGAGGAGTTGCGCGAAGCCACGGCGCGAGCGGCCGAACAAGGTCTGCAAACCTTCGACCAGCACCTGTTCGCCCTGCTCGAAGCCGGCCGTATCAGCCTGGCCGAAGCGCTCAAGTTCGCCGACTCGCGGACCGACCTCAGCCTCAAGTTCAAGCTCGAGCGCGGCTTCTCCGCCGACGACGCCGAACTCAAGGTACTGCGCGACGGTTGACTGGCTTTATCAGCGATTTCGGCCGATGCTCATCTATACAGGCCGAAACCATAATTCCTCATCGGCCGTCTTTCAGGGGGGCCGATTTATGCTGACCCTGCTGCATTTGCTGTCAGCCATTGCCTTGTTGGTCTGGGGCACACACATCGTACGTACCGGCATCCTGCGCGTGTTCGGCTCGCAGTTACGCAAGGTGCTCAGCCACAATATCGGCCGCCGGCCGCTGGCGTTCGTCGCCGGCATCGGCGTCACGGCGCTGGTGCAGAGCAGCAACGCCACGGCCTTGCTGGTCACCTCCTTCGTCGCCCAGGGCCTGATGGCGCTGGCGCCGGGCCTGGCGATCATGCTCGGTGCCGACGTCGGCACCGCGCTGATGGCACGCGTGCTGACCCTCGATCTGAGCTGGCTCAGCCCGCTGCTGATCTTTCTCGGGGTGATCTTCTTTCTCTCGCGACGGCAGACCCGAGCGGGGCAACTCGGCCGCGTGGCCATAGGCCTCGGGCTGATGCTGCTGGCGTTGGAGTTGATCGTTGCCGCCGCCACACCGATCACCGAGGCACGGGGCATTCGCGTGCTGTTCGCATCGTTGACCGGCGACCTGCTGCTCGATGCTCTGGTCGGCGCGATGTTCGCCCTGCTCA
Source organism: Pseudomonadota bacterium (assembly GCA_023431055.1). Taxonomy (GTDB): domain Bacteria; phylum Pseudomonadota; class Gammaproteobacteria; order Pseudomonadales; family Pseudomonadaceae; genus Aquipseudomonas. Next base: position 15,349 of record JAEYXX010000176.1, read on the forward strand.
CCTATTCCAGCCTGGCAGCGGTGCTGCTCACCGCGACCCTGGCTGGCGCTGGGCTGATCAGCCTGCCGGTGGCCATCGGCTTGGTGATTGGCGCCAATATCGGCAGCGGCCTGCTGGCCTTTCTTACCAGCAGCCTGCAGAACCCGGCCGGGCGCCGCGTGGCGGTGGGCAGCCTGATCTACAAGCTGATCGGGCTGCTGCTGGTACTGCCCGTGCTGCAACCACTGGCCCATTGGCTGGATAGCCTGAACTGGCGCCCGGCGGAGCTGGTGATCTTTTTCCACCTGCTCTACAACAGCCTGCGCGCGCTGCTGATGTTGCCGAGCGTCGGGCTGATGGCGCGCTTCTGCAACTGGCTGCTGCCGGACCGAGCGGACGACAGCGGCATCGCCCGGCCACGCCACCTCGACCCAACGGCGTTGGCCACGCCGAGCCTGGCGCTGGCCAACGCAGTGCGTGAAACCCTGCGCGTGGGCGACAAGATCGAAGCCATGCTCAGCCGTCTGCTACCGGTGCTGGAGCGGAACCAGCCAGCACTGAACAAGGAGCTGCGCAGCCTCAATGACGATGTCTCCAGCCTGTGCCGGGCGGTCAAGCTGTACCTCGCGCAAATCCCCCGTGAGGCCCTGAGCGAGCACGAAAGCCGGCGCTGGGCAGAGATTCTCGAGCTGGCAGTCAACCTCGAGCAGGCTGGCGATCTGATCGAGCGCATGCTCGGCAAGATCCAGAACGAGAAGACCGCGCAACGCCGGGCCTTCTCCGAAAAGGGGCTGGAGGAGCTCACCAGCCTGCACGGACAACTGATGGCCAACCTGCGCCTGGGGCTGAACGTGTTCCTCAGCGCCGACCACGCCAGCGCCAGCCAGCTACTGCGGGAGAAGCGCCGCTTCCGCGCGCAGGAGCGACGCCTGGCCCACGCCCATATCGGCCGTCTGCAGCGTCAAGTGGTGCAGAGCATCGAAACCAGCTCCCTGCACCTGGAGCTGATCGCCGACATGAAGCGACTCAACTCGCTGTTCTGCGCCAGCGCCTACGTGGTGCTCGAGGGCGGCGAAACCGGCGCCCTCAAGCTCGAAGGCGGCGAGTGACTCAGTCGGCGCCGGTCACGCGCTCGGGCTCGGCCGGCTCGACGCCGCGCCAGGCGTACCAGGCGAAGAACAGCGCCATCAGCAGATAGCCGTGGACGAAGTCCGGCGCGGCGTACCACGCCAGCTTCGGTGCGTGCATCAGGCCAACGAAGGCCATACCCGCCGCCACCAGCGCGAACACCGTGGCCTGGCGGAACTGGCGATCGATCACCGCCACGCACATGGCGCCGAGCAGGATGGCGCTGAACATGGCACCCTGCCCCAGCGCGCCGATGGCGCTGGAAATGCCCTCGACCACCTCGGGAGCGCCGCGGTTGAAACGAGTCGCCAGGTAGTTGGCGAAGTACGGCAGCATCGCCAGCGCCACGGCCGGGTAGTAACGGGCGTGGTTGCTGTTGAACGCCGTGGCGATCATCGACATGCCGACGAACACCAGGATCGGCGCCACCACCGATACCGGAATCAGCGCGGCGATGAAGGCGATCAGACCGAACATGGTCGCCAGGCCGTACACCGCGCCATTGAGCAAACTGTAACCGCGTCCGGCGCCCATCCACTTCGAACCCACGGTGGCGATGTAAACGGTGGTCGGGAACACGCCGCCGAACAGCGCCCCGAGCGAGGTACCGAGCCCATCCACGGCCTGGCATTCGCGCACGCTGTAGCTGTCACCGGCGGCGTTCATGGCCTCGACGTTGTTCATGGTCTCGATGGCGTTGTACAGGGTGATCGGCAAAATTACCGTCATCAGCGCCAGCAGGCTGGTGAACAGCAGGCCCAGGCCTTCGTACCAGGCCAGGTTGGGCAGTAGCGGGTAGAAGCCCAGGTGGGTGAAGGCATCGCTGAACTTGCCGCCGTCAGCCGCGCCGATCAGGTAGGCCAGCGCGGTGCCGACGACGATGGCGAACAGCGAGGCAGGCAGGCGGAACGGCATGCTCACCCGCGCCACCAGGCCGACGATGGTAATGGCCAATACCAGCAGGCCGATCACCGGAATTTCCAGGGTCTTGAACAGCATCTCCCCAGCGATGAAGGTCAGTGCCACCCCGGCCACCGCGCCGAGCATGGCCGCACGCGGTAGATGACGCTGCACCCAGTTGCCGATCAGGCTGATGGCCGCCTCGATCAGGCCACTGATAAAGCACGCGGCCACCGCCACCTTCCACGCAAGTTCTGCATCGCCGGTGAGATTCTTCGCCGGCAGCAGCACGCCGAACAGGAAGACGAACATCACCGGTGTACTGATGCCATAGGACAGCGCCGTCACGTCGGCACGGTTCTCCTTGCGCGCCAGTCGAGCGGCACTAAAGGCGTAGTAAAAGTTGCCGACCATCACCGCCACCGCCGCGCCAGGCAACACCTGACCGAACACGATCTCGGCGGGAAAGCCCATGCCCAGCATGCTGATGGCGATGATCACGAAGTTGGCGATGTTGTTCTGGAACAGGGCGAAAAAGGCGTCGGTGTCTTCCTTCTTGTACCAGGGATAGTGCACGCGTGGCGTCGACATGACTGGCTGAGTCCTTGTTGTCTGAATGGTCAGGTCGGCGAGTCTAGCAACCCGTCGCCAGGGCATAAACGAACAAGGCAGCCGAAGCTGCCTTGTTGGAGGTCGAGACGCGCGCTATGTACGCTGCGCGACCAGACGACGGCGCTGCAGCAGCACAACGAGACCGAACAGCAGGAAGCCCGGAATCCACATCAGTTCCTTGATCCAGCGGTCGGTTGGTGCCCGCACACTGAGAATCTGCTGGTCGAACTCGAGGCCTGCATCGGCTGCGATACTGCCGAAGGTGACGCTGTCCACCAGCACCTTGTCGCCTTCTTCGTACAGGTTCAGGCCGAGCTTCTCCAGGCGCGCCTGGCCCGAAGCGCCGTCCGGCACCGGCAGCAGCACGGTGAACTCACGCGGGTCGCCCACGGCGTTCTCGCCAAGAATGCGCAGGCGCAGCGAGCTGCCGTCCTCTACCCCATCGAGCGCTTGCGCCAGCTCGGCCGGCGGCACTTCCTGGTAAGGGTCGTGCAGCATGTCCATCCAGAAGCCGGGGCGGAACAGGGTGAACGCCACCAGCAGCAGCAGCACGCTCTCGTACAGGCGGCTGCGTACCAGGAAGAAACCCTGGGTGCCGGCAGCGAATATCAACATGGCGACGGTCGCCACGATGAAGATCAGCACGCCATGCCAGAAGTCCACGTCGATCAGCAGCAGGTCTGTGTTGAAGATGAACAGGAACGGCAGCGCGGCGGTGCGCAGGCTGTAGAAGAACGCCACGATACCGGTCTTGATCGGGTCGCCCTTGGACACCGCCGCAGCGGCGAACGAGGCCAACCCCACCGGCGGGGTCACGTCGGCCATGATGCCGAAGTAGAAGACGAACAGGTGCACCGCGATCAGCGGCACGATCAAGCCGTTCTGCTGCCCCAGCGCCACCACCACCGGCGCCAGCAGGCTGGACACCACGATGTAGTTGGCGGTGGTCGGCAGGCCCATGCCGAGGATCAGGCTGAACACCGCCACCAGGATCAGCATCAGCAGCAGGTTGCCCATCGACAGCAGTTCGACCAGGTCCGCCAGCACCAGACCGACGCCGGTCTGCGACACCGCACCGACGATGATGCCGGCCGCCGCCGTGGCGATACCGATGCCGATCATGTTGCGCGCACCGGCGATCAGGCCTTCACGCAGGTCGACCACGCCATCGATGAAGGTGCCGTGGTCATGGCTGCCATCGCGGCGCATCCAGCTCAGCAGCGGGCGCTGGGTGAGCAGGATGATGATCAGCATCACGCTGCCCCAGAAGGCCGACAAGCCGGGGGACAGACGCTCGATCATCAGGCACCAGACCAGCACCACCACCGGCAGCAGGAAATGCAGGCCCGAGAGCAGCACCGCGCGGGTCTGCGGCAGTTCTTCCAACGGCGCATTGGGGTCTTCCGGCGGCAGTACCGGCACACTGGCGGCGACTTTCAGCAGCGCCAGGTAGACCACCGCGAGCAGAACGCCGATCACCGGCAGGGCATATTCGCCGAGCGCCGGCTTGAGCCAGCCGAGGCCGTAGTAGACCGCCAGCGACAGGCCACTGATCAGCGCTGCACCGAAGGCGAAGCCGGTCAGGCGACGCAGCCAGGGCTTGGGCTGATGGCCGCCAATGGGTTGCAGGCCGAGCTTGAGCGCCTCTAGATGGACGATGTAGAGCAGCGCGATGTAGGAAATCGCGGCAGGCAGGAAGGCATGCTTGATGATCTCGACATAGGGCATGCCGATGTATTCGACCATCAGGAAGGCCGCAGCCCCCATCACCGGCGGCATGATCTGGCCGTTGACCGAGGAGGCTACCTCCACCGCGCCGGCCTTCTCCTTGGAGAAGCCGACCTTTTTCATCATCGGGATGGTGAAGGTGCCGGTGGTCACCACGTTGGCGATCGACGAGCCGCTGATCACCCCGGTCAGCGCCGAGGACACCACGGCGGCCTTGGCCGGGCCGCCGCGCAGGTGGCCGAGCAGGCTGAAGGCCAGCTGAATGAAGTAGTGGCCGGCGCCGGCGCGCTCGAGCAGCGCGCCGAACAGCACGAACAGGAACACGAAACTGGTGGACAC